>NZ_JAAKZZ010000385.1 GCF_011045075.1 Streptomyces boncukensis
GCCCCACACCGCCGCCCCAGCCGCGCCAGCGTAGGTGCCGGTGTGCGGCAAGCCCGCCAACGACAGCACCGCGCCAACGGCTCCGCAGGCGGCAACAGCTCCGCCACAGCGCAAGGCGAGGGCGAGGCGAGCGCGCAGGTCGTACCCGTCGGCCATACGCTTCTCCCCCTGCCAGCTCTGCCTGCGTACAGCGGCTCATCAATGCTGCTGCTGCCTGGGAACTACCTGCTTCCGGCGTGGAAGGCTCCGGATCACCGGAATCCTGCGAATAGGTTTCACACATGCCGACCACAGCACCTTCAGCCTCGGCACGGCATAGCGTGCGGCCGAGGTGACCAGCAGTAGTGCCATGAGGCCGGTAAACCACAGAGAGAATGTCCCAGCGCCGCGCCCCGCAGCCTCCGGGAGCCCTTCGCCCTTGAACACCACGTATATGAAGAAGACCAGGAGCCCCCATGTGGCTGAGGTGGCAAGAGCACCAAGGATGAAATGCTTCGCTCTTTCCCGCCTCACTATGTCTCCCCTGCCTCGTAGCCAAGCTGCCTCGGCACCTGGCGTGCCAGCCACCGAGGCAGCTGTCTCACCTGAGGTTTAGAATGCCCAAGCTCCCCAGTTGTTCAGGCATCCGAAGAACTGTCTTGATTCGGCACCGAACTGCTGGAGGATCGACTGACCTGGTTCGTCCTTGTCCTTGAAGGAATTGTACGCATAACAGGCGACGCCCCAAGCCCCCGTGAAGCCCTTGGAGTACTTCCAGAGTCCTGATGCGAACTTCTTGGTGTACTTCTTGATCACTCCCGGGATCGGCCCCCAGGCCAGTCCACTGGGATCGATACGGTTGGTGGGGTCGCCGCCCGCATACAGATACGGGTTGGCCTCCAGTCCGGACGGGTCGGGTTGGGTGAAGCGGCCCGTGCGGGTGTCGTAGTAGCGGGCCGCGTTGTGGTAGAGCTGCGTGGGGTCCTGGTAGCTGCCCGCGAAGCGGTACGGCTGGGGGACCTTCTCCGTGGGGACGGTGACGCCCCTCGGGCTGTAGTAGTACGAGTTGACCTTCTCGCCCTTGTCGTCGACGACGGCCTCCGTCGTGCCGATCGCGTCGGTGAGGTAGTAGAAGGTGCTCTCGGTCTTCAGACCCGCCTGCTCTGTCCGGAACGAGTTGAGCGTACCGCCCGGCTCCCGGGCGAACGTCATGTCCGATCCGGCCTTCGTCTGGGCCGAAAGGCCCAGCGGGCCGTGGTGCAGGAGGGTGTCGCCGAACCGGGTGCGCTCGGAGTTGTCGGTGCTGGCGTACGTGACCTCGAACTCCTTGCCCCCCTGCGTGATGCCGGTCTGCTGGGAGAAGTCGTTCCAGACGCCGTTCGAGCGGGACGAGCTCTCCGTCGGGTTGCCCGCTGTCTCGTTGCCCGCCTTGTCGTACGACCAGCCCTCGGACGAGCCGTTCTTGGCGGTGATCTGGGAGGCGTCGTTGTAGTCGTACGTCGAGCCTCCCGGGCAGCCCGCCTCGATGCCCTGCGAGGTGAGGTTGCCCGCCTTGTCGTAGCAGTACAGCCAGCTGTTGTTGGTCTCCGACCCCTTCGTCTCCCTGGTGAAGGTGAGGCGGCCCGCCGAGTCGTACTCGTAGCCGCGCTTCAGGCCGTTCGCCGCGTCCGTACGGGTGCGGATCTTCCGGCCGTCGATCTGCTTGCCGCCCGCGGTGTAGGCGTATGAGTACGACAGGTCCGTGAGGGTTCCTTCAGCCGTCGACGTCGCTTTGATCCGCTTCGGACGGTTGGACTTGTCCCGGTCGACCCTCTCGACCGTGCCGCCGGGGAAACTGGTCTGCGTGCGGGCGTCGTTCGCGTTGTACTCGTACTCGGTCTTCTTGCCCTGCGGGTCGGTCAGCGTCAGCAGCTTGTGCGTCTTGCTGTACGTGTACTTCACCGTGCCGTTCGGGTCCGTGTACGACTCGACGTTGCCCTCGGCCGTGTACTTCAGCACCGTCTGCGAGCCGTCCTGGAGGGTGCGGATCGTCTCCCGGTTCAGCGGGTCGAAGGCGTACTTGGTGATGCCCGTGGCGTCCGAGCGCCGGGTGACGTTCCCGTCGCCGTCGTAGCTGTACTCCGCCCAGCTGTTCGGGCCGCGTACCTCGGTGATGCGGTCGCGCTCGTCGTACGTGAACGACGTCTTCACCCCTCGGCCGTCGGTGGAGGTCACCGGGCGGCCCGCCGCGTCGTAGGTGTAGGCCGTCTCGCCCATCGGGGACGGCGGGGCGACCTTGGTCAGGTTGCCCTTGGCGTCGTAGTGGAACGTCGTCGCCTTGCCGTTGGCGTCCTTCACCTCGCACCGCTGGCCCTCGAAGCCGCCGCAGGTGGCGTTCTCGGGGTTGTAGGTGAAGGTGCGGGTGCCGCCCTGCTCGCCGGAGACCGTCTCTTTCGTCGTGTTCCCCGCGTCGTCATAGCTGTAGGAGACGCTGACGCCGTCCGCGTCCGTCATCTTGCCCGGCACGTCCGCGCCCGCGATGGTGCGGTAGCCGGTCAGGGACGAGGCGGCGCCCGTCGGCAGTTCGGCCGTCGTGGGGTTCGAGCGGGCGTCCCAGCCGTAGGTGGTGACGTTGGCCGGGTCGCCGCCCACGCCCATCGCGTCCGTGGCCGTCTCCACGTTCCGGTTGGCGTCGTAGGTGCGCTCGCGCTCGTGGCCCAGCGCGTCGGTGACCTTGGTGACCTCCCCGTCGGCGGCGTGCTTGTAGGTGGTGGTGTTGCCCGCCGGGTCGGTGACCTTGGTCTCGCCCGCCTTGCCGGGGGCGTCCGCCGTGTAGTCGTACGTGTACGTCGGGCCCGTCTCGCCCGAGCCGTCGAAGTCCGTCGCCCGCGTCATGGACGTGACACGGCTGTGCGCGTCGTACGTGAAGACGGTGACCCGGCCCTCGGGCGTCGTCAGCTTCGTCAGCCGGCCGTCCGAGTCGTAGGAGTAGCCGGTCGCCTTGCCCTCGGTGTCCGTGGTCTTGGCCAGGTTGCCGGACTCGTCCAGGTCCAGGACGACGGTTCGGCCCGTGTTGTCCTTCGCCTGCCACTGCGACGGGTACGTCTTGACCAGGTCGACGAAGCGGCCCGAGCGGGAGTCGGTCAGCTTGAAGCCCTTGTGCTCCTCACCCTCGTCGTGCTGGTCCACCAGGATGTGGCCGCCGTTGCGGTCGGTCACCTTCAGCAGCGTGCCCCACTCGCTGTAGGTGTCCTTCATCCCGGACGCCCGGTCCGTGACGACGTACGTCCGGTCCGACTTCTGCTCCAGGTCCAGGCGGTAGCCCTTCGGCGTGGCGAAGCTGCCGTCCGACTTCTTGGTGAAGGCGACCGAGCCGCCCGTCGCGTCGTACAGCACCACCCTGCTCTCGCCGTCCAGGATGCGCAGATAGCGCTCATAGCCCTGCCACCAGCGCTGCGAGACCTTGCCCCACGGGGCGTCCAGGGAGTTGTACGTCCGGGCGAGCTGGAGCGGTTTGCCGACACCCGCGACGTCGAAGTCCGTCGCCGCCAGCATCAGGTTTCCGGTGGAGTAGTTGATCCGGGCCACCAGGGAGTCCGTCACCCGGACATCGGAGATCTGGTGCCAGGGGACATCGCCCTGGCCTTTCGGGACGACCTCCTCCGGAGCCGGTGCGAGCCCCCGGCGCACCTTCTCCGAGCCCTCGGCGTGCTTCTTCTGCGCCGCCCGCCACTCCGCCAGCGCCTTGGACGGCTCGGCCTGCTTCGACGAGGCGGGGGCCTTCGTCTTGCCCACCTTCACCGGCGGCATCTCCGCCTTCTCGCCACCCCTGCCCCACGCCGACGACGGCCTGTCGTCGTCCGGCCCGGCTACGGCAGGTGTGACGGTGGCGCCTAACGCCAGGACGGCCACAACCGCCACGGCCGCCCGTCTTGCTCGTATGCGCATCGTCTTCCCCCCACGGAAGAGTTACGCGGTGACCCCCACGGCCACCGCGAATCGACACGCTTCCTTCAAATCCCCCGGAGGCGCAAAGTGTTACCCAGACCTCTATAGGTCTATACCCACCAGAACGCGCCCGGCACATGCCCTGGTCGCGGTAGACGCGGAACCCTGACCAGGCCGGCGTTCGCACCCGGACTTGACCCGATCGCAACGGCCCGTGCGCCTGGAGCGCAACTCGCCAACCTGCGGTGGCCGCCCGCGCGCTCCCGGGCGGCCACCGCTCGCGCAGCTACGCGTCAGCGCTTGAGTCTCTCGATGAACGCCGACCAGACGTCGGCCGGAACCACGAGGGCAGGTCCGTTCGGGGCCTTGCTGTCGCGGACGGGGACGACGCCGGGGAAGCCGTCGCCGACCTCGACGCAGTCGCCGCCGTCGTCATTGCTGTAGCTGGACTTCCGCCAGCGGGCGGCGCCGGGGAAGTTCTCCGCGATCTCGACGCAGTCACCGCCGTCGGAGTTACTGTAGCTGGACTTCCGCCACGCGGCTGTGCTCAGGTCGACTCCGGGGGATCGCATGGCTCGTACTCCTCCATCGCGCGCTGGATCACCGCCGCAGAGTCCTGCGGCGAGAGGGCAGTTGCCCTGAGCGCATCGTAAAACCCCCGCAACTGCTCGACTTCTTCGGCGTCTTCACTCAGCCGCCCGGTGTACCGGCCCTCCTCCCACGCCGCCGTCATGCCATCCGGGAGCCGCATCAGGACGAGCGGGGCGTACATCAGAATGTGCGCGTCATGGCCTACGGGCGCCACCTGAACCAGGGTGTTCTCCGTGTGCATCAGCGGGAGCAGAGCCGCAAGTTGCTCCCGCATCACCTGCGGGCCTCCGACCGGTCGATGCAGCACGGTCTCCTCCAGGATCGCGGCGAACCGTGGCGGGTTGGCGGACCGCAGCCGTTCCTGGCGGCCGAGCCTGGCGGCGACCTTCTCCTCGATCACCTCCGGCGTGTTGCGCGGCGACAGCGCGAACAGCGCGCGCATATACGCCTCGGTCTGTACCAGGCCAGGGACGACCTGGGTCGCATAGTGTTCGATGACCCGGGCACGATGCTCGAAGTCCATGTGCCGCCGGTACTGGTCCGGATGGACCTCGTTCCGTGCCAGCGCGTACAGCCGCACGAAGTGGCCGTCCGTGCCGAACGCGGCGTCCAGGGCCTCGGACAGGCCCGGCGGAATCATCAGCTGAGCCGTCTCCACGCGTGCCAGGGTCGACTTGCTGCTGGCCACCACGTCCGCCAGCTTCACCAGCGACAGGTCGGCCGCTATCCGGCAGCGGCGCAGCTCCGCGCCGTAGAAGTGGCGCATGGACCGGGTCGGGGTCAATTCCTGCGGCTGGAACGCCATCGTTCCTCCCTCGCTGCGCTCGCATCCCGCTCTCACCGTGGGACGCAGACCTGCTGGCAAGCCTACGCAGCACACAGCAACGATGCGGGCACATCGCGTAGTTGAAGCGAAGGGACCAGGAGGGACCAGGCATGATGACGATCACCGTCTACCGCGTACGGCCGGACGGCTCGCGGACCGGGCCGCTCACCCGTCGGGTGGTCTACGGGCCGCCGCGCGACCCCGGGCCGCTCCCCATGTCCATGATCTGGCCGCCCTGCGGCTGCCGGCGGTGTACGCGTCACCGAAACGGACCCCCGGGTTCACCCCTATCTCACATCTGAGATAACGTCATTCCATGACCGACGACTACCTCGCACGCATCGGGCAGCTCATTCGCGACGCGCGGGCGCACCGTGGCATGACCCAGTCACAGCTCGCCGACGCGCTCGGAACCAGTCAGAGCGCCGTCAACCGCATCGAACGCGGGAACCAGAACATCAGCCTTGAGATGATCGCCCGGATCTCCGAGGCGCTCGACAGTGAGATTGTGTCACTGGGCTACTCCGGGCCCATGCATCTGCGTGTCGTCGGCGGGCGGCGTCTCTCCGGCAGCATCGATGTCAAGACCAGCAAGAACGCCTGCGTCGCCCTGCTGTGCGCCTCGCTGCTCAACTCGGGGCGCACGGTGCTGCGCCGGGTCGCCCGTATCGAGGAGGTCTACCGGCTGCTGGAGGTGCTCACCTCCATCGGGGTGCGCACCCGGTGGATCAACGAGGGGGCCGATCTGGAGATCGTGCCGCCCGCCGAGCTGCATCTGGAGGACATCGACGAGGAGGCGGCGCGCCGGACCCGGAGCATCATCATGTTCCTCGGCCCGCTGCTGCACCGGATGGATCGGTTCCGGATTCCGTACGCGGGCGGGTGCGACCTCGGGACGCGGACCGTCGAGCCGCATATGAGCGCGCTGCGGCACTTCGGGCTGGAGGTCACCGCGACCGAGGGGCTGTACCACGCGGAGGTCGACGCGTCCGTGTCCCCCACTCGGCCCATCGTGCTGACCGAGCGCGGGGACACCGTCACCGAGAACGCGCTGCTGGCCGCCGCGCGGCACGACGGGGTCACCGTCATCCGCAACGCCTCGTCCAACTACATGGTCCAGGACCTGTGCTTCTTCCTGGAGCAGTTGGGTGTGCGGGTGGAGGGCGTCGGGACGACGACGCTGACCGTGCACGGCGTGCCGGACATCGACACCGACGTGGACTACTCCCCCTCCGAGGACCCGGTCGAGGCGATGAGCCTGGTGGCGGCGGCCGTGGTGACGGAGTCGACGCTGACGGTGCGGCGCGTGCCGGCGGAGTTCATGGAGATCGAGCTGGCCGTCCTGGAGGAGATGGGGCTCGACTTCGACCGCAGCGAGGAGTACGCGGCGGACAACGGGCGTACCCGGCTGACGGACCTGACGGTGCGGCCCTCCAAGCTGGAGGCGCCCATCGACAAGATCCACCCGATGCCGTTCCCCGGGCTCAACATCGACAATGTGCCGTTCTTCGCGGCCATTGCCGCCGTCGCTCAGGGCAAGACGCTCATCCACGACTGGGTGTACGACACCCGGGCGATCTATCTGACGGACCTCAACCGGCTGGGCGGCCGGCTCCAGCTGCTGGACCCGCACCGGGTGCTGGTGGAGGGGCCGACCCGGTGGCGGGCCGCGGAGATGATGTGCCCGCCCGCGCTGCGGCCCGCCGTGGTCGTGCTGCTGGCCATGCTGGCGGCCGAGGGGACGTCGGTACTGCGGAACGTCTACGTCATCAACCGCGGCTACGAGGATCTGGCGGAGCGGCTGAACGAGGTCGGCGCGCAGATCGAGACGTTCCGCGATATCTAGGCCCCCTGGCC
>NZ_JAAKZZ010000386.1 GCF_011045075.1 Streptomyces boncukensis
CCGGAGCCCCGCCCCGAGATCGCCGCGATCCTCTCCGCGCCGCTGCCCGAGACCCCGGATGCCTCCGGTGCGCCCGCCGCCACGTCCAAGAACGGCACCCATGGGCCGCCCGCCGAGCCCGGCGGCGGGCCCCCGGCCCCGCCCGGCGGCCGGCCCGCCAGAACCGAGCAGGGCCGCGAGGGCGGCAGCGCGCCGGACGCGGGCAAGGGCGCAGCGGGCGGCGCCCAGCCCGCGGGCTCCGGGGCCCCGCCGCACCGCGCCGACGGCGGCGTGCCCACGCCCAAGGACCTCGCCGGGCTCGGCAGGCCCGGGGCCGCCGCGCCCGCCGCCGGCGCCCCCGCGGGCGGTCAGGGCGCCACCCTGCGCTGGTCCTCCGACCGGGGCTGGGTCGAGCGCGCCGTGCCCGGCGAGCCCCCCGAGATCGCCGCGCTGCCGACGCTGGCCCAGCTCACCACGGCCGAGCAGCGCTGGGCGGACCGCGAGGAGGACATCACCGCGGTCAGCGGCGACCCCTTCGAGGTCGGCCAGGTCTTCGCGCGCCGCTGGATCGAACGGATCAGCGCG
The DNA here is from genome assembly GCF_011045075.1 of Streptomyces boncukensis. Taxonomy (GTDB): domain Bacteria; phylum Actinomycetota; class Actinomycetes; order Streptomycetales; family Streptomycetaceae; genus Streptomyces; species Streptomyces boncukensis. The sequence continues at coordinate 565 of NZ_JAAKZZ010000386.1, forward strand.
GACGCGCAGCTGGAGCGGCTCTCCGGGGAGTACCCGCGCATCCCGCACCGCATCGACGGCGAACTGCTCCGGTACGCGGCGCGGTTCGGGCTGCTCGCCCACAAGGACGACCAGATCGACGAGCATGACCGGTATGCCATTCGGGCGGGGTTCTGGCGCGAGGTCGACGCCCGCACCGGCGCGTCCTCGGACCCCGCGCCGGCGGGCGACTAGCCAGGGCCCACCTGGACGATGCCGCGCCCCTGGCGGGGCACAGGGCCGTGCCCCGCCAGGGGCGCGGGGAACTGCGCGACCAGCCGTCCACATGCCCGCAGTCCGCGGCGGACAGCAAGGGGCACCCCCTTCCCGGCGGCAAGATCCGCTGGACACCGCCCCCTGGAACGAGCCGCACCGGAACGGGCGCGTACCCTCGTAGGTCGTGAGGACGGCCATGCGGCAGGCGGCGGGAGGCTCGGTGGACAGCGCGCGCACGCGGGCCTCGGCAGCCGTGAGGGTGAGCGGCCTCGTCAAGACGTACCCGGCGGCACGCGCCCGGCGCCGCCGCCCCGCCGCCCCCGCCGTCCGGGCCTGCGACGGCGTCAGCCTCGACATCCGGCAGGGCGAGGTCTTCGGCCTGCTCGGCCCGAACGGCGCCGGCAAGTCCACCGTCGTACGCCAGCTCACCGGCCTGCTGCGGCCGGACGAGGGCGGCGTCGAGGTGCTGGGCCACGACCTGGTGCGGCACCCGCGGCGGGCCGCCCGGCTGCTCGCGTACCTCGCCCAGGAGTCCAGCGCCCTCGACGAGCTGACGGTCGCGCTCGCCGCCGAGACCACCGGGCGGCTGCGCGGCATGGAGGCCCCTGCCGCCCGCAGGGCCCGCGACGACGTCCTCGCCGAGCTGGGCCTCGGCCCGCTCGCGGACCGCCCGCTCAAGCGGCTCTCCGGCGGTGAGCGGCGGCTGGCGTGCGTGGCCGCCGCGCTGATGGGCGCCCGCCCGCTGCTGGTGCTGGACGAGCCGACGACCGGGATGGACCCGCACGCCCGGCGCGCGGTGTGGGCGGCCGTGGACCGGCGGCGCGTCGAGCACGGCAGCACGGTGCTGCTGGTCACCCACAACGTCATCGAGGCGGAGACCGTGCTCGACCGGGTCGCCGTACTCGACCGGGGCCGGGTGATCGCCTGCGACACCCCCGGCGGGCTGAAGGCCGCCGTCGGCGAGGAGGTGCGCCTGGAGCTGGTGTGGCGCGAGGCGGCCCCGCTCGGCATCCCCCGGATCGCCGCGCTCCGCTCCGCCGCCGCCGTCTCGGGGCGCCGCTGGACGCTGCGGCTGACCCCGGAGGAGGCGCGGGAGGCGGTGGCCCTGGTCACCGGCGGCCCGGCGTTCGCCGCGCTGGACGACTTCCGGCTGGCGACGCCGAGCCTGGAGGACGTGTATGTGGCCCTCGGCGGGCGGGCCGAGGGTTCCGGGGGAGCAGAGGGCCTGGTGAGAGCGTGAAGGGCGAGAACGTGAGGGGTGGGGGCACATCGTGAGTACAGCCGCAGCGGAGGGCCGGGCGGTGGCCGCCGCCGCACCGCCGGCGCAGCCGCTGGGCGCGGACGGCGCCGCCGGGCCCGGCGACGGCCCCGCGCCGCTCGCCGCGCGCGCCCGGGTGCGGCCGGCGCTGGGTGCCGTCTACCGCGCCCAGCTCTCGCGGGCGCGCGTCGCCCGGATCCCGCTGCTGTTCGTCGCCACCTTCCAGTCCCTCGGCATCATGCTGCTGATGCGCGGCGTGGTGGACGGCGGCGCCGAGGCACGCGCCGTGGTCGCCGGATCGAGCGTGCTCGTCGTGGCGTTCGTGGCGCTGAACCTGCTCGCGCAGTACTTCGGGCAGCTGCGCGCCAGCGGCGGCCTCGACCACTACGCGACGCTGCCCGTGCCGCCCGCCTCCGTCGTGCTGGGCGCCGCCGCCGCGTACGCGTCCTTCACCGTGCCCGGCGTCGCCGTCACCGCCGTCATCGGCGCCCTGCTCTTCCACCTTCCGCTGGGCGGGCTGTGGGTGCTGGTCGCGGTGATCCCGCTGGCGGGGGCCGCGCTCGCCGGGCTCGGCGCCGCGCTCGGCCTGCTCGCCCCGAAGCCCGAGCTGGCCACCGTCTGCGGCCAGCTGGGCATGTCGGCGGCGCTGCTGCTGGGAGTGGTGCCGGCCGGGCGGCTCCCGCTGCCGCTGCAGTGGGTGCGGGACCTGCTGCCGTCGACGTACGGCGTCGAGGCGCTGGGCCGCGCCCTCCAGGCCCGGCCGGACTGGGGGGCGGTCACGCTGAACCTCGCGGTGTGCGCCGCCGTCGGCGCGGTCTCGCTCGCCGTGGCGACGCGCGCCTACCGCTGGGCGACGGTGCGCTGACCCGCGTCCTGCGGATTCTGCCGGGCCGGGGCTGCCCCGTGCCGCCTCGTCGCAGGGTGCGCGTGATCTGTGGCTGCGCGCGCAGCTCCCCGCGCCCCTGCGGGGCGCACGGATGTACCCCGACCAGCCATGGCAGCAGCCGCGGGCCGCGCGGTGCGAGGGTCGGCCCGCAGGGTGCGCCCCGGGCCTGGCACGATAGCGGGGTGACCGTACCGACGCCGTCCTCACCCGACCACGACTCCCGCCCCGCCACGCCCCCGGCGGACGCCGCCGAGGGCGACGTCCGATCCGGTACGCGCCCGGCGCCGCCCGCGGCGGAGCATGCCGGCGAGGGGCGCCCCGAGGTGTGGCGCGAGGCGCGCGCGGGCGTGGTGTGCGGGCTGGCCGTGGCCGTCGCCGGTGTGGTCCTCGGGCTGCTGTGGCTCTGGCTGGCCCCCCGGGTGCCGCTGTACACCGACGGCAAGGCCGTCTATCTCAAGGACCCCGAGGGCGAGGAGGCCATCGGCGCCGACGCCGTCTTCGTCCTGCTCGGCATCGGGTTCGGCCTGCTGACCGGCGCCGCGGTGTTCCTCGTCCGGCGCTCCGGCGGCGTCGGGGTCGTCGTCGGGCTCGTGGCCGGTGCGCTGCTGGGATCCGTGATCGCCTGGCGGCTGGGTGTGTGGCTCGGCCCGGACACGGACGTGGCCGCGGCGGCGCGGGCCGCCGGGAAGGGCGCGACGTTCGACGGCCCGCTGAAGCTGCAGGCCAAGGGGGCGCTGCTGGCGTGGCCGCTGGCCGCGGTGGCGCTGCATCTGGTGATGACGGTCGTGGTGTGGCTCAAGGAGGCGGGGTCGGCCCCGCCTCCGGTGCAGCAGGGGTGGGCTACGCCGGACGGCGACCGTGGTTCGCCCGGCCCTTCTTGAGCCGCCACCGGCGTTTCCGCGTGCGCTTGGACATGGTCGGGCCTCCCGTTCACCGCGGCTTTCTACGGTCGTAGCGGAGAACGCCCCGGCTGTGAACCTCCCGCGTCCCGCGTTCCCGGCATCGGGGCACCGTACGGGGCGCCCCGGAGGCGCCCCGGGAGCCGTAGCCGCTGACCGGCCTCAGTGGCGGGCGATCGGGGCCAGGGTGGCGTCTGTCAGGGTGGCCAGGTCCTGGGGGGCGAGTTCGATCTCCAGCCCCCGGCGGCCCGCCGAGACGCAGACGGTGCCGTGCTCCGCCGCCGAGGCGTCCAGCACCGTCGGCAGCCGCTTGCGCTGCCCCAGCGGGGAGATCCCGCCCCGCACATAGCCGGTCGTCCGCTCGGCCGCCGCCGGGTCCGCCATCGCGGCCCGCTTCCCGCCCACCGCCGAGGCCAGCGCCTTGAGGTCCAGCGAGGCGGCCACGGGCACGATGGCGACGGTCAGCGCCCCGTCCACGTCCGCCACCAGGGTCTTGAACACCTGGGAGGCCGGGACGCCGAGCGCCTCGGCCGCCTCCTCGCCGTACGACGCGGCGGACGGGTCGTGCTCGTAGGAGTGCGTGGTGTACGCGACCCCGGCCTCGGCCGCCGCCGCGGTGGCCGGGGTCGCGGCGGACCGCTTCGCCGCCGCCGCTGTCTTCTTCTTCGCCATCGCCCTCGCGCCGCCCTCGGTCGGGTAGGTCAGTTCGGGCTCGTGGGGTTGCGGGTGAGGTCCACGAGCGGGAGCGACGGGAGCTTACCGATCACGGCGGTCTCCCGGCGCAGGATTTTCAGCTCGTCGGTCAGCCGCGTCGCCGTGTCCGGGGCCTGGAGCAGCCGCTGCTTGGCGGGGGTGCTGAGCACCGTCGCCGCCGCGACCAGGTAGGAGATGACCGAGGGGTCGTCCGGCAGGTCCTGCTCCTGGCCGGCCGTGAGGGTCCGCTCGCGCGCGCCGGCCAGCCGCTTCTGGTAGGTGCGGAAGGCGCGCAGCACCCCGGAGGCGAGGGCTCCGGCGCCGTCGCCCTCCTCCTCCGGGATCTCCTCGGTCTCGCCGGTCAGATAGGGGCCGTCGGCGTTGACGGACAGCAGCCGGAAGCGGGTGGTGCCGGTGGCCAGGACCTCGTACCCGGTGGTGCTGGTCCGCGGGTCGGAAGCGTCGGTTCCGGGAGCTCCGGGCTCCAGGTTCTCGCCGTCCGGCTCGCCGCCGGCGCGCTCCCGGATGGTGGAGGCTTCCGCGACGCAGCCCACGGTGTAGAAGGAGGTGATCGGGTCGGGGCCGAAGCCCGCGCCCGCCTCGCTGCCGGGGGGTGCTGCGGACTCGGGCAGCCCGGTCGCGGTCGGGGCCACTTCGCTGCCGTCCCGGATGGCGACCACGCCGAACCGGCGGGGGACGTCCTCGGGCAGGTCGAGGAGGTCGCGCAGCAGGGCCCGGTAGCGGGGCTCGAAGATGTTGAGGGGGAGGACCAGGCCCGGGAACAGCACCGTGTTGAGGGGGAAGAGCGGTAGGGCGGTTGTCACAACCGGTAAGCCTAAGCCCTTTGGGCGGATCAGGAGATGGACCGGCCCGCGCAGGCCGCCAGGATTCCAGGCCCGGAGGTGTCGCCGCAGCTCACTGCCGCCGCAGCAGCCGTGTCGCGCCCGCCGCCACCGTCGTGGCCAGGATCCAGCCCAGCGCGATCATGGCCGCTGCCAGCCACTGGTAGCGGCCCGCCGGGTTCCAGGCGGTGTCCTGGTTGAAGGAGATGACGGGCAGCAGCAGGTCCAGTGCGTACAGCGCGGCGTTCCAGTGCGGGGACTCGTCGCCCTTGACCGGCTCCGGACGGTGTGCGTCGAACAGCAGCGCGCCGGTCAGCCACAGCACGCCCATCCACAGGGCCGCCTGCCCGGGGCGGTAGCCGTACGCCACCGTCCAGTCCTGGACGTACCCCCACGCCTTGGCCGGCAGCGGCAGCGTCTCGCGGCGGCGGCGCTGCTTGGCCAGCAGCACGACGCGCGCGTTGGTGTCCTCGCCCGTGTTGCGGTACATCGCCGCTAACTGCTCGTACGGCTCGGGCGCGTACTCGGGTGTGGCCGTGGCCACCCACCGCAGGCGCTCGCGGACGTTGAAGTGGCCCTCCCAGGGGATGGCCTGCTGGTAGGCGAAGCCCGCCATCCACAGCCGGTGGTCCCTCGGCCAGCTGCGGGTCCGGTCGACGAGCTTGTCCACGGTGGCGCCGGACAGCACGATCAGGCCGCGCTCGGGGGCCTGCGGGGTGAAGTTCAGCTGCGGGGCCGTGATCCGGCGCAGCGACAGCTCCTGGTCGAGCTGGAGGTCCAGCCGGGCGTTCTCGATCACGAGGGAGGAGCCGAACCGGCCGTCGTCCAGCACGATGCCGCCCGTGCACTCGAAGTGCTTGGTGCGCCATCTCGTGCCGCCCTGGGTGGTGAAGTCGTAGCGGGTGCCGGTGGGCGGGGTGGCGCCGTAGATCTGCGGGGCCGTGGCGCGGCTCGCGTCCGCGAAGCTGGCGACCTGCTCCACGGTCATCTGCGGCGCGTAGAGCGCGTAGCGGCCCCGGGGGTTGCGCAGCACCGCGCCGAACATGTGCAGCGAGCTGCCGACCGTGGCCCCGCGCAAGCTGACCTGCCCGTCCGTGAGCAGCAGGCTGGCCTGCAGCTCCTGTGAGACGGTGACGCCGTCGGCGGCGATGGCGCGGGTGCGCCGCCCGGAGCCGACGGTGGCCTCGTTCAGCATCAGGTCGGTGCCGATCGTGGCGTCGGTGAGCTTGACGCCCTCCGGGATGCTGCACCGGGGCAGATGCAGATCCCCCTCGGTGGTGAGGCGGGCGGCCTCCAGCCGGGGGATGTAGCAGTCCACGAAGCGGGCGGTGTGCAGCCGCGCCTCGGGCATCCGGATCTCGTCCGCGAAGCGGCACTGCCGGAACTCGACGTAGTGCTCGACGACGCCGCCGGAGACGTCCAGGCACCCTGTGACGCGGGCGCCGGTCAGCTGGAGCGAGGCGACCCGGCCCAGCAGCGGGGGCGGGCCGTGCAGCAGCAGCCGCGCGATGAACCGGGCGCGCACCGTGCGCTCCGGGCCCCAGGGGTGGTCGCCGTTGGGGTCGTCCAGCTCGGGCTGGTGCGTCCGCAGGTCGTGCTCGCTGCCGTTGCGGAACGCCTGCCACAGGCCCCACTCGGCGGTGGTGACCCCGGTCGGCGGCTCACTGGTGTCCGCGGGCTCGTTCACGCGTGCGTCTCTCCCTCGGCCGAGGCTCGGTTGCCGGCTTGTGCCGTCTTGATGCCCGCTGATGCGGTCTCGGTCACGTGGGACTCGCGGACAGTTACCGCC
>NZ_JAAKZZ010000387.1 GCF_011045075.1 Streptomyces boncukensis
GTGCGGGGGTGGAGGAGCTGGCGTTGCAGGTGCCGTTGGTGCTTCCCGAGTCGGGGAGTGTGCGGGTGCAGGTGGTGGTGGGAGCGGCGGACGCGGGCGGACGGCGCGAGGTGCAGGTGTGTTCGTGTGCCGCGCCGGATGGCGCGGATGGGGAGTGGGTGTGCCATGCGACCGGCACGCTCAGCCCGGAACCCGGCGTCCGGCCCGAGGGGTTCGAGGCTGAGGCGTGGCCTCCTGCGGGGGCGCGTCCCGTGGATCTGGGCGGGTTCTATGAGCGGGCGGAGACGGCGGGGTACGGCTATGGTCCGGCCTTCCGCGGCCTGCGGTCCGTATGGCGGGACGGGGCGGATCTGCTGGCCGAGGTGGAGCTGCCCGAAGCCGCCGGAGACAGGGAGGGCTACGGCATCCACCCCGCGCTCCTGGACGCGGCGCTCCACCCGGGAATGCTGGTCGACGAGCCGGGTGAAGGCGGGCCGCTGTGGCTGCCGTTCGCCTGGGCCGGGGTCTCGCTCTGGGCGGGTGAAGCACGCAGGGTCCGCGTCCGGATCGCCCCGCAGCAGCGTTCGCGGGACGAGCGCGTCCTGCGGCTGACTGTGGCCGATGCCGCGGGCGCGCCGGTGCTGAGCGCCGACTCGGTCGTGCTGCGTCCGGCCGACCCGGACCAGTTCCGTACCCCGGAACAGGACGTCCAGAGCCTGTACTCCCTCGACTGGATCCCCTGCGAACCCGACGCTTCCGGCCCCGGCCCCGGGGCCGGGCAGGACGACTGGGCCGTGGTCGGTCCGGACACGCTCGGTCTGGGAGCCGTGTCCTATCCGGGGCTGGACGCTCTGCTGGCGGCGCTCGACGCCGGTGCCCCCGCCCCTTCCGTGGTGTTCGCCGACGCCCTGGCGGAGGGCGACGGGCGGGACGGGCTGGACGCGCTGGAGTACGTGCTCGGGCTGGTGCAGTCGTGGCTGGCCGAGCCCCGGCTGGCCGACGCCCGGCTCGTCCCGGTCACCCGGGAAGCGGTCGCGTCCGGCGCCCCCGGCCTGGCAGGCGCCGGGGTATGGGGGCTGGTGCGCAGCGCGCAGGCCGAGGAGCCCGGCCGGTTCGTCCTGGCCGACCTGGGGAACACAGACGGCGCCGACGCGCTCCCCGCGATCCGGCGCGCCTTGGCGGCGGACGAGCCGCAGTTCGCGGTGCGGGGCGGAGAACTGCTCGTACCACGGGTGGCCAGGGCCCGGCCCAGGGCCCAGCCCGAGGCCGACGGCAGCGGGCTGCCGGAGCTCGACCCGGAGGGCACGGTGCTGATCACCGGCGGCACCGGGGTGCTCGGCGGACTCGTCGCCGAGCATATGGTCCGCACCTGGGGCGTGCGGCATCTGCTGCTGGTCGGCCGCCGGGGCCCGGAGGCCCCGGGGGCGCAGGAGCTGGCGTCCCGGCTGACCGGACTGGGCGCCCGGGTCCGGGTGCTCGCGGCCGACGTCGCCGAAGCGGACCAGGTGGCGGAGCTGGTCGGGGGAGTGGACCCCGCCCATCCGCTCACCGGAGTGGTGCACGCGGCCGGAGCGCTGGACGACGCGGTGGTCGCCTCCCAGTCGCCGGAGCGGTTGGCGCCGGTGTGGCGGGCGAAGGCCGCCGCCGCGGCCCAGCTGCACGCCGCGACGGCGGATCTGCCGCTCGCCGCCTTCGTGATGTTCTCCTCCGCCGCGTCCTGCCTGGGCAGCCCGGGGCAGGGCAACTACGCGGCGGCCAACGCGTTCTGCGACGCGCTGGCCGCTCACCGGCAGGCCGGCGGGCTGCCGGGGCTGTCGGTCGGTTGGGGGCTGTGGGCCGAGGCCAGTGGACTGACCGGCCACCTGACCGAAGCCGATCTGGCCCGGCTGGCCCGTTCGGGGAGTACGCCGCTGGGCAGCGGGCAGGCGCTGGCGCTGCTGGACGCGGCCTGCCGGCACGGTGCCCCGCATCTGCTGGCGGTGGTGCTGAACCGCCGTGCTCTGGCCGCGCTGCCCGACCGGCTGCTGCCCGCTCCGCTGCGCGGACTCGCGGCTGCCGCCGCCGGGGCCCGGATCCGGCGTACCGCGGCGGACGGCCGGGAGGACACGGAACTGGCCTCTCGGCTGGCCGGGCTGGACGAGGAGGGCAGGGTCGGTGTGCTGGTGGACGTGGTGTGCCAGTACGTGGCCGCCGTGCTGGGGCACCGGTCGGCCGGCGGAGTCCGCGCCGAAGCGGCCTTCAAGGAGCAGGGGTTCGACTCGCTGACCGCCGTGGAGCTGCGCAACCGGCTGTCGGCGGCCACGGATCTGCGGCTGCCCGCGACGCTGGTGTTCGACCATCCGACGCCGCGCGCGCTGGCCGGGTATCTGTCCACCCGGCTGGGCGGTCGGAGCGTCGCGCCGCGGGCGGCACCTGTGGCGGCTCCGGTGGAGGCGGACGAGCCCGTGGCGATCGTGGCCACGGCGTGCCGGTATCCGGGCGGGGTCACCTCGGCCGAGGAGCTGTGGGACCTGGTGGCTTCGGGCGGCGAGGCGATCGGGGCGTTCCCCGCCGACCGGGGCTGGGACCTGGAGGGCCTCTTCCACCCGGACCCCGACCACCCCGGCACCAGCTACGCGCGCGAGGGCGGCTTCGTCCACGGCGCCGACGAGTTCGACGCGGCGTTCTTCGGGGTGAACCCCCGGGAGGCGGTGGCGATGGACCCGCAGCAGCGGCTGCTGCTGGAGACGTCGTGGGAGCTGCTGGAACGGGCGGGAATCGACCCGGCCGCGCTGCGGGGCAGCAGGACCGGTGTCTACGCGGGTGTGATGTACCACGACTACGGAGCCGGTACGGCCGGCGGCGACGCCCAGCTGGAGGGCTATGCGCTGCTCTCGGGCCAGGGGAGCGTGGTCACCGGCCGGGTGGCCTACACGCTCGGTCTGGAGGGCCCGGCGATGACGGTGGACACCGCGTGCTCCTCGTCGCTGGTGGCCATGCATCTGGCGGCTCAGGCGCTGCGCCAGGGCGAGTGCTCGCTGGCGCTCGCCGGCGGGGTGACGGTGATGGCCACCCCGGACGTGTTCACCGGCTTCTCGCGGCAGCGCGGACTGGCCCCGGACGGACGGTGCAAGCCGTTCGCCGCGGCCGCCGACGGCACGGGGTGGTCCGAGGGCGTGGGGCTGGTGCTGCTGGAGCGGCTGTCGGACGCGCGGCGCAACGGTCGCCGGGTGCTGGCGGTGCTCCGCGGCTCGGCCGTCAACCAGGACGGTGCGAGCAACGGTCTGACGGCGCCGAACGGGCCCTCGCAGGAGCGGGTGATCCGCCAGGCGCTGGCCGGCGCACGGCTGGCCCCGGACCAGGTGGACGCGGTGGAGGGCCACGGCACCGGCACCACCCTCGGCGACCCCATCGAGGCACAGGCCCTGCTGGCCACCTACGGCCAGGACCGATCCGCTGACCGGCCGCTGTGGCTGGGGTCCGTCAAGTCGAACATGGGGCACACCCAGGCAGCCGCCGGGGTGGCGGGTGTGATCAAGATGGTGCAGGCGCTGCGGCACGGCGTCCTGCCCGCCTCGCTGCACATCGACGAGCCCTCCCCGCACGTCGACTGGGAGTCGGGCGCCGTACGCCTGCTGACGGACCCGGTCGAGTGGCCGGACAGCGGACGTCTCCGCCGCGCGGGGGTGTCCTCCTTCGGCGCCTCGGGCACGAACGCGCATGTGATCCTGGAGCAGGCCCCGGAGCCCGGCCCCGAGGCCGCGGCGGACGAACCGGAGCCGCTGGACGGGGTGGTGCCGTGGGTGCTGTCCGCACGCGGGCCGGAGGCGCTGCGCGGCCAGGCCGCCGCGCTCGCCGGGCGGATGGCCGGGCAGCCGGAGGCCGCGCCCGCCGAGGTGGGCTGGTCGCTGGTCAGCACCCGTTCGCAGTTCGAGCACCGGGCCGTGATCCTCGGCGAGGACCGCGAGCAGCTGCTCGCGGGCGTCGGCGCCCTGGCGGCCGGTGACGTACACCCCGGCGTGGTTCCGCCCGCCGCCCCGGCGCGTGCGGGGTCGGGTGCGGGTGCGGGTTCGGCGTCGGGTGCGGGGAAGACGGTGTTCCTGTTCAGCGGCCAGGGCAGCCAGCGGCTGGGCATGGGCGCCGGGCTGTACGAGCGCTTTCCGGTCTTCGCCGCCGCCTTCGACGAGGTGTGCGGGCACCTGGACGCCCGTCTGGAACACCCCCTGCGGCAGGTGGTGTTCACCGGCTCACCCGGTCAGGACGGGCTGCTGGACCACACCACCTACGCCCAGGCGGGGCTGTTCGCCGTGGAGACGGCCCTCGCCCGGCTCCTGGCCTCGTTCGGGGTGGAGCCCGATGCGGTGATCGGGCACTCCATCGGGGAGGTCGCCGCCGCGCACCTCGCCGGGGTGTTCGACCTGGCCGACGCCTGCCGGCTGGTGGCCGCGCGGGCGAATCTGATGGGGCGGCTCCCCGCGGGCGGAGCCATGGCCGCGATCCAGGCGAGCGCGGAGGAGCTGTCCGACGACATCGACGGCGACCAGGACGCGCGGCAGCTCTCCCTCGCGGCCCTCAACACCCCCGACAGCACGGTGATATCCGGTCCGGCCGAGCCGGTCTCCCGGATGAGCGCCCGCTGGGCGGACAAGGGCCGCAGGACCAAGGCGCTGGCGGTGAGCCACGCCTTCCACTCGCCCCTGATGGAACCGGTCCTGGAGGAGTTCACGCAGGCCGTCGAGGACCTCGCGTACCACCCCCCGGCCATCGAGCTGATCAGCAACCTGACCGGGCGGCCCGCCGACGGGCTGATCGCCACGCCGGAGTACTGGGCCCGGCACATCCGCCGGCCCGTCCTCTTCGCACCGGCCGTCGCCCATGTCGCGCCCGAGGCGGGGACCTTCCTGGAGCTGGGCCCCGACCCCGTACTGGCGACCGCCGCACAGCACACCCTCGACCACCGCGAAGCGGCGGACGGCGCGCACCGGCCCGCACCGCTGGTGCTCTCGGCTCTCACCGGCAAGCAGTCCGACGTCCAGGCCCTGTCCCACAGCCTCGCCCGGCTGCACACGGCAGGCAGGACCGTGGAGTGGGCGAGCTGGTTCCCCGAGACCGCGGCGGCGCGCCGTACGGTCGACCTGCCCACCTACGCCTTCCAGCGCGAGCGCTACTGGCTGAAGGCATCCCAGGGGGCGGGAACCGGAAGCTTCCGGGACATGGACACGGCGGGACTGCGCCCGGTGGAGCACCCCCACCTTCCGGCGGCGGTGGCCCTGGCCGACGGCGGGCTGCTGCTGTCCGGCCGGATCTCCGCCGTCGGCGCCCAGGGCTGGCTGGCCGACCACCAGGTTCTGGGCAGCACCCTGGTGCCGGGGGCCGCACTGGCGGAGTGGGCCCTGCGGGCCGCCGACGAGGCGGACTGCGGCGGAGTGGAGGAGCTGGTGCTCCAGGCGCCGCTGCTGCTCCCGGCGGAGGGCGGCGTACGGATACAGATCGTCGTCGGCGTCCCCGGAGCCGACCGGCGCCGCGAGATACGGATGTACGCGCGTCCCGACCGCGACGAGGGAACGGCCGCCGAGGCGGAGTGGACATGCCACGCGCAGGGCGTGCTGGCCCCGGAGGCGTGCGCGCCGGCCGGAGAGCCCGGCGCCGGCGGGGTCTGGCCGCCGCCGGATGCCAGGGCTGTCAGCGTCGACGGGTTCTACGAGCGGATCGCCGCCGCGGGCCATGCCTACGGCCCGGCCTTCCGGGGCCTGCGTGCCGTATGGCGGGACGGGGCGGATCTGCTGGCCGAGGTGGAGCTTCCCGAAGCCGCCGGAGAGCCGGGCGGCTTCGGCATCCACCCGGCCCTGCTGGACGCCGCTCTCCACCCGGGTCTGCTCGCGGACGAGGGCCCGGACGACGGAGCAGACCCCTCCGTGCGGCTGCCGTTCTCCTGGAACGGCGTGTCGCTCCGGGCCGGGGACGCGACAGCGGTCCGGGTGCGGCTGACACCGCTCCCCGCCCGGGGGAACGGCGAGTACGGCGTGCGGGTGGCGGTGGCCGACACCGAGGGCGCCCCGGTGCTGGACGTGGACTCGGTCGTCACGCGCCCGGCCGCCGCCGACCAGCTCACGCCCCCCGGCGAGCGCGTCGCGGACGGCCGGTTCGTCCTCGACTGGGCCCCGCTGCCCGGCGCGGACGCCGGAGCGGATGCCGGAGCGGACGGCGGTCCGTCCGGACCGGCAGCCGACTGGGCGGTGCTCGGCCGGCACACCTACGGCCTGGAAGAGCACGCGGAGCGTCACTCCGGTCTGACGGCGCTGCTGGAGGCGCTCGACGGCGGATCTCCCGTGCCCTCGCTCGTGCTGGCCTGCGCGGAACCGCCCTCCAGCGCCGACCCCGAGCCCGACCCCGACGAGGCGCTGGCGGAGGTGCAGCGGACGCTGGAGCTGGTCCAGCGCTGGCTGGCCGAGCCGCGGCTCGGCACCGCTCGGCTCGCGGTGGTCACCCGGGGCGCCGTGGAGGCAGAAGGCCCCGGCAGCGGGACGGTGGACGCGACGGGGGCGGCCGTCTGGGGCCTGGTCCGTAGCGCCCAGTCGGAGAACCCGGGCCGGTTCCTCCTCCTCGACCTCGACCCCGGCGGCCACGGCGCCACCGGTGTGCCGGAAGCGCTGCGGCAGGCGATGGCCGCCGACGAGCCGCAGCTGGCGGTGCGCGACGGCCGGGCGCTGGTGCCCCGTCTGGTGCGCGCGGACGACGACGGCGAGCTGGAGATCCCCCGCGAGGGCGCGTGGCGCCTGGGCATGGAGACGACCGGGACGGTCGACAGCGTCACCGTGCAGCCGTGTCCGGAGGCGCTGGAGCCCCTGGAGCCGGGGCAGGTGCGGATCGCGGTGCGCGCGGCGGGCGTCAACTTCCGCGATGTACTGATCGCGTTGGGGATGTACCCGGGAGACGGGGCCTTCCGCGGCAGCGAGGGCGCGGGCGTGGTGCTGGAGGTCGGCGCCGAGGTGACCCGTCTGAGCGCGGGCGATGAGGTCATGGGCCTCTTCGAGGGCGCCTTCGCCTCCGTTGCCGTGGCCGACGCCCGGGTGGTGGTGCCGGTGCCGGAGGGGTGGAGCTGGCGCGATGCGGCTGCGGTCCCGGTGGTGTTCTCGACGGCGTGGTTCGGGCTGGTGGAGCTGGCGGGGCTGGGGGCGGGTGAGTCGGTGCTGATTCACGCGG
>NZ_JAAKZZ010000388.1 GCF_011045075.1 Streptomyces boncukensis
GCGGGGACGGGCGGGCCGCCGTCGAGCTCGCCGGCCGACTGCGCCCGGACGTGGTGGTGATGGACGTCCGCATGCCGGTCCTGGACGGCATCGAGGCCACCCGGCTGCTGGCCGGAGCGGGGGTGCAGGACCCCGCCAAGGTGCTCGTGGTGACGACCTTCAACCTGGACGAGAACGTCTACGAGGCGCTGCGTGCGGGTGCCAGCGGGTTCCTCCTCAAGGAGGCGCCGCCCGCCCAGCTGCTGCACGGGATCCGGACCGTGGCCACGGGCGCGGCGCTGCTGGCCCCCGAGGTGACGCGCCGGCTCGTGGGCACGTACGCGGTCCGGATCCGGCCCGCCGAGAGCGCCCCGGACGACACCCCGCTGACGCCCCGCGAGCTGGAGGTCCTCCGGCTCCTCGCGAACGGCCTCTCCAACAGCGAGATCGCCGCGTCCCTCGTGCTCAGCAAGGAGACCGTCAAGACCTTCGTGTCCCGCATCCTGACCAAGCTCGAACTCCGCGACCGGGTGCAGGCGGTCGTCTACGCCTACCGCCGGGGGCTGGTGTCCTGACGGGGGAGGCTGGTCGCGCGGTTCCCCGCGCCCCTCCGGGGCGCACGGAAGTGCCCCGGCGGCAGCCGCGGTCCGCAGGGCACGGGCCGGGTCACTCCGCGATCTGCGTGGTGACGCGCTCGATCGCCTGGACGGCGACGGCGGGCTGCTCGGCGTAGATGTAGTGCCCGCTCTTCTCGGCGGTGCTCAGCTTGCTGCGGCTGGAGATCGCGAGCCACTTGTGCTGGCCCCTGGCCCACGCCCGCTCCATCGCGGGCCCGTACTCGGGAACCTCCGCGAGGTACTTCTTCCCGTGCTGGATCACCTCCACCGGGATGTCTCCGGCGGACCGCACCGGCCCGTCGGGCACCGCGAGCTTCTCCGGCTGCCGGCCCTTCAGGATCGCGAGGGTCTGGTCGCGCAGCTTGACCGCGGGGCCGGTGGCGGACGCGGGGACCTCCTTGGTGAGGTCGGCGCGCTGGGTCGGCGAGGTGGCGTCCATCAGCACCAGCCCCTTGACCCGGTCCTGATGGTCGGGGGTGTACCGGGCGGCGATCACCCCGCCCAGCGAGTGTCCGGCGAGGACGACGGGAGTGCTGCCGGCGACCCGGTCGAGCACCCCGGTCAGCACCTTCCCGGTGCTCTTCAGGGTCTGCGGCCCGCCGGGCTTGTCGCTGGCCCCCTGGCCGAGCCGGTCGAAGGAGCAGACCCGGTGCTTCCTGCTGAGGGTCTTCTGGAGGGCGGCCGTCTTCGTCAGGTCGTCGCCGCCTCCGGACAGCAGGACGACGACCGGCTCGCCGTCCGCCGCACGGCCCGCGCAGGAGACGTTCACCGACCGGCCGCCGACCTTGATCTTCTTCGTTCCCGTGAACGAGTCCTGACCGGCCTTCTGCTGCGCAGTGGCGGAGGCGGACGCGTCCCCGTCCGCATCCGACTTCGAGGACTCCTCGCAGCCGACCAGCCCCACCCCGGCCACGGCGCAGCACAGCGCGACCACGGCAGCCGCCCTGCTGTTGCGGACCATCATGTTCTCCCGTCAGAGCATTCGTACCGCGGCCGGAGCGCCGCGGCTGCCCTGAACGCTACGGAGCCGGTGCCCGGGAATCGTCACCACTCGGTGGACACCTGCGTGTAGCTCGCCCGGGGGACGGGAGGGGATCAGCGGGGGCTGGTGTTGGGCTCCCGCTGCGGCTCGCGGTGGTCCTGGAAGGGGATCTCCTCGCCCCTCCGCTGCCCGCCCTGCACCTGGGAGGCCCGCAGCACCAGCGCATCCTCGTCGACGACCTCGATACCGCGCCGGTCCAGCGCCTGCTTGATCCGCCAGCGCAGCTCCCGCTCCACGCCCAGGTTCTTCTCCGGCATCGTCTTCGCCGAGACCCGCAGCGCCATCGAGTCGAGCGTCACCTCGTCCAGGCCGAGCACCTCGACCGGCTCCCACAGCAGCTCGTCCCAGGGGGACTCGCGGGCCATCTCCGTGCTCGCGGCCAGGATCGTGTCCCGGACGTCGTCCAGGTCCTCGCTCGTGCGCACCCGGACCTCCAGCACGGCCGTCGACCAGCCCTGGCTCAGGTTGCCCACTCGTTTGATCTCGCCGTTGCGGATGTACCACACCTCGCCGGCGTCGCCGCGCAGCGTCGTCACCCGCAGCCCGATCTCCAGCACCGTGCCGGACGCCTCCCCGACGTCGATCTGGTCGCCCACTCCGTACTGGTCCTCCAGCAGCATGAACATGCCCGTGAGTACGTCGGTCACCAGGTTGCGCGCCCCGAAGCCGATCGCGACGCCCGCGACACCGGCGCTGGCCAGCAGCGGCGCGAGGTTGATACCGAGCCCGGAGAGGACCGTGAGCGCCGCCGTGC
Source organism: Streptomyces boncukensis (assembly GCF_011045075.1). GTDB lineage: Bacteria > Actinomycetota > Actinomycetes > Streptomycetales > Streptomycetaceae > Streptomyces > Streptomyces boncukensis. Next base: position 2,393 of record NZ_JAAKZZ010000388.1, read on the forward strand.
CGAGGATGATGAACGAGGCGACGCTGCGCAGTACCGACCCGATCGCCTCGGACCGCTGCCGCCTGCGCTCACTGGTGACCAGCAGCCCGCGCAGCGCGTTTCCGCTGTCCGCGACTTCGGCCCGGCGGTTCATCCGCGTTATCAGCTTGCTGATCGCCCGGCGGATGATGGCGCGCAGGACCACCGCGACGACGAGGATGAGGACCAGCCGCAGCCCGGCGGCCAGCCAGTCCGCCCAGTTCTCCTCCAGCCAGCCCGCCGCCTCTTCCGCGCTGTCCTGGGCGTCCTCCAGCGACGACGAGGGACGGCGGTCCTCGGGGGTCGGGTCAGCGGCGCCGATCAGCCAGTACACAGGGAGACCTTCCGTGTGGGACACGCCCGCCCGGCAGTCATTCGGGCGCGGTGACCACACTATCGGCGCACGACGTTCACACGCGGGGTCACCGAGCAGTATGAGTCCAACTGTTCGAGGGAGGGAGCAGGGGCCACGGGGGATGCAGTCGGTGTGGTTGAAAACACGCCTCGAAGGTTGCCCGGTCGTGGTGGCGCTGCCACCAGGGCACGGGACACACTGAGGGGAGATCGTCCCGGCGCGAGCCACGCGCCGCCGACGCACAAGGAGGCACCGTGCCGCATGTCCTGGTCCTCAACGCGTCGTACGAGCCGCTCGGCGTCGTACCGCTCCGTCGCGCGCTCATCCTGGTCCTCAACGAGAAGGCGATCAGCCTGGAGGACTCCGGCGCCCTGATGCACAGCGCGACCCGTGTCATACCCGCGCCCAGCGTCGTCCGGCTGAAACGCTTCGTGAGAGTGCCCTTTCGCGGAGCCGTTCCCCTCACCCGCCGTGCCCTGTTCGCCAGGGACGGCGGCCGTTGCGTGTACTGCGGTGGCGTCGCAACCAGCGTCGATCACGTCATTCCGCGCAGCCGCGGCGGACAGCACGCCTGGGAGAACGTCGTGGCGGCGTGCCGCCGCTGCAACCACGTCAAGGCGGACCACCATGTCGCCGAACTCGGGTGGCGGTTGCGGCACCAACCAGCGCCGCCCTCCGGCCTCGCGTGGCGGATCATCGGCACGGGGCATAGGGACCCGCGTTGGCTGCCCTACCTCCAGCCATACGGCGCGGACGACGACCTCGCCCGGATCGACGGCAGATCCACTGCCTGAGACCCGGGCGATGTTGTTGTCGGTGCTCTTTCACCGGGCCTGTCGTGCATGCCGGCCCTTCGCCGGGCGGTCCGCACGGTGGGCCCCTCCGCCGTCCCCGCCCTTGCCGTCTCTGCCGCTCTTGCCGTCGTCCACGGCGTAGACCTCGACCGACCAGAGCGAGTAGCCGAACTTCGTGGCCCGCACGTCCCCCTGGACGCGGACATACCGGGTGTCGTCCGGCGCGTCCATCCGCACCGACTCCCGGCCGCCCTTGCCGTCCCGGACGGTCGCGGCCGTGCGCCACCGCTTGCCGTCCGGCGAGACCTGCACGCGGTAGCCCTTGGCGTACGCCTCCTGCCAGCGCAGCACCACCTGGCCCACCCGCGCCGGACGGGCCAGCCGCAGCTGCACCCACTCGCCGTTCCGCGCGGGCGAGGACCAGCGGGTCCGCCGCTTGCCGTCGTTCACCGCGGAGGCGGGGAAGTCCGGGGTCTCGTCGGCCGACGACGAAGCGTCGGCCCGCCGCGCCAGATCGGGCCCCGAGGTCCGGGGGAAGGCGCGCACCGTCAGCGTGCCCCGCGCGCCCCCGAACGAGACGGGGACCCGGTACGTCCCCGGCTTCAGCGAGGCGTCGGCCGTGATCCGCAGCGGCACCCGTACCGAACTGCCGCGCCGCACCGTCGTCCGCGCCGGGGCGCGCACCGTGATCCCCTCGGGCGCCCTGGTGACGACCCGGCCCCGGGTGTCCGCCGGGCGGTGCCCGGTGAGCCGTAGGTCCGTCCGGACGGCGTCGCCGCCGACCGCGGCCTCGACGGACGGGTCGTCCAGGGCGAGCGAGGTGTCCGGGCCGTCGGCGTACCAGGGGCTGATCTCGTGCACCACCGGCGCCGCGGAGTCCTCCGCCCACACCAGGCGCAGCGCGTCCGCCTGCGTGCCCCGCCCGGCGAGCTGGGTCCAGCCGCTGTCGGAGAGGCCGCCCAGGGAGCGCCAGCCCTTCCCCGGGACGTGCGCCTCCACCCGTGCGCGCGTCCCCGAGTGCGGCTGCGTCCGCACGGTCACCGCGTCCAGCGGGCGCCGCCCTGCCAGCGCGACGGTGAGCGCGGCGGGGCCGTCGTCCCCGGCGTGCGCCGCGCCGGACCGGGACGGCGGTACCAGCATGGGCGGGCTGTCCGGGGTGAAGACCCCGGCGGCGGGGGCGCCCGCGGCGCGGTAGGCGGTCGCCGGGTCGCCGTCGGCGGCGGCGGACAGCGGGTGGCCGGGCAGCGCGTCCGGTCCGCCGCGTACGGTCAGCGGCCCCGAGGGCGCGTGCCGTCCGCCGCTCCCTCCGCTCTCCTTGCCGCCGCCCTTCCCGTCGGCGGAGCCGGGACGGTCCCCGCGCCCCTTCTTCCCTTCCTCTTCCCCTTCCCCTGTCCCCTTCCCTTTCTCCTTACCGCTGTCCCGTGCGTCCCGCGCGTCCTGCGCCAGCCCCGTCCACGCGTCCGACTCCCGCAGCGCCCGGTCCGCGAACCGGGCCAGCACGCCCTTGCCGACCGTGGCATCGCTCTTCCGGCTCTCCGCGCGCAGCCGCGTCACCTCCAGCCGGCCCTGCCACGCGGCCGACCCGTCGCCGCGCGCCTGCGCCTGCAGCATGCCGACCGCGCGCTCGCCCGCCTCGCCCAGCCGCCCCAACTGCTCCAGCCACGGGCGCACTTCCCGGCCGAGCGCTGCCGGGACCCGCTCGGGCGCCGTGCGCATGGTGCCGAACGCCTCCCGCAGCGGCCGCGCCGCCGCCGTCAGCTCCTCGTCCGTGCCGCCGTCGTACGCCTTCCAGAAGGCGCTGATCAGCGGGCGCAGATACGCCGACTCCTCGCCGCCCAGCAGCGACGAGGCGTCGTTTCCCGCCAGGGCGTGGACGGCGGCGCGGGCGCGCGGATCCGCGTCCCGGCCGCCCGCGGCCTCGTCGATGGCGGCCCGCCAGGACTCCGCGGGGCGGTAGCCGCGCGGGTTCCAGGCGTAGTCGGCGGAGGTGAACAGCGGAATGCGGGAGGCCAGGGGCTGCTCCATGGCCTGGGTGAGCAGCGCGGCGGAGCCGGAGGCGACGGCCGGGTCCCGGCCCTGGTACGGGCCGAGGAAGACGCGGTCCCGCGCGTAGTCGTTGACGGGGTAGTTGTCCACGGTGACGAGCGGGTGCTGCGGGAACGCGTCGCGGGTCCGCGTCAGCTCGGTGCCCGTGATGGTGCGCGGCACCACACCGACACCGCTCCACGCCACCCGCACCCGGTCGTCCAGCTTCTCGGCGAGCGCCTTGCGGTAGTCGGTCTTGCCCTTCTGGTAGAACTCCGTCGGCATGACGGTCAGCGGTTCGGCGTCCGGGTGGCGCTCGGACAGGTGCTCGTTCAGCGCGTTGGCCAGCTCGGCCTGCGCCCTGGCCGCCGACTCCGGGCCCCGCCCGTAGCGGTCCGCGTCGGAGCCGCAGTGCCACTCGGTGTAGCTGACGTCCTCGAAGCGCAGCTGGAAGGCGCCGAAGCCGAGCGCCCGCATGGCGTCCACCTTGCGCAGCAGCGCCTTGCGGTCGCCGTCCGAGGAGAAGCAGAAGCCCTGCCCCGGCGAGACGGCCCAGCCGAGCGTCACATGGTTGCGCTTCGCGCGCTGGGCCAGCTCCCGGAAGTCGGCCCGCTGAGCCGCCGGGTACGGGTCGCGCCAGTGGGCCGCCGTGCGGTACGGGTCGTCCCCGGGCGCGTAGAGATAGCGGTTCTGCTTGGTGCGGCCCAGGAAGTCGAGCTGCGCGAGCCGCTCCCGCTGGCTCCAGGGCTCCCCGTAGAAGCCCTCCGTGGTGCCGCGTACGGAGGTGGCGGGCCAGTCCCGTACGACGACGCCGGGGAAGCCCTGGCCGCGCTCGTCCCGCGTGGCCAGCTGGCGGAGGGTCTGCGCGGCGTGGAACAGCCCGTCGGTGCCGGTGCCGTCGAGCGCCACGGTGGGCCGTCCGGCGTCCCGCCCCGCCGCCAGCCGGTACCCGCCGTCCGGCAGGTCTCCCTGCTCCGGTGCGCCCAGCTCCCGCAGGGTGCGCTCCGCGCCGCGAGCGCCCGCGTGCACCACCAGTCCGCCGGGGGGCAGCGGTTCACCGGGGCGTATCTCGTGAACGGTGCGCACCCCAGTCTCGCGGAGCGCCTCCCGTAGTACGTCGAGCGCCGCCGCGTCCGTCTCGTCACCGGCGACCAGGGTGGCCTCCGAGCCCGCGGGAACGAACGCGCCCTGGCCCCGTATCGACTGCGGGCGCGGCCAGACGGCGGGCAGCCCGCTCTCGCTCGTGTCGTCGTCCGGGGAGCCGGTCGCCGGGCCCTCCGGATGCGGCGGGGGTGCCGCCTGAGCTGTGGGGGCGCCGCTCAGCAGGCCCCCGAAAACCGCCGCGGTGAGGGCGGCCGCGCCGACCCTGCCCCACTCGCCGCGTGCCGTTGCGCTCACCGCGCCGCCTCCCCTGCTGCGTGTGTTCCGGCCCGCCTTGTCTTCCCGGGGAGCACCCTAGAGGTTTGTGCGGCACCGTGAGCCCCGCACGGGGGCGCGCGCCCCGCGGCGAAGCCGCAGCGGACCCGGGCCCCGCACCCCGGGCGGGGTGGAAAAGGTGGTGTGG
>NZ_JAAKZZ010000389.1 GCF_011045075.1 Streptomyces boncukensis
GCCCAGGCCCCCGCTCCGGCCCCGGCCCCGGCTCCGGCGGGGGCGCCCGGACGGTGGCCGTCCTCCTCTACGACGGCTTCACCGCGCTGGACGCGGTCGGCCCGTACGAGGTGCTGTGCCGGGTGCCGGACGTGCGGGTGACGACGGTGGCCCACGAGCGCGGCCCCGTACGGACGGACACCGGCGAGCTGTCGCTGACCGCCGAACGCGCGCTGCACGAGGTGCGGCGCGCGGATGTGCTGCTGGTGCCGGGCGGCGGGAACCGGGGCACGGTGGCGATGATGGAGGACGGGCGGGTCCACGCGTGGATCCGGCGGCTGCACCGGCACACCGCCTGGACCACATCGGTGTGCACCGGCTCGCTGGTCCTCGGCGCCGCCGGGCTGCTGCGCGGGCTGCCCGCCACCACCTACTGGGCCTCGCGGCCGTATCTGAGCGAGCTGGGCGCGACGTACACCGAGGGCCGGTTCGTCGAGACCGGGAAGATCATTACGGCGGCCGGGGTGTCGGCGGGCCTCGACATGGGCCTGCATCTGGCGTGCCGGCTGGCGGACGAGCGGACGGCACGGGCGATGCAGCTCGCCGTCGAGTACGACCCGGACCCGCCGTACGACACCGGCTCCCCGGAGAAGGCGGACGCGGACCTGAAGGCGCTGGCCCTGAAGCTGCTGGAGGACGCGGCGGTGTAGGCGGTCGCCCCGGAGGGACGGCGCGCAGCAGGGGGCAGCCCCGGCCCGGCGGCGTTATTCCAGTTGGATGCGTGCGCCTGAACGGGCAGGATCGAAGGTATGAGGCGGCAGAGACTGGGACGGAGCACAACGGAAGTCACCGAGCTCGGCTTCGGCGGCGGCCCGCTGGGCGGCCTCTTCGAGCCACTGGACGACGCCACGGCGGCGGGCGCCCTCGCGGCGGCCTGGGACGCCGGGGTCCGCTACTACGACACCTCGCCGCACTACGGCATCGGCACCTCGGAGCGCCGCACCGGCGCGGCGCTCCGCGCCCGCGCCCGGGACGCCGGCCGGGACGCCGGTCGGGACGGCTTCACCGTCTCCACCAAGGTCGGCAGGCTGCTGGTCGAGCAGGACGCGCAGGGCCGACAGGACCCGCAGGGTTTCCAGGTACCGGCCACGCACCGCCGGGTGTGGGACTTCACCCGGGACGGCGTCCGCCGCAGCCTGGAGGACTCCCTGGCCCGCACCGGCCTGGACCGCGTCGACGCGCTCTATCTGCACGACGCCGAGGAGCACTTCGAGGACGCCCTCCGCGAGGGCTATCCGGCGCTGGACGAGCTGCGCGCGGAGGGCGTGGTCGGCGCGATCGGCGCCGGGATGTACGACCCGGACAAGCTGACCCGGCTGGTGCGCGAGACGGACGTGGACGTCGTCATGCTCTCCGGCCGCTACACCCTGCTCAACCACACCGCGCTGGACACCCTGTTCCCCGCGTGCGCGGAGCGCGGTGTGTCCGTCCTGGCGGCCTCCGTCTTCAACTCCGGCCTGCTGGCGACCGCCGAACCGGGCGCCGCCGGGATGTACGACTACGCGCCCGCGCCGCCCGGACTGGTGGACCGCGCACGCCGTATCGCCGGGGTGTGCGCCGCGCACGGCGTGGAACTCCCGGCCGCCGCGCTGGCCTTCCCGCTCCGCCACCCGGTGGTGGCCGGGATCGTGGTCGGCATGCGCTCGGCGGACGAGGTGCGGGCGAACGTCGCGTCCTACGAGACGGAGATCCCCGAGGCCCTGTGGTCCGACCTGCGCGACGCGGGCCTCCTGGACGAGCGGACGCCGTGACGGGAGCGAGGGGTTCCGGGCCGCTGCCCCTCAGCCGAGCAGCGCGGCGGTGAGGGTGTCCGCCAGCCACGCCTCGTACGCGTCCGGGGACCAGCCGGCGTCCCGCACCAGGCTGTCGTAGACCTCGGCGCTCAGCAGCGCCACCGCGATGTCCGCGGCACGCGGCCGGGCCCGGTCCCCGGGCAGCCGCTGGACGATCAGCTCGACCCCGAGCCGGTTGCGCCGGGCGCCCTCGGCGCGGGCGGCCTCGACGTCGGGACCGACGGCGGCGCCCGAGCCGAGCAGGGCGAGGATGTCGCCGCACCGCTCCCGCGCCTGCCTGCCGGCTCGGGCCAGCAGGCCGACCAGCGCGTCGGGGTCGGACGTTCCGTGCGCCTGGGCGACCACGTCCTCCAGCCCGGCCTCCTCGTCCAGCAGGTCGACGAGCCCGGTGAGCACGCCCGCCTTCGACCCGTAGTGCGCGTAGATGGTCTGCGGGGCGACTCCGGCGTCGTGCGCGATACGGCGGATCGGGGTGCGCGCGTAGCCGAGTTCGGCGAACAGGCGGCGGGCCGCGGTGAGGATCGCGCGCCGGGTGAGCGCTTCCCGCTGGTCCCGCAGCCGGACGACGCCGGGCAGATCGGCGGCTGGCATGTATGCTCCCACTGGAACGATGTTCTACTGTCTGGATCAATGTTCTGGTCTAGCTCGGCGGGAGGGACAGTCGTGTCCGAGGTCGAAAAGGCCGACGGCGTCATCGCCAGGATGGCCCGCGCGTGGACGGCGGGGGACGGCGCCGGATGGGCGGCGGACTTCGCGGAGGACGCGGACTTCGTCGACGCGGTGGGCCGCATCCAGCGCGGCCGCCGGGTCATCGCGGACGAGCACCAGAAGCTGTTCGACACCATCTACCGGGGCAGCACGCTCACCATCCGCCGGATCGGCAGCCGCGACCTGCCCGGCGGCACGCTGCTCGTCCACACGGAGTCCACACTCCAGGTGCCCGGCGGGCCGCGCGAGGGCGAGTGGCACGCAGTTCAGACGAAGATCTTCCAGGACGGCCGGATCCTGGCCTTCCACAACACCGCCAGAACCGACCTCGCCGACCTCGCCCAGGACGACGAGGAGCTGGGCCGCCGCTCCCCGCAGGAGTGGCGCCGTACGGCGGACTGACCCACCACCCGCGAGCCGCCGCTCACGGGGCGAGCCGCAGATGGAGGTGGCCGGGGTGCGGGTACGCGGGCGGCAGCGGCGGCAGTTCGCTGTGCAGCGCGAACCCGGACTTCTCCGCGACGCGGCAGGACGCGCTGTTGGGCGCGGCGTGCAGCAGCTCCAGCCGTTCGACGTCCAGGGCGGCGAACGCCCACTCGGTGACGGCGTCGACGGCGCCCGAGGCGACCCCGCGCCCCCGCGCGGCGGGGGCCGTCCAGTACCCGACCTCACCGGTGCCGGGATCGTCCCCCTCGCACTTCAGCACGGCATGCCCCAGCAGCGCGCCGTCGCGCCCCGGTTCGCCGTCCAGGACGGCGAACCGGAAGAAGCTCCCGTCCGCCCATCCCTCTTCCCCCTCCTCGATCCACCGCAGTGCCTCGTCGTGGCTGTCGACGATCCCGTTCAGCCACTTCCGCAGGTCCGGGTCGCGGTGGGCGGCGACGAGCGCTCCGGCGTCCTCCTGCCGCCAGGGGCGCAGCCGCAGGGATCCGTACTTCAGAACTAGGGCCATATGATCAACGTACGCCCTCGAACACCTCGAACACCTATGCGGCGGCAGCGAGATCGCACCACACGTGCTTGCCGTTGTAGGCGAGCCGGTGCCAGCCCCAGCCGTCGGAGCAGGCGCGAACGAGCGCGAGCCCGCGCCCGGCCTCCGTGTACGCCTCGGACGGCGAGGGCGAGGGCGGCGTCGGATCGGTGTCCCACACCCCGATCCGCAGGGTGCGCCCGTCCCAGCACAGCCGGAGCGCGGCGGGCCCCTTGGTGTGGGTGACGGCGTTGGTGACCAGCTCGGTGCCGAGCAGTTCGGCGACGGGGACGAGCCGATGGAGTCCGTGCGCGACGAGGACGAGGCGCAGGGTGTGCCGCGCGACGGCGACGGCACGGGCGTCGTTGGGGATGTGGAGGGTGTACTCCCAGGGCTCGCGTGCGCAGTTTTCGGACATACGGCCACTCCGAGGGGTGGTGTGTGCGGGGGAGTTGCGCGGCGTTCCCCGGGCGGTGGCAGTGCCGGGCGCGTCATGGCATGACGGCACGGTGCGCTTCCGGGTACCCCGGTCTCGCTGCGTGTGCGACGCGTCACTCAAGGTAGGGCATAGCTTTGCGACGGCGCAACCTGATGCCGTAATCTCTGTGTGCAACTTCCGTTTGCACCGGAGCCGTTGACATCGAGGAGTGCGCGATGCCGCCAAGGAGGCAGCCGACTGCCCGCCAGGAGCGCCTGGGTGCCGAGCTGCGCAAGATGCGCGAGGCGGCAGGCATCACGGGCCGCGACGCGGCCGGCCTGCTGGGCACGAACAACATCCAGGTGAGCCAGATGGAGGCCGGGCGCGCGGGCGTGAGCGAGGACCGTGTCCGCCGGATGGCGGCGCACTACGCCTGCGACGACGCCGACTACATCGACGCGCTGGTCGCGATGGCGACAGACCGCACGAAGGGGTGGTGGGAGGAGTACCGGGGTGTGCTGCCGTCCGGGTTCCTGGACCTGTCGGAGATGGAGCACCACGCCACGTACCGGAGGGACGTGGCTCTGATCCATGTACCGGGGCTGTTGCAGACTGAAGAGTACGCGCGTGCCGTCTTCTCCTACAGGCACCCGCCTCTGCCGGAGAGCGAGCTTGAGCCGCGCGTCGCGCACAGGATGCGGCGTAAGACGTTTATCGAGGAGGCGTCGTCTCGCAAGTATGCGGCAGTGACCCATGAGTCGGCCCTCCGTATCCGGGTTGGGGACCGAGCTGCCGCCCGGAGGCAGCTCATCCAACTCCTCGAACTTTCTGCGGAAGACCAGGTGTCCCTGCGGGTCATCCCCTTCGACAGGGACGATTTCGGCGGAGCCGGGTGGGCCATGGGGTACATGGGGACCCCGGTTCCCCAACTGGACACGGTGACTCGGGACACTCCCTACGGCACGCACTTCCTGGATGCGGAATCCCAACTTCAGCGCTCTCGCGTCCTGTTCCATAGGATGGAAGGGGAGTCGCTTACCCTGACTCAGTCGCGCGACTTCATTCATCAGATCGCCAAGGAACTGTGAGGCGCACTCGTGCACACCCCCATCCGCTGGCAGAAGTCGTCCTCCTCGGGCGGGGACGACGGCAACGACTGTGTGGAGGTCGCCGCGATCCCGGCGTCCTTGCTCCTCCGCGAGAGCGACGATCCCGACGTCGTGCTGACACCTCAGGCGCGGGCAGTAGCCGACCTGCTCGCTCACCTCAAGCGAAGCGGACAGTGACCTGGCAGAAGTCGTCCTTCTCCGGAGGCGGTGACGGCAACAACTGCGTGGAGGTCGCCGCGACCGGAACCGGGCTCCTTCTCCGCGAGGGCGACGAGCCGGACGTCACCCTCGCACCCACACCGCACACCCTCGCCCGGCTGCTGGCGCACATCAAGGTCAGCGGCTAACCACCTCAGCGCGCTTGACAGGTTACAGATCCGTCCGTCAGTCTGCGACGGACGGACCTAACCGCATTCAACTGCTAAAGGGGTTAGCCATGGTCGAGGTGCGACACCGCTACGCCACCGTGCTCGGACACCGGGTGTTCTACCGGGAAGCCGGTCCCGCGGATGCGCCCGCCCTCGTGCTGCTGCACGGGTATCCGACGAGCTCGCGCATGTTCCGGCACCTGATCCCCGCGCTGGCGGACCGGTTCCGCGTCGTCGCCCCCGACCACCTCGGGTTCGGGCAGTCCGCCGCGCCGCCTGCCGAGGAGTTCGCGTACTCCTTCGACGCCCTCACGGACGTCACCGAGGCGCTGCTCGCGCAGCTCGGGCTGGAGCGGTACGCGCTGTACGTGCAGGACTACGGCGCGCCCATCGGGTGGCGGCTCGCGATACGGAACCCGGAGGCCGTCACCGCGGTCGTCACCCAGAACGGCAACGGCTACGACGAGGGGTTCGTCCCCGAATTCTGGGCGCCTGTCTGGGCGTACGCGCAGTCGCCGGGCCCGTCCACGGAGGGTGCCGTGCGCGAGGCGCTGAGCGAGGACGCCATCCGGTGGCAGTATCTGCACGGCGTCGCGGAGCCGGAACTGGTCGACCCGGACACCTGGGCCGCCGACCACCGGGAGGTCTCCCGCGCCGGCCTCGACCTGGTCCACCTCGCCCTCTTCCGCGACTACGCCAGCAACCCGCCCCTCTACCCCCGGCTCCACGAGTACTTCCGCGCCACGCAGGTGCCGCTGCTGGCCGTCTGGGGCGCGGAGGACGAGATCTTCGGGCCCGACGGGGCCCGCGCCTTCGCCAAGGACCTCAAGGACGCCGAGATCCGGCTGGTGCCGGGCGGCGGGCACTTCCTCCTCGAAAGCCACCTCGACACGGTCGCCGACGAGATGCGCGCCTTCCTCGGCCGGGCCCTGTCCTAGGGGGGCGCTACGGGAGCGCCGCGCGCAGCAGCAGGTGGCCCCGGCGGAACCGCTCGTCCGCGAGGGGTTCGCGGAGCATGCGGCCGGTCTCGGTGAAGCCGGCGTCGGCGGCCAGGGCCGCCAGGGTGTCGATCGGCCAGCGGTAGGCCGGGGCCGCCTTGTGGTCGAACTCCGCGACCGGGCCGCCCTCCGACTCGAAGAAGGCGAGCAGGAGCGGGGCGCCGGGGGCGAGGACGCGGCGGAACTCGGCGAGGTAGGCGGGCACCTCGCCGGGTGCGGCGTGGATGGCCGAGTACCAGGACACGCCGCCGTCGAGGGTGCCGTCGGGCAGGTCCAGCGCCTCGATGGAGCCGACCTCGAACCGCAGGTCGGGGTAGCTCTCGCGGGCGATCCGGATCATCGCGGGGGACAGGTCGACGCCGAAGGCGTCCAGGCCCAGGTCCCGCAGGTGGGCGGTCATGTGGCCGGGGCCGCAGCCCAGCTCGGCCACGGGCCCCGCCGAGCCGGTGTGCTCGGCGAACGCGGCGAGGATCGCGCGGTCCAGCGGGAGGGCGTCCAGCGCGTCGCGGGCGAGCTCGGCGTAGCGGACGGCGACGGCGTCGTAGGCGGCGGCCGTCCGGGAGGAGTGGGCAGAGGGGGCGGAGGGCGAGGGAGTCACAGGGGTAGACCCTAAGGGCTCACGCAGCGCAGCCGAGATCGCACCAGACGTGCTTGCCGGTATAGGTGAGGCGGTGCCATCCCCAGTTGTCGGCACAGCTGTTGACGAGGGCGAGGCCCCGGCCGGAGGGGGTGCCGGGGCC
>NZ_JAAKZZ010000038.1 GCF_011045075.1 Streptomyces boncukensis
GTGCGTGCTCTCGGCGTGCCGGGTGAAAGCCCTCGTACTGGGCGTACTCGGGCTTTCGGCCGGTGCGGCGAGAGCACGTGCCGGGCGTTCCAGGTGGCGTGCGGGGCTTTCGAAACACCCCCTAGGGCCGGTCAGCCGGTGATGGCGCCCATACGGGCGAGAACGCCGGGCGCGACGCGGTAGAACACCCAGGTCCCACGCCGCTCGGAGACGACGAGCCCCGCGTCGCGCAGCTTTTTCAGATGGTGCGAGACGGTGGACTGGCCGACCCCGAGGTCGCCGAGGTCGCACACGCACACCTCGCCGTCCGGGTGCGAGGCGACCCGTGAGAACAGCAGCACCCGGATCGGCTCCCCGAGCGCCTTGAACATCGTGGCCATGGTCCGGGCGTCCGCGCCGGAGAGGTCCGGGGCGGTCAGCGGCGGGCAGCACGGCAGACCGTCCCCGCTGTCCTCGCTGTCCGCGCCGGACGCGGGTGATCGGTCCTGCAACTTCGCCATGCCGCAATATTGACATCCTTCGATTCAGGATGCCAGGCGGGGTCCCCTCACGCTCCGCGGTACCACTCGGCCGCCTCGCCGGCCAGCCGGGCCACAGGACCGGGGCCGGGAGGGCAGGCCGCCCGCCGCCAGATCTCGTCGCTCCGGTACCAGTGGTCCCGCGCCAGGAGGGAGAACTGGCGCTCGCTGACGGCGCCCTCACTCGCACGCAGCTCCGCCAGGCACCGCTCCCAGGGCAGGTCGCGCGGCGGGGGCTCGGGCAGCACCCCGTGCCGGGCGAGCGCCGCGAGCAGGTCGCGCAGCCGGACGGGGACCGGGTGGCTGGCGTGGTGGACGCCGCCGGGCACGCCGGGGCCGAGGGCCAGTTCGGCCGCGAGGCGGGCCAGGTCGGCCACCGCGACCGCGGAGGACCGGGACCGGCCGCCGTCCCACTGGCCCGGCAACCGGCGGATCAGCTCCGCCAGCGCCGGCACCACCCAGCGGTCGCCGGGCCCCAGGACGAGGCCGGGGCGCAGCACCACGGCGCCGGCGTCCAGCGCGGGGCGTTCGGCGGCGAGCCGGGTGCGGCTGGCGGCCGAGACCGGGCGCGGGGTGATCTCGTCGACGTCGGGGCCGCGGTGCGGCCCGGGGCCGTAGACCGCGGCCGTCGACAGATGGACGATCCGGGGGACGCCGCAGCGCCGTGCCTCGGCCAGCACCCGCTCGGTGCCCCGGACATGGACGGCGGCACAGCTCTCCTCGTCGCCGCTGACGCGCGAGGCGGTGTGGATGAGGGCGTCCACCCCCTCGGCGGCGCCGCGCAGCGCGCCCGGCGCGGCGGGATCCGCGAGGTCCGCCTCCCACCACTCCAGCGCGCGCTGGGGGCGCGGTCCGGGCGGTGCGCGCCGCGTCACCGCGCGCACCGCCACCTCCTCCGCGCCGGACCGCCCGAGCAGCTCGCGCAGCACGGCGGAGCCGATGAATCCCGTGGCGCCGGTGACCAGCACCCGGCGGCTCGCCCTCCGGCCCGTCATACGGTGATGAGGTCCTTGCGCGCGGGATCGATGACGTACGAGGTGAGGCTGACCGGCGGGACGACGCTGGGCAGCAGGTAGCGCCACATGGCGACGACCTGCTCGGGGAGGTCCGCGCGGGCCGTGGCGATGTCGGACATCACCTGGGTGCCGGTGTAACTGGCCACCACGAACCGCGCGAAGGAGGACTCCTGCACACCGGGCAGCAGTTCGTCGCGCTCGCGGGCGGCCACCAGCTCCCGCTCGAACGTCTTGATCCACCACCGGTAGGCGGTGTAGTCGTGCAGCCCGGACTCGCCCTGCTCGACGGCGAGGCGCACCCCGGCGCGGAACCGGACGTTGCAGGTGAACTGACCGGTGAGATACATCGTCAGGTCGATCAACTGCTGGATGCCGCCGGGCTTTTCGGGGATGGCCAGCCGGGAGGACTGCTCGTGGATGACGGCACGGGCCAGGTCCGCCTTCGACCGGAAGTGGAAGTACATCGCGCCCGCGGTGACGCCGGCGCGCGACAGGATCTTGTTGATGCTCGCGCCGGCGAACCCGTTCTCGTCGAAGACTCCCGCCGCGGCGTCCACGAGTAGTTCGCGTGTGTGTACGGCACGTTCCTGCTTGGGTCTTCCCATGGCAGTCACCCCCAGCAAATAAAACGAACACCCGCTATCTTAACTCCATGCCAAGTCCCCCGCGCCACCCCCGTCCCAGGGTGGAGCGGTGCGCCGTGACCGGATCCCGGGGTTGCGGCGGGGCCGCGGCGGAGCCGCTCAGGCCACCGTCCCCAGCGCCGCTGCCGTGGCGCCGTGCTCGCCGTCGGCGAGCAACTGGTGGGCGCACGCGGCCGAAACCAGCGTCATGTGCCGGTGCCAGCCGGGGAAGGAGCGTCCCTCGAAGTCGTAGAGCCCGAGCTGCTCCAGCGTGTCCAGGCCGGGGGCTGCGATGTCGTGGCCGGTCAGCAGCCCGGCGACGCCCTGGAGTTCGGGGCCGTCAGCGCCGGTCAGCCACACCCGGTGCGGCCTGCCCTCCGCCGGCGGGGCGGCCAGCAGCCGCAGCGGGAGGGAGGAGCCGGGGACGTGGACGACGGCCGGCGCCGTCCGTAACCGCCGGGGCCGCCCGGCGGGCGGCGCGTCGGCGCCGGGGCCGGTCAGCCGCAGGATCTCGCCCGCGCTCCGCGCCCCGGCCAGGTGCGCCGTGCGCGGCGAGCCGGGCGCCGAGCGCAGCAGGCCCACCGTCAGCGGCGTGGAGGCCGGTACGCCGATCGCGAAGTCCCGCCGCCGCTGGGCCAGGTGGGAGATCAGCGCGAAGGCGGCGGCCCCTGTGGTGGTCGCGGTCAGCACAGGGGTCCCGGCGCCGGGGTCGGCGGCGGGCGAGTCCAGCAGGTCGCGCGCCACCTCGTGCGGGGAGCTGAAGCCCTGCTCGCGCGGGACGGAGGTCCGCCTGCGCAGCTCCTCGTCCTCGCTCCAGCGGCCGGGCAGATGCAGCTGCCAGTCCACCGGGACGGCGCCGCGGTCGGTGGCCAGGAAGAGGCCGAGCGCCCACTGGCAGCTGACCGTCCGGTTGCTCGCCGGGTCGAACCGCCGGTGCACGCCGACGGAGCACCGGCCGCGCTTGGGGATCAGCACCGGCGCCACGATCACGCCGCGCACCGGCTCCCGCCGCGCGCACCAGAGCGCCAGGCTGCGGCGCACCGGCTCCCACCGCCAGGTGCTCGCGTTGACGACCTGGTGCAGGGACTGCCACGCGGTGTCCGAGGCGCCGACCGTCCAGCCCATGTTGCGCACCGACTTCTTGCCGGGCGTGCTGAGCAGCCCTCTCAGATAGGCGCCGGCCCAGCGGCGCTGATCGGCGCGCGGCAGCCCCCGGAAGAGGCGTTCTGTCAGCTCCTCCGCCAACCGCTGCGCGACCGGCTCCGGGGCTCTTCTCCCGTAGTCCTCGGCCATGGCGAACTCCCCCATCCGTACGCGGGTCCGTGGGTAGGATACGGAAAGAATAGCGAACACCCTCTATGTTTTTGAACCCTCCGGCGCTGCAACGCTCGGCGCGGCTCTGCCGGTTGGCCGGATCCTGACGGCCTGACCTGCCAAAGCTGTAGAGAAAGTGGCCATGGAAAGTAATGTTCCGGCACAGAGGGTTAGCATCTGCAACAGCGCAGGTGTCGCGTGTCGGGGGTGACGAGCGGGACGACGCCCACGACCCGTCGCACGGCGGCCGTCCCGCTCACCGCGGATCCGAGAGGACAGACGGGCGAGAGGGGCATCAAGGTGACGCAGGAGCGAGCCGCCGCCACGCGGGAGCGTCTGCTGCGGGCGGCAGCGCGGGAGTTCGCGGAGAGCGGGTACGCGGGCACATCCTTGCAGGCGGTGTGCCGCACCGCGGGAGTGTCCATGGGGGCTCTCACCTTCCACTTCCCCGCCAAGCGGTCCCTGGCGGCGGCGGTCGTCAGAGCGGGCGCGGTGGCGGCCCGCCCGCTGGCCGAGCGCGCCGCGGTCTCCGGCGGCGACTCGCTGTCGGCGGTCGCGGGGCTCAGCTGCGATCTGGCGGCGCTCCTCGCGCACTGCCCCATGGCCCGTGCGGCGGCCCGCCTGGACAGCGAGCAGATCGCCGCCGCCGGAGTGTGGGGCGAGGCGTGGGAGCCGGCGGTGCGCGAGATGCTCCACCACGCCTGCGAGGGGGGTCAGTTGTCGGCCGGTGTCGCGGTGGAGACCGTCATCCAGCTGAACGCGCATCTGCTGCACGGCGTGTCCGTCGCGCTCCGCGCCTGCCCGGAGCGCGACGCGGTGGAGGGGCTCGAACGGGTCTGGGGCGCCGTCCTGCAGGGGCTGCGCGCTCCGGCCTCGGCCGCGCGCTGACCCGGGCCGGTGCTGCGGGCGGTGCCGGACCCGCAACTCGCCTTGAACGACCGGACGTTCGGGATGTGCACGCGGATGCCTCGACAAAAAAAAGAACACCCTCTATGTTGTGGCTCAGCGCCGTTGTCGCAGCACCTTGTGCACCGTTTTGCACCACGAGGGAAAGGATGCTCTGACGTGCCCAAGTCCGAGATGAACAGTGTTCAGGCCGTTCGACCGACGCCCCTTCCGCAGGAACTCGTCCACAAGCACAACAAGGACGAGGTGCTGCTGACGGGCTGGCGAGAGCTCAGCCCCCAGTGCTTCGAGGTGACCGCGCGCTGGCCGCGCGATCACAGCTTCTATCTGAGCGATCAGGGGATCCACGACCCGCTGATGCTCGTCGAGACCGTCCGGCAGCTGCTCCCCCTGCTCTCCCACGTCGCCTACGACGTGCCGCTGGGACACCAGCTGATCTGGGACGACTTCAGCTACCAGGCCGACCCCGAGGCGCTGCGCGCCCGGGACCCGCACACCGAGGTGTGCTTAGTCGTCCGCTGCGACAGCGTGGCCGGCCGCGGCGGCCGGACCGCGGCGGTACTGCTGCACACGGAGATATTCCGGGGCGGCGAACGGCTCGGCGAGGCCGGCACCCGCTTCGCCATCCAGCGCCCCGCGGTCTATCGGCGGCTGCGCGGCGAGCGCGGTGACGCGCACCGGGCCATGGCCGACGCCGCGCCCCCGGCGCTGCCGGTGCCCGCCCGGTGGGTGGGCCGGACGTCCCCGTACGACGTCGTACTCTCCTCCGGGGGAGCGCCCGGACGCTGGCAGCTGTGCGTCGACACCGGCCACCCGGCGCTCTTCGACCACCCGGTCGACCATGTGCCCGGGATGCTGCTGCTGGAGGCCGCCCGGCAGGCGTCCCAGGTGGCCGCCTACCCGCAGCCCGTGGTCCCCGTGGCCATGCGGACCGAGTTCCACCGCTATGTCGAACTCTGCGCTCCTGCCTGGGCGGAGGCCCAGGCCCTCCCGGCGGACGCGGAGCGCCGCTCCCGCGTCCGGGTGTCCGTGCACCAGGAGGACACGGTCTGCTGCTCCACGGACGTCACGGTGGAGCGGGTCCTCACCTCCGCTTCCGTGCTGGCGGACGCGGGGTCCGTGCCGGTCCTGAGCGACAGCGACCCCCTTGCCGAGCGGCGGAGGCCGACGCCCGCGGTGCTGTGAAAGGGCCCGGACGTACTGCGACCCGCTGAGCCCTGGCTCAGCGGGTCTGTCGTGTCTCACCGCTCCGGTCTACTTGACGGGCCGTCACCTCAGCTGGACGCGTTCCAGGGCCCACAGGACGACGCTCCCGGCGGCCAGCGCACCGCCCAGCAGGCACACGCCCGGCCAGCCGCTGCTGGACCAGACGACGGACGCCAGCGCGGCGCCCGCGGCGCCCCCGATGAAGAAGCACGTCATGAAGCCCGAGTTGATCCGGTTGCGGGCCTCGGGCCGCAGCGCGTAGATGACGGTCTGGCTGCTGTTGAGCACCGCCTGCAGCGCCAGGTTCAGCGTGATGACGCCGACGGCCAGCCACAGCATCGTGTGCTCCCCGGCGAGCAGCAGCAGCCAGGAGAGGGTCAGCAGCAGCGTGGCGGCGCCGGACACCTTCTGCACATGGCCCGCGTCGGCCAGCCGCCCCGCGCCCGTCATCCCCAGCACGCCCACGGCGCCCACCAGGCCGAACAGCCCGATGGCGGCCTCGGTCCAGTCGAAGGGCGGGCGGGCGAGGAGGAACGTCAGCGCCGTCAGCTGGACGCTGTACGAAGCCTGCGAGAGCGCGCCGATACCGGCCCGCCACCGCAGCAGCGGCTCCTCGCGCAGCAGCGCGACCGTCGAGCGCAGCAGGCCCGGGTAGGAGAGCGCGGCCGCGCTGCGCAGCCGCGGCAGCCGGCGGTGGAGCAGTACCGCCATGCCGGCCATCAGGATCGCGTTCACCCAGTAGACGGTGCGCCAGCCGCCCAGTTCGGACAGCGCGCCCGAGGCGGTGCGGGCGATGAGGCCGCCCAGCAGGATCCCCGACATCACCACGCCGATCGCGCGTCCGCGCCGCTCCGGCTCGGCCAGCGTGGCCACGAACGGGACGACGACCTGGGCGCCGACCGACGCCAGCGCGGTGAGGACGGTGCCGGCCAGCAGCACGGGCCCGCTGGGCGCGCCCGCGGTCAGCAGCAGGAGGACGGAGGTGAGGGCGAAGAGGGACACTGCCAGCCGCTTCCGGTCCACCACGTCGCCCAGCGGGACCAGGAGTATCAGCCCCAGCGCGTAACCCGCCTGGGACGCCGTGACGATCAGTCCGGCGAGGGTGGAGCTGATGTGCAGATCGCGGCTGATGAGGTCGAGGAGCGGCTGGGCGAAGTAGTTTCCGGCGACGGACAGCCCGACGGCCACGGCCATCAGGAAGACCAGGCCCCGGGTGAGCGGGGGCTGCTGGGGCGCGGAGGGGCTCGGAGGCGAGCCCGAGGGCACGGTTTCCGGTGTCGTGGAGGTCATGTCAACGAGCGTCGTGGACGGCGGAGAATGAGTCCAACACATCTTTTTCATTCCGAGCATGACGAATCACGATGCTCGGCACGATGGAGCCATGGAACTGCAGCAGATGCGCTACGTGGTCGCGGTCGCGGAGACCGGAAGCTTCACCCGGGCCGCCGAGCGGTGCCTCGTCGTCCAGTCGGCGCTGAGCCATCAGGTGGCGCGGCTGGAGCGGGAGTTGGGGGCGCGGCTCTTCGAGCGCAACAGCCGGATGGTGCGGCTGACGGACGCGGGGCGGGCGTTTCTGCCCGCGGCGCAGCAGTCCGTGGACGCCGCGGAGCGGGCGCGCGCCGAAGTCGCCGCCGCGGCCGGGGAGGTGCGGGGGCGGCTGGCCATCGGGACGATACCGACCGTCGCCGCCATCGACCTCCCCGACGAGCTGGGCCGGTACCGGGTGCGCTACCCCAAGGTGCATATCACCGTGCGCAGCGGCTCCAGCGAGGACCTGGTCGAGGAGGTCCGCGCCGGCTCCCTCGACCTGGCCTTCCTCGGAGTGCGGCCGGGCTTCCGGCCGAAGGGGGTGAGCGACAGGGAGCTGGCGACGGACGAACTCGTCGCGGTCCTGGCCCCCGGGCACCCGCTCGCGCGGGAGCCCGAGGTGGATCTGGCGCGGCTGGCGGGGGAGACGTTCGTCGACTTCGCCGAGGGCACCGTGGCGCGGTCCCAGTCCGAGGAGGCGTTCCGGGCGGCGGGCCTGGCGCGGGAGGTGGCCTTCGAGGTGACGGGGGTCGAGTTCCTGGCCGCCTTCGTACGCAACGGGCTGGCCGCCGCGATGCTGCCCTCCGCGTTCGTCACGGGCCTGCCCGGGGTGTGTGTGGTTCCCGTGCGGGACGCGCCCGCACGGGTGGAGCGGCTGGTCTGGAGCCGGTTCCGCCCCTCGCCGGCCGCGGGTGTCTTCCTTTCGGGGCTCGGCATCCCCGTCGAGTAGCTGCCTGGGCCCGTCAGGGGCGTGGCGGAGGCTCTCAGCGGGTCAGGTCGGCCAGCTTGCCGAGGAGGTCGCCGAGCAGGGTGAGGCTCATCTCGTCGGTGAGGTTGCCCGCGTCGTCGAAGCGCTCGTGCGCGCGGAAGACCATGACCTCCGGCTGCGAGACGACCCGCGCGTCCAGCGACAGGAAGACCTGGCGGAGCGCCAGCTGGGCCCGGCTGGTACCGAAGTTGCTGGGCGACGCGCCGGCGAGCGCCACCGTCTTGCCGTGCAGCGAGGACTGCCCGGCGGGCCGGCTCGCCCAGTCCAGGGCGTTCTTGAGGACGCCGGGGAAGGAGCCGTTGTACTCCGGGGTCACCACCAGGAGCGCGTCGGCGGCGCGGACGCGCTCGCGCAGGTGAGCCACCGGCGCGGCGGGCGGGGCGCTCTCGGCGTCCTCGTCGAAGTGCGGGATGTCGCGCAGCCCGTCGTAGAGCTCCACGTTCACGCCCCGGGGCGCGTGCTTCTGCGCGGCGTGGGCGAGTGCGCTGTTGTACGACCGGGCCCGGAGGCTGCCGGAGATGGCGAGTACGGAGACCTCACGCATGGGTGTCACGTCCCTTCGAAGAATCTAAGGATCTATAGAATATTGACTCCTGGTGCCGCCCCGCAAGACGGCGGCTCAGGGCGAGCCACAGCCGGGGTGGTTCAGGGGGCCGCCGGACCGTCCTCGTCGCCGGTCGCGATCCGCATCCCCGCCCGCTGCCAGCGGGTCATGCCGCCGTCGAGCGGGCGCGCGCTGAGACCACTGCGGCGCAGGCTGCGGACGGCGTCGGGCGACAGCACGCAGTACGGGCCGTCGCAGTAGGCGATGATCTCCACATCGCGGGGGATCCCGCCCATCTTCTCGCTGATCTCCGCGGCCGGCAGCGAGACCGCGCCGGGCACATGGCCCCGCGCGTAGTCCCGGGCCGGGCGGACATCCAGCACCAGGACACCGGGGTCGTCCAGATGCGACTGGAGCTCCTCGACCGTCACAGGGCGCAGGCTCTCCGGGTCGCCCAGCAGGTCGCCGACGGCCAGCCGCAGATCGGCGAGCCGCGTCTCGGCGCAGGACTGGAGGGTGCCCAGCAGCTGCGACACCTCGGGCCCCGCGAGGCTGTAGTAGATGTGCGTGCCCTGGCGCCTGCTGCGCACCAGGTTGGCATCGCGGAGCTGACGGAGCTGGGCCGAGGTGTTCTTCAGGCTCACGCCCGCCGTCTCGGCGAGGGAGTCCACGTCGCTCTCGCCCCGCTCCAGCAGATCGAGCAGCCGCAGCCGCACCGGGTTGGCCAGCGCCTTCCCGACCCGTGCCAGCTGGGTATACACCTCGATCTCGATGAAGTCGCCCACGGGGAAACGGTACCGTCCGGGTGCCGGGGGCGTGCCCGGCGGACCCGCGCCCCGCACCGGGGCTGCCCTGGAGCCCCGCGAGGGCGCGGGATCCGCCGGACACGGGCTACCCGCCGTCGCCCCGGGCGGCGGCGAGGACGCCCGCGATCGTGTCCTGGTGGAAGTTCACGGCGCTGCACCAGCCGCCGAGCGTCAGCCGGAACCAGACGTCGCTGACGATGGTGCCCTCGATCACCTCGTCGCCCGTCACCCACCGCTCGGCCTCATAGGTCTCCCCGTCGTCGGGGAGCAGCAGCCGGATCACGGGGCTGTCCAGCGAAGGGCCGGAACGGACGTTGGCATCGCGCCAGATGGGGCCGAGGCCGGCGACGCCGGCGGGGTGCGGGTGCTGTTCGGTGGACATGGCTCTCCCTTTCGTGGTGGTGGTGGCCTTCCGGATTTCCGGACGGGGTCTCAGGCGCCGACGCCGACCCCGACCGACGCGGGCAGCTCTCCGGTGCGCACGAGGGTCGAGGACAGGACCTGGCACACCATTTCGGTCAGCTTCTCCCGGTGGTGCCGCTCGGCCACGGAGTCCTCGGAGACGAGGACGCCGGCGTGCGGCACCACCACGCCCAGCGGCGTGGGCCAGCCCCGCAGCGCGTGTGCGATGTCCCGGAGCGTCCCCAGCGTGGAGACGGTGCCCTGGGTCCCGGCGCCCACCGCGACGCAGCCGATGGTGCGGCCGTCCAGGAAGGGGCGCGGGCCGCCCAGGTCGTTGGTGTAGTCGAGGGCGTTCTTCAGGAGCCCGGAGAGTGTTCCGTGGTAGGTCGGCGAGATCAGTACGACCCCGTCGGCGCGGGCCAGCTCGCCGAGGAAC
This sequence comes from Streptomyces boncukensis, assembly GCF_011045075.1. Taxonomy (GTDB): domain Bacteria; phylum Actinomycetota; class Actinomycetes; order Streptomycetales; family Streptomycetaceae; genus Streptomyces; species Streptomyces boncukensis. Next base: position 10,068 of record NZ_JAAKZZ010000038.1, read on the forward strand.
TCCCGTACGCCCTCGTGGCTGTCGGACACGCCGGGCCGGTAGAAGGGGAAGTCGAGCTCGCCCCCGGTGAAGACCCGGGCCGTGGCGCTCTGTTCGGTGCACCGCTCGGCGCACCACTGGGCGATACGGTCGGACGTCGATCCCGGGCGGAGGGAGCCGCTGATGAGGACTACGTGTGGTGTCACCACTGCCTTGACCTTCCGTGTGGTGGGTGTGCGGTGAGGGGTTCGTGCCGGACAGGGGCCGCCCCGATCCGGCAGCCCCCGCGGAGGGCGACCATGATCCGGAGGGCACGGCCTAGCCGGCCGTGGACACCGGGTTCGGGGCGGGAGCCTGGGGCCGCCAGGCGTGGACCTCGTCCGCGGCCGCGTCCTTGCGTCCGTGCGCCCGCATGAAGGCGTTCCGCTCGGCCTCTCCCGTCCGGCTCGCCCCCTGGTCCACGGCGCCCTGGTGCCGCGAGTGCAGCACCACCGCCGCCGTCCGCTCGGTACGCTCCCGCTCGTATCCGGCGAGCGCCGCAGCCGTGTCCCGGGGCTCAGCGCGGAACCAGGCGGCGAGGACGACGGCGTCCTCCAGCGCCATGTTGGCCCCTTGGCCCATGGCCGGGACCATGGGGTGCGCCGCGTCGCCGAGGAGCACCACGTGGCCGTCCACCCAGCGGTCGACCGGCTCGCGGTCGTGGATGTCGGTCACGGTGACGTCCTCGGCCTCCCGGACCAGCCGCATCAGCGCCTCCTGCCAGCCGGAGAGCACCCCGGCCAGCGCGCGCTGCGCGCCCGCCGCGCCCCGTGCGGGCCAGACCCCGGGCCTGGAGGTGATCTTGCACGTCCAGTACAGCGTGTCCCCGCCCACCGGCGCCACGAACATCTGGATGCCGCGGCCGTTGGCGACGAACGACTGCTGGGGGAGCCCCGAGCCGGAGGTGCGGCCGCGCACCGAGGTGTAGCCCCGGTACTGCGGCGGGCCGTCGTCCAGCATCTGGCGCCGGACCGTGGAGTTGATGCCGTCCGCGGCCACCAGCGCGTCGGCCCGCAGCGCGGTCCCGTCGTCGAGCCGGACGGCCACGCCGTCCGGCTCGGCGGTGTACGCCGAGACCGCGGTGCCGAGCCTCAGATCGGCGCCCGCGGCGACGGCCTCGTCGACGAGCGCCGCCTGCAGCGCTGTGCGGAGGATCGGAACCTGCGGCGACCCCAGGCGCTTCCCCTCGTCCCCGATCGGCTCCCGCGACAGGACGCGTCCGGCGCTGTCCGTCAGCAGCCGTACCTCGCCCGGCTGGACGACGTACCCCTGGGCGCGGACGCGCTTGCCGAGCCGGCGGCTGATCGCGTCCGCCGCCGCCACCCCGTTCGGGTACAGGACCAGGCCCGAACCCACGTCGCCGATGTGCTCGGCGCGCTCCACGACCGTCACCCGGACGCCCGCGCCGGCCAGCGCCGCCGCGGCCGCGAGCCCGCCGATCCCGCCGCCGGCGACGACCGCGCTGCGTTGCTTCGGCATCTTCCCACTCCTTGTCTTCCGCGTATTCCGGGTAATCCGCGTCTTCCGCGTCTTCCGCTCTCGGCGCCTGCCGACTGCTCGCTCAGGCGCTCCGGTTGCCGTGGATCACGGGTGTCGTGCGGCTCACGACGTCGGCGTGCGGGGCGCGCACGTGCGCGTGGCTGGGGACGTCGTGCAGGACCAGCGCCTGGGCGCCGATCACCGCGTGGTCGCCGACCGTGACGGGCCCCAGCACACTGGCGTTCGCGCCCACGGTGACGCCGTCGCCGAGCCTCGGGTGCCGGCGCGCCGACGGGTCGGCAGCGCCGTTCCACCAGCCCTTGGAGCCGAGCGTGACCTGGTGGAAGAGGGACACGTCGTCGCCGATGACGACGGTCTCGCCGATGACGACGCCGCAGCCGTGGTCGATGAAGAAGCGCCGTCCGACCGTCGCGCCCGGATGGATCTCGATGCCGCCGGTCAGCACCCGCGCGGCCATGCACAGGCCGCGCGCGGTCCGCACATGGCGGCGGTTGTAGAGCCGGTGGCCGATCCGGTAGACGGCCACCGCCAGCACGCTCGGGTGCAGCAGCGCCTCGGACCTGGTGCGCACGGACGGGTCCCGCTCGACGACGAGGTCGAGCTCCTCCCGGATCCGGCGCAGCGGCCGCCGCCTGCGGCGTGCCGTCCCGGCCGCGCGCGGTGGCGGCGCGGGCTGGTCGCACACGGCGGGCCCGGCGGGTCCGGCGGGCCCTGCCTGCCGGGGCGGGCCGCCCTTGGGCGCGGAGCGGCGCAGTACGCGCAGGGAAGCCATGTCAGCCCCCCGCCGTCGAGTCGAGCAGCCGGCCGTCGTAGGCGCCGAACGTCCGGGTCGCGCGGTCCCAGATGACCCGGCCGGCCCGGATCGTCCGCAGCACCTCCCCGGTCATCGTCCAGCCCTCGTACGCCGACCAGCCGCACTTGGCGTACACCTGCGCCGCGGAGAGCATCCAGGTCGCGTCCGGGGAGAAGAGCGTGAGGTCGGCGTCCGCGCCCGCCTCCAGCCGCCCCTTGCCGGGCAGCCGGAAGAGCTCGGCGGGCCCGCTCGCCAGATACCGGGCCAGCCGGCAGGCCGCCACGTCCGGATCCTCCTCGGGCCACCGCCGCCGCATGCCCGTCCACACCGCGACGGCCAGCTCCTGCACCCCCGGCAGCCCCGGCGGGGACTGCCGCACGGACCGGGTCTTCTCCGCGACGGTGTGCGGTGCGTGGTCGCTGCCCAGCGTGCTCGGCAGCCCCGCGCGCAGCGCCGCCCACAGCCGGTCCTGGTCGGCCTGGCCGCGGATCGCGGGCGACAGCCTGGTCCGCGCGCCGAGCCGCTTGGTGTCGGCGTCCGTGAACGACAGATGATGGCCCGTCACCTCGAAGGTGAGGGGGAGTCCCGCGGCACGCGCCGCCGAGACCAGATCGGCCTCCTCCGCGCTGGACAGATGCAGGATGTGGGCCCGCGCGCCGTGCCGGCGGACTAGCTCGACGACCTTGGCGACGGCCGCGATACCGCCGGTGCGCGGCCGGTGCGCCTCGTAGCGCGCGTAGCTGTCGGGCTCTCCCCACCAGCCGTCGAGCAGCGAGAACAGCTCACCGTCCTCGGCGTGCAGGACGAGCTGCACGCCCCCCTCGGCGGCGGCGATGAACGCCTTCTCCAACTGGGCCGCGTCCCGCACCACGGTGGGGGCCGTGTGGTGTCCGGCCATGAAGATCTTCGCGCTCGTCGCGACCCCGGGGTCCAGCTCCGCGAGCAGCTCGGGGCGCTGCGGGTCCACGCCGATGTGGAAGCGGTGGTCCACCAGGGAGTGCCCCTGGATCAGCGCGGCCTTCTCGCGCACCGCCTCCGGGCTGAGCGTGGGCGGCACCGTGTTCGGCATGTCCAGCACGGTCGTCACGCCGCCCGCTGCGGCGGCCCGGCTGCCGTGCTCCCAGTCCTCCTTGTGGGTCAGCCCCGGGGTGCGGAAGTGCACATGGGAGTCGATCAGTCCGGGCAGGACGTACGCGTCCCCGGCGTCCATCCGCCGGACCGCGGCGGGCGCGGTGTCCGTGTCCGTGACGGCGAGGATGCGCCCGCCGCCGATGTGCAGCACGCCGGCCCGCACGCCCTGCGGCGTGACCAGCCTGCGCGCGGAGACGACGAGTTCCACGCTGTTCAGCTCGGCCATGACACTGCCACCAGCTCTCTGCACACGTCGTTGGTCGGCCCCATCAGGGCCACGGCCCTGGTGTCGGCCAGGATCCGGTTCAGCCGCGCGCCCGTGGTGTAGCCGGCCGAGCCCAGCATCCGCGCGACGTCGAGGCAGATCTCCTCGGCGGCCGCCGAGGAGTGCAGCTTGCTGTGCAGCGTCGTCAGCCCGGGGTCGGGCGCCGTACGGGCCCCCGCCCGCTCGACGATGGCGCGGGCCGCCTCCAGCCGCGTCGCCAGCTCCGTGACGCGGTGCCTGACCTGCGGCTTGTCCAGCAGCCCGCGCCGCCGCAGATGCTGCAGGGCCAGATCGAAAGCGGACTGCGCAGCGCCCACGGCGACGGCGCCCAGCGTCGCGCCGGACTCCCGGACCCCCGCGATGATCTCGGGGGCGCGCCCCTCCTCGCCGAGCCGGTCCGCGTCCTGGACCACGCACTCGCTGAGCGAGACGAACCCCGTCGCGGAGCCGCGCATACCGACCAGGTCCAGGCTCAGATCCGGGACGATCCCCGGGTTGTCGCTCCCGACCAGGAAGAAGGTCTGGCCGCTGCCGCCGTACACCCCCTCGGCGCCCTCCTCGGGCTCCTCGCTCTGTACGAGGACGAGGTACACGTCGGCGACGGAGGCCCCGGTGGTGAACGACTTGGCCCCGTTCAGCACCCAGCTGCCGTCCGCGCGCCGGGTGCCGGTGCTGCCGAGGTGCCGCTTCGCGGCGCCGGCGCCCGTCTCGCTCCACGCGGAGGCGGCCAGGCAGCCGCCGTCGGCCAGCCGGGGCAGCAGCGTCTCCCGCTGCCGCCGGGTGCCCCACTCGGCGACCCGGGCGCTGACGGCGAAGTGCTGGAAGGCGATGATCGCCATCGACGGGTTGAGCGTCGCCAGCTCCTCGACGATCGCGTTCACCTCGGCGGGGTCGCTGCCGGCGCCGCCGAACTCGCGCGGCACCGCCGCGGCGAGCAGCCCGGAGGCGCGCAGCTCCTTCAGCAGGTCGCGGTCGGGCTCGCCCGACACCTCGGCCAGATCGGCCGACTCGCGCAACCGTTCGCGCAGGGCCGGGCCGACCCGGTTTCTCATATGGATACCGCTGACAGCGCCAGACATTTGGCGATCCCTTCGAACTGCAGATGGGCGAGTGGTTCGAGGACGAATGACCCCTGGAAGGTGACCCGTTTGCGCGCCACGGCGGCCCACATCAGCGCCGGTTCGCCGTCCGCCGGGTCGATGGCGGCCGTCACCGCCGTACGGCCTCCGGGGGTGACGATGTCGAGGAGCCCGTCGACGTGGCCCGTCTCCTGGGCGACCCGCCAGGGCACCGTTCCGGGGATCTGCGCCGCCGTTCCCAGGCACACCGCGCCGGTGAGGGCGATGGTGGGGTGCCAGCTGGGGACCGAGAGCGCCCGCGCCGCGATCAGGCTGGACGCCACCGGCAGCACGGCGGCGATCTTGGGGAACGCGCCCCGGGCCGGCCAGCCGAGCAGCCCGGCCGCCGCCTCGCGGAGCGCCGCCAGCCGCTCGAACAGCTCGGGCCCGGCGGCGAACAGCTCGCCGGGGTCGCCGACGCCGAGGTCCCGGGCGTCGACGAACGCGTACGCGTTGCCCGAGGACACCAGCGACACCTCGCAGCCTGCGGTGCCGGTGCCGGTGCCGGCGCCGGCAGCGAGCTCGGTGCGCGGAGCGCCGGTCAGCAGCAGCTCCTTGAGCGGCACCGAGCCCGGCCGCACGAAGTACACGGTGAAGTGCAGCTCGTCGCGGTCGGTGCCGTCGACCTCGCACACCACGCTGTCGCCGTTGTTGAGCACGTTCACCCGGATCCGGTCCCCGGGCGTCAGCTTCGGCAGCGTCCCGGCCCGCTCCGCCGCCACGACGGCGGAGAGGATGGAGTGCCCGCACGAGCCGCGCAGGTCGAAGCTGTCGGGCGCCTGGGGCAGCGCCTGGACGAACCGGTAGTCCAGGTCGAACATCGGATGCTCGGACGGCCGCACCAGCGCCGTCTTCAGCACATGCCCGCCGCCCGCCGCCGTGAGGTAGGCGCGGACCTCGGACAGGGCCCGCAGCAGCGCCTCCTCGTCCCGCGGGAGCCGGCCGGCGTCCAGCACGAGGGTCGGGCACGGGCTGCCCGCCGCATACGCGAGATGGCCGATCATGCCGCCACCGCCGCGATCGGGCCGCGCAGCGCCTCGCTCCGGAACTGCTCGCGCCACACCTCGTGGATGAGCAGCGCCCACAGGGTCAGCGCCGTCGTGTCGTCCGGCTGCCGCGCCTGCTGGGCGAACAGCTCGGCGACCGCCTCCGGCGCCAACTGGCCCGCGTCGGCGAGCCGCTTGGAGTGCAGCACGTCCAGCGCGTACTCCCACAGCGGCCAGCCGGGCGCCAGCATCGCCGTGATGGGCAGCGTGAAGGGCTGCTTGGGCCTGCTGAGCAGCTCCTGCGGGACCAGCCCGGCAGCCGCCGCGTACAGGGTGCGCTTGACCTGGCCGCCGCCGATCCGCAGCGCGTCCGGCAGCCTGCGCCCCGGACCCACGACGCTGCGCTGGCAGAACGGCAGCCGCGCCTCGACGGAGCTGGCCATGCTCAGATGGTCGACCCGGCGCAGGTGGTACGCGGGGAGCCGGTAGTCCAGCTCGAACCGGGTGATGCGCTCCAGCACCGGCCCCGTGCCGTCGTACAGCGCCGCCAGCGCCTCCTCGGGCAGCGGGGAGCGGGACCGCACCAGGTTCCGGTACTCCTCGGTGTAGAGGCCGTAGCGCAGATGCGCGGGGACGACGGCGAGCGCGTCCAGATAGCCGGGCCGCCAGTCCCGGCCCGCGTGCGCCTCCTCGGCCGCGGCCCGCATCCGGGAGTAGCCGCCGAACACCTCGTCCGCCGCGTCCCCGGTCAGCGCCACCTTGAAGCCGGCGCCGCGGATCGCCGCGAACAGCGCATAGGTGCTCAGGGTGATCGGGTCGGCGTTCGGCTGGCCGAGGTGCCACACGACGTCCTCGATCATCGAGGGGAAGGCCGCGGGGTCGATCTCCACCTGGTGGTAGTGCGCTCCGGCGGAGCGCGCGGCCAGCTCGGCGAAGTGGCGCTCGTCGAACGGCCAGGAGCCGCGGTAGGCGATGTTGAAGGAGTGCACCGGACCGCTCCGCGCCGCGAGGGCTGTCACCAGGCTGGAGTCCAGCCCGCCCGAGGTGACGACGGCGACGGGGACGTCGGCCGTGAGCAGCCGGTCGACCTCGAAGCCCAGGTTCCGCCGCACCGCGGCGGCGACCGCAGCCTCCTCAGCCTCCTCGCCGGGCGCGCCCGGGGCACCGAGGCGGCCGTGCTCGTCCCGGTCCGCGGTGCGCTGGACGACGCGCGGCGCCTCGCCCCAGGGCACGGTCATCGTCGTGGCGGGCGGCAGCACGCGTACGTCCTCGAACATGGTGCGCTCGCCGAACGGCGACTTGGTGGCCAGATAGGCGTCCAGCCCCGGCTCCCACGCCCCGGTCCCCGCCCCCCGGAAGCCGAGCAGCGCGGGGATCTCGGAGGAGAAGTGCAGCGACCTGCCGGCCGGGTCCCACCGGTAGTAGAGCGGCTTCATGCCCACGTGGTCCGTCGCCAGCACCAGCTTCGGCCGGCCGCGCTGGTCCAGGATGGCCACGCTGTACATCCCGTCGAGCTGCTCGGGGAACCGCTCCCCGTACTCGGCGTAGAGCGCCGGCAGGACGTTGCCGTCGCAGCGGTCGTGGAAGGTGTAGCCGCGCCGCCGCAGCTGGGTGCGGAGCGTGTCGTGGTTGTAGATCTCGCCGTTGAAGACGACCTTGACCCGGCCGTCCAGGTCGTAGGGCTGCTGACCGCCGTCGAGATCGACGATCGCGAGCCGGTTGTTGCCCACGCCCCAGCCCGGGGCGCGGGCCGTGCCCGTGCTGTCCGGGCCGCCGTGGCGCTGGAGCGCGGAGACGGTGCGTACTTCGCTCGGTGAAGCAGTGGTATGGAAATAGCCGTATATCCGGCACATAAGAGTAGTCCTCCCGTAGGGGGCGCCCCGCAGGGTGCGACCGGCCACGCACGCACCCGCACCCTGCGACGCGCAGCAAGGGGCAGCCCGGACTCAGCGGAATCCGCTGCTAGCCGAGGGCTGTGGACAGATACCGCTCCCCGCTGTCGGGGAAGACGGCGACCATGGTCGCCCCCGCCCACCGCTCGCGGCGGCCCAGCAGCCGGGCCGCGTACGCCGCGGCGCCCGAGGAGACGCCGACGAGCAGTCCGATGCGGCGCGAGACCTCGCGGGCCGTGGGCGCGGCTTCCTCGTCCGGCACCACCACGACCTCGTCGATCAGGTCGAGGTCCATGATGTCCGAGACATAGCCCGCGCCGATCCCCGGAATCCCGTGCGGCCCCGGCTCCCCGCCGGACAGCACGGGCGACCCGGCCGGCTCGACGGCGACGACATGGACGTCCTTGTGCTGCTTGAGGTAGCGGGCGGCCCCGGTGAGGGTGCCGCCGGTGCCGACGCCGCAGACCAGCACGTCGATCGCGCCGCCCGTGGCCTCCCACAGCTCGGGCCCGGTCGTCTCGTAGTGCGCGCGCTCGTTGGCCGGGTGCTCGTCCTGGTGGGCCAGCCAGGCCCCGGGCGTGGACCGCTGGAGCTCCTCCGCGTACTTCCAGGCGGGCAGCAGCCCGTCCTGGTGCGGTACGAGCACGATCTCGGCACCGAACTCCCGCAGGATCTGCCGCCGTTCCTCCGTGGCGTTGTCCGGCATGACGATGATGCAGCGGTGGCCCCGCCGGGCGCAGAACGCGGCGATGGAGATGCCGGTGCTTCCGGACGAGCACTCGATCACCGTGCCGCCCGACGCGGGCAGCTGCCCCGACTCCTCCGCCTCCCGCATCATGGCGAGGACCGGGCGGTCCTTGACGTTGGCCAGCGGGTTGAACATCTCCAGCTTCGCGCACAGCCGCACGCTCCCGGGCATCCCGTCCAGCGGGACGTCCAGCAGCGGGGTGCCGCCGACCAGCTCCTCGACGGAGCGGACGACGCGTCCGGCGGCGCCGTCAGCGGGGGGCCGGTGCACGGAGCCGGGCCGCACAGTAGTTTCGAACATCAGTGCTCCTGAGTTCCTCTGAGTCCCTCTGAGTTCCTCTGAGTCCTCTGCATCCCTCGACGGATGCGGTCACCCGCGGGCCGCCGCGAGGTGGCCGGCCGCGGCCTGCTGCAGGTGGGTGATGTCGCTGGAGACCGTGGCGAAGGTGAAGCCCTCGCGCAGCCGCTCAGCGGCCGAGGCACCGTCCAGGCAGTGGATGCCGCAGGCGATGCCCGCCGCCTCGGCGGTGGCCGCGATCCGCTCCAGCGCCGCCGCGAGGTCGTCCTTCACGGCGGGGTCGCCGAAGTAGCGCGCGCCCAGCGCGACGGACAGGTCCGCGGGGCCGACGTAGACGGCGTCCAGGCCCGGGGTGGCGCAGATCGCCTCCAGGTTCTCCAGCGCGTCCGCCGTCTCGACCATGGCGATGCACACGGCCGCCGCGTCCAGCTCCGCCGGCACGGAGCCCATCCGCAGCTCGGCGCGCACCGGTCCGGACAGGCTGCGGGTCCCCTCCGGCCAGTGCCGGCAGGCGGCGACCGCGACGGCCGCGTCCCGCGCGTCGCCGACCATGGGGACGACGACGCCCCGGGCGCCGGAGTCCAGCGCCGTGCCGATGGCGACGGGGTCGACGGAGGGCACCCGGATGAGCCCGGCGGCCCGCTGCCGCGCGTCCACCGCCATCATGGCGGCCTGCCAGCCCGGCTGGTGCATGACGCCGTGCTGCCCGTCGACGCCGATGTAGTCGTAGCCGAGGCCCGCGACGCGTTCGGTGCCGACCGGGTTGTCGCAGGCGATCCAGTAGCCGACCAGGGGCTGCCGGGCCCGCAGCCGGGGCGCGAACTCCTCGGGGCGCCCGGCCCCGGCGCTCACGCGCCCTCCTGGATGACATAGCTGCTCTTGCCGTCCAGGCCCACGGGCACGTCGCCGTTGATGGAGACGCGGTGCAGGATCCGCTTGTGGTCGTCGTAGTCGTTCGGCGCGTAGTGCTGGGTGCTGCGGTTGTCGAAGATCAGCACGTCGCCCGGCCGCCACGTCCACCGCGCCACGTTCTCCGGGCGGCGCACATAGGACTGGAGGACGTCGAGGAGGGGGCGCGAGTCGCGCAGCTCCATCCCGACCAGCCGCTGGGCGAACCCGCCCAGGAACAGGCTCGGCTCGCCCGACTCCGGGTGGACCCGCACCACGGGGTGCGCGGCCTCGAACTGCTGGGCGAGAAAGGCTTTGCGTACCTCCTCGCCGCGCTTGGTGGCCAGCCGGGGCTGCTCCGCGTGGTTGGTGTGGACGGCCCACAGCCGGTCGGCGATCTCCCGCAGCTCGGCGGGCAGGTCCTTGTAGCCCGCCGCGGCGTTCGCGACCAGGGTGTTGCCCCCGTACGGCGGGAGGACGACGCTCCGCAGCGTCGTGCCCAGCGAGGGGGCGTGGGTGAAGCTGATGTCGGTGTGCCAGTGGTTGGCGCGCTGCTCCTCGCCGTCCACGGGAATGATCTGCGGCGATCCTGCGACGGTCCGCATCATGGGGTGCTTCTGGGTGAGCGGGCCGAACCGGCCGGCGAAGGCCAGCTGATCGGCGTCGCTGATGTCCTGGTCCCGGAAGAAGAGGACCTTGTACTTCAGGAATGCCTCGTGGATCTGCGAGAAGACAGCCTCGGACAGGCCGGTACTCAGGTCGATTCCGACCACCTCGGCGCCGATTCGGCCGCCCGTCTTTCGTATCTCGAACCCGGACATGCTGCCAACCTTTCGTGGTGACGAGTTGTTCGCGCAGGGAAGCAGTGTTGAGAGAAACACGGACGCAACGCGTCGGACAACAACTCCCCGGATGAGCGCGGCGACTTACCCAACTTGCCGAAGTGTCCGGCCCGCGCGTGCTGACTTCGCCAAGTCCCGGAAGTTGCGGAACCCGGCGCTGCAAGGCTTGTGAGGAATTCCTGGGCCGTGTTGTCGTCTCTAGCGGCCCGGTGGCCGAACCGGTCGGAAAGCGCGGTTCACTCGGGCGTATCCCCTGTCACCCCAACCACGTCGAGGAGTCGTGATGACGACGCTGTGGCCGACGAGCTACTACACCAGTGAAGAACACCTGGCGCTGGAGCAGGAGCGGATATTCGAGCGCTCCTGGATCTGCGCGGCGCGCTCCTCGGACATCGCGGCGCCGGGGTCGTTCGTCCGGGTCGGCGTGGGCCGCGAGAGCGTCCTGCTCGTCCGGAAGAAGGACGGCGACGTCCGCGCGCTCATCAACCTGTGCCGGCACCGCGGCGCGCAGCTCTGCCTGGAGGACGGCGGCACGTTCAAGAACTCCATCCGGTGCCCGTACCACGGCTGGACGTTCAACCTGGACGGCCATCTGGTCGGCGCCCCGTTCCTGCACGAGCTCCCGCCCGAGACGAAGGAGCGGCACCTGTTCACCGCGCGGGCCGAGGAGTGGCTCGGCTATGTGTGGGTGAACCTGGACCCCACGGCCCCGCCGCTGGCGGAGCAGGTGGGACCGCTGCTGCGCAAGCGGTTCGGGGACGAGGACGTACCCGGGAACTACGGCTGCGACGAGCTGCGGGTCGCCAAGGAGGTGACCCACGAGGTGCGGGCGAACTGGAAGATCCTGTACGAGAACTTCTGCGAGTGCTACCACTGCCCGACCATGCACCCGGAGATCTGCCAGATCCTCCCGAGCTGGCGCACCGGATACGGCACCGTGAGCGGCCCCGAGGGGCCCAAGCAGGACGGCTCGCCGCTGGCCGACGGCGCCACGGGTTTCTCACTCTCCGGCAAAGCGGCAGCACCCCGGCTTCCCGGAGTTCCTGAAAAGGACGCGCGCACGTTCCACGGAATCCTGCTGTGGCCCAACGTGCACCTGATGTTCATCCCTGACCATGTGATGTGCATGCGGTTCGAGCCGCTCGGCCCCGAGCGCACCCGCGTCGTCACCCAGTGGCTCTTCCACCCCGATGCGATCAGCACCCCCGGATTCAGCCCCGATGACGCGGCAGCGCTTGTGGAGGTGACGGCCATGGAGGACTTCGAAGCCTGCGAGCGGGTGCAGGCGGCCGCCCATTCCGCGTACTTCGAGGAATTCCACACACCACATGAGAGCCTTATTCTCGAATTCCGTTCCTGGGTGCATCAGATTCTCTACCCGGAGGCGGAGGGGCGCGCCAAGGAAACCATGTGAGCCCGCAGCATCCGCGTCAGTCCAGCACCATGGCCGCGGCGAGTGCGGTGATCAGGAGGCTGGAGACCACCGCGGTGACCATCCGGCCGCGCTCGCCCGTCAGGACCCTGCCGAACACCGAGCCGCCGCCGGCCAGCAGCAGTTGCCAGCTCCCCGAGGCCACCACGATCGCCGCCACGTAGACCGCCGCCTGCGCCGCCGTCATCCCGTGCTGGGCCTGGCGCCCCAGGATGAGGGCGACGAAGTAGAGGGCCGGCCACGGGTTCAGCGCCGTGAGCCCGAGGAAGACGGCGTAGGCGCGCAGCGGCCGGATCCCGCCGTCCCGCCGGGCCGGCCCGGCATCGCGCCTGCGCCGCACCGCCGTCAGGAAGACGCGCACCGCCATCCCGGTGAGCACCACGAAGGCGACCCACCGCAGCGGCTGCGAGAACGGCTGCACCGCACCGGCCACCGCCGCGCCGCCCGCCACCGCCACGATCGCGTACATCGCGTCGGCGGTGGTGGCGCCGATGGCGGCCGCCGCGCCCACCCGGAAGGACGTCTGCGCCGTCATATTGACCATGAGTACCGCGACGGCCCCCACCGGGACGGCGAGCCCGTATCCCGCCCACAGCCCCGCGACAGCGGAATCAAACATGGCGATCCCCTCTCCTCGCACCGGACACTGCTGAGCCGGAGCCAGCACGCCCAGTGTGAGGGGGATACACCGTTCGATTCCATGGAAAGATTCCGCAACATACCGTTCGTTGGAGCCATATGATTGACCCGCGTCTGCAGACCCTGCGCGTGCTGCGCGCCGAGGGCACCGTGACGGCGACCGCCGCCGTGCTGCACCTCACCCCGTCCACCGTCTCCCAGCAACTGCGCCAGCTCGCCGCCGAGCTGGGCGTCCAACTGCTCCGGCCGACGGGCCGGCGCGTAGCGCTGACGCCCGCGGCCCACACCCTCGTACGCCACGCCGACGCCCTGCACGAGCAGTGGGAGCGGGCCGCGGCGGCGCTCGAAGCGCACTCCACGGGCGGCGCGGGCCATCTGCGTATTACCGGGGTGGCCTCGGCGATGGCCGCCGTCACGGCGCCCGCCGTCCGCCGGCTGCACACCCGGTTCCCGCAGATGACGTTCCACCTCAGCGAGGACCCCGGCGAGGACCGCTTCCGCCTGCTGGTCGCCGGCCGCGCCGACATCGCGGTCGTCATTCCCGCCGCCGGCACCCCGCCGCCCGGCGACCGCAGGTTCACCCAGCGAGCCCTCCTCCAGGAGCCGCAGGACCTGCTGGTCGCCGAGGACCACCCGCTCGCGCGCCGCGCCGCCGTCGAACTCCGCGACGCGGCGCACGAGACCTGGATCCAGGCGGGCGATCCGCACGACCAGCATCAGCTCCTGCTCAGCGCCGCCGCGGCCGCGGGCTTCGCACCGCGGATCGAGCACGCAGCCGTCGACTGGTTCGCCGTCGCCTCCCTGGTCGCCCACGGCCACGGGATCTGCCTCATGCCGCGCCTCGCCCCGCTCCCCTCCGACCTCCCGGTGCGCCGCGTCCCGCTCGGCGGACGCGGCGCACCGACCCGCCACCTGGTGGCCTGCGCACGGCGCGGCAGCACCGGCCAGACCACCGTCTCCCGCGGCCTGTCGGCCCTGCAGGAGGCGGCCGACGCCTGGCAGTCCGCCCACGGCGGCGGGCCCCTGCCGGGGGAGTGACGGCCCTCGGCGCGGGCCGGGTCAGATCCCGAACGGCGCGGCGTAGCGCACGGTTCCGGCGGGCAGCGGGTGGCCGGCGTCGAGGCTGAGGGCCATCAGCGCCTCGTCCGGAACCTCGAAGGTCACCCGGATGCCGTGGGCCGAGGCCCGGGTGAAGCCGAACCGGGGGTAGTACGCCGGGTGTCCGAGGACGACGACATGGCGCTCGCCGCGGTCCCCGGCCGCCCGCAGCGCGGCGCGGACCGCCGCCGAACCGGCGCCGCTCCGCTGCCATCGGGGGTGTACGGCGACCGGGCCCAGGCACAGCGCCGGCACGTCGCCGATGTGGCTGCGCGTCAGCAGGGCATGGCCGACGAGCCGGCCGTGTTCGTCGGTGGCGACGAGGGACAGGCCCTCGATCCACGCGGCCGCGTCGGCGCGCAGCGCGTCGACGATGTCGGCCTCCTGTGCGGTGGGGAAGGCGGCCAGCTCGACCGCGCGGACAGCGGGGATGTCGGCGCTGGTCTCGGCGCGCGTGATCCAGTTCTTGGTCATCGTGGAAGACGTTCCGTTCCTGACGGGGTTCGTGTGGACGCCCCGCGAGCTCACGCTCCCGGCGGGGCGGGACTGGGCGGGATCAGGCCACGGCCCGGGACGTGAGGGAGACCCGGACACCGCACAGGGTGGCCTCGCACGCGGTCATCAACCTCACCTCCCCGATGTCTCGCTCCGAGTACACACGAACAACGCCACTCTACCCCCGTCCCGGGCCCTGGGGGAGGCCCTCAGGGCCGTCGGAGGACAGCCGCACCAAATACAAAAACCTAACCGTTTCAATGAGCTAACCGTTAGTGTTACGGTCGGCGGTATGAAGAGAGTGAGCTTCGCCGAGTTCGGCGGTCCGGACGTTCTGCAACTCACAGACGCCGAGGAGCCCCACGCGGGCCCCGGCCAGATACGCGTCGCTGTGCGGGCGGCGGGGGTGAACCCCGTCGACTGGAGGGTCCGCGAAGGCCAGTTCCGCAAGACCCAGCCGATCGAGTTGCCCGCCGGAGTCGGGCTCGACGCCTCAGGCGTGGTGGACGAGGTCGGCGAGGGCGTCGAAGGGATCGAGGTCGGCGATCACGTGTTCGGCAGAGGTTCGAGCACCTATGCCGAGTTCGCCGTGCTGTCGGCCTGGGCCCGTATGCCCGAGGGGCTGACGTTCGAGGAGGCGGCCGGGTACCCCTCCGTGGTGGAGACCGCGCTGCGCGTCATCCGCGAGGCCGGTGTGCAGTCCGGGCAGACACTGCTGGTCAGCGGTGCGTCCGGGGGAGTCGGATCGGCGGTGCTGCAGATCGCCCGCGAGCGCGGCATCACGGTGATCGGCACGGCCGGGGCCGCCAACCAGGACTATCTCCGCGGCCTCGGCGCCCTCGCCACGACATACGGCGAGGGCTGGCCCGGGCGAGTGCGGCAGCTCGGCCATGTCGACGCGGCCCTCGACCTGGCCGGCTCGGGCGTGATCCGCGAGCTCGTCGAACTGACGGGGGACCCGCAGAAGGTGATATCCATCGCCGATCTCGATGCCCCGAAGCTCGGTGTCCGGTTCTCCGGCGTGACCGGCAGTGTGCCGGACGCGCTCGCCGAGGCCGCCGGCCTCGTCTCGCGGGGGAAGCTCCACATCCCGGTCGAGAAGACGTACCCGCTCGCCGAGGCCGCGGCCGCGCACATCGACAGCAGGGCCGGTCACACGCGCGGGCGCCGCGTCATGGTCATCTGAGCCGTCATCTGAGCCGATTCCTGCGCGATTACCCGGCCCGGCAAGCCGAATTCCTCCCAGAGACCCTGCCGGATCCACCCGGCGGGTGTGCGACACCCAAGGAGTCCCATGCACTCTCCTGCCACGATCATCGGCGGCGGGCTCGGCGGCCTCGTACTGGCCCGCGTCCTGCACGTCCACGGCATTCCGGCCGTGGTCTACGAGGCGGAGTCCTCCCCGACGGCGCGTTCACAGGGCGGGATGCTCGACATCCACGACCACAGCGGCCAACCCGCCCTCAAGGCGGCCGGCCTGATGGACGAGTTCCGCGGCATCGTCCTGGAGGGCCGCCAGGCGATACGGCTCCTCGACCGGGACGGGACCGTTCTGTTCGACAAGGCCGACGACGGCGCGGGTAACAGCCCCGAGGTACAGCGCGGCGAGCTGCGACAGATCCTGCTCGACGCGCTCCCCGCCGGCACCGTCCGCTGGGGCCACAAGGCCACCGGCGTCCGCGCCCTCGCCGGGGGCCGCCACCAGGTGACCTTCGCAGACGGCACCCACACCGTCACGAACCTGCTGGTCGGCGCGGACGGCGCCTGGTCACGAGTCCGAGCGCTGCTCTCCGACGCCACCCCCGAATACATCGGCCGCTCCTTTGTCGAGACCCGCCTGTACGACGCCGACACCCGGCACCCGGCCACCGCGAAAGCGGTCGGCGGCGGGACGCTCGGGGCGGTCGACCCGGACGAGCACGGCAAATGGTTCGTGGCGCACCGGGAGCAGGGCGGAATCCTCCACGCCCACGTCACACTGGCCAAGCCGCTGGACTGGTTCGCCGCCATCGACTTCACCGATGCCGGCGCGGTCGCCGCGCGGATCGCGGAGGAGTACGACGGGTGGGCACCGGAACTCACCGCCCTGATCACCGGTGGCGGGACCGCGCCGGTCCTGCGGCCCCTGCACGCCCTGCCGATCGGGCACCGCTGGGACCGGATACCGGGAGTGACCCTGCTCGGCGACGCCGCCCACCTCTCGCCCCCCGACGGCGAGGGCGCCAATCTGGCCATGCAGGACGGCGCCGAACTCGGCCAGGCTCTCGCCGCACACCCCGACGACGTCGAGACCGCCCTCACCGCATACGAGCAGGCGCTGTTCCCCCGCAGCGCCGCGGCTGCCGCCACAGTCGGCCACAACCCCACACCCCAGGAGGTGATCAACTTCTTCACCCAGGACGAGCGGCGTGCCGAAGCCCCCGATACCGCCTGGTGACCACCGCCGAGGCCACGGCCCCCGTCCCC
>NZ_JAAKZZ010000390.1 GCF_011045075.1 Streptomyces boncukensis
AGGGACTGCGCCAGCTGCTCGTCGGAATTCTCCGATCTGTAGCCCTTGACGATGGGCAGCAGCAGGTCTTTGAGGCGCTTCGCCGCGGAGGCGTCCTCGCCGGACTGTTCCTTGACGAGGATGTCGTCCTGCACGGAGGCGTTGTAGAGCACCAGGGCGCGCATGCCCAGTACGCAGGACGACGGCGGGAACGAGGGGGACAAGAGCTCCGTTGCACAGACCAAGGGGGGCTCCGGGCGCGAGGAGTCGGACTCGCCGTCCGCTCCGCCCTCCCCCTCCGACTCGCCCTCCGACTCGCCCTCCGCGGGCGCCGGGGACGGGATCCCGGACCGGTTCCTGGGCACCTGGACCAGCCATCTGCCGGGCAAGCCGAACGACACCCGGCGAATGGTGATCCAGCAGGCGAAGCCCGGCGAGACGGCGATGACCCTCACCGCCGACGGCTCCTCCTACCACTGCGTCTTCCAGGCGGAGCTGGCGTCCGTCACCGGGGACGCCGTCGAGCTGAAGGCCACCGAGGTGACGGTGGGCCCCGAGACGTCCTGCTCGGCCGGGCAGGCCACCACCCTGGTCCCGGCCGGCGACAAGCTCCGCCGCGAGAACGCCGACGGCACCCCGCCCCTCACCTACACCCGCGTCGGCTAGCGCCGGTCACGGCGCTGGTGCAGGGCCCTTCTGCTGGATCTCCGCGGCGTCGCCGGGGAGGGCCCTGGATACAGTGAGTTCCATGAACGACGCCGCTCACGCGCACCGGGCCCACGCCGACGACCTGATGTCCTTCCTCAGCGCCTCGCCCTCGCCGTACCACGCCGTGGCGAACGCCGCGGCACGGCTGGACCGGGCCGGCTTCCGCCGGCTCGCCGAGACGGACGGCTGGGACTCCGGGACCGGCGGCCGGTACGTCGTGCGCGGCGGCGCGCTGATCGCCTGGTACGTCCCGGAGGGTGCGACGCCGGCCACGCCGTTCCGCATCGTGGGGGCGCACACGGACTCGCCGAACCTGCGGGTGAAGCCGCGCCCCGACACCGGCGCGCAGGGCTGGCGGCAGATCGCGGTCGAGATCTACGGCGGGACGCTGCTCAACACCTGGCTCGACCGGGACCTCGGGCTCAGCGGGCGGCTGACGCTCCGGGACGGCACGACCCGCCTCGTCCATGTGGACCGCCCGCTGCTGCGGGTGCCGCAGTTGGCCATCCATCTGGACCGGCAGGCCAACGAAGGGCTGAAGCTCAACCGGCAGCGCCATATGACGCCGGTCTGGGGGCTCGGCGAGCCCCGCGAGGGCGACCTGATCCGGTTCGTCGGCGAGGAGGCGGGGGTCCCCGGCGAGGAGGTCGCGGGCTGGGACCTGATGGTGCACAGCGTGGAGCCGCCCGCGTATCTGGGCCGGGACCGCGAGCTCATCGCCGGGCCGCGGATGGACAACCTGCTGTCCGTGCACGCCGGGGTGACCGCGCTCACGGCCGTCGCGGGCCAGAGCGCCGAGGTCCCGTACGTTCCGGTGCTCGCCGCCTTCGACCACGAGGAGAACGGCAGCCAGTCCGACACCGGGGCCCAGGGCCCGCTGCTCGGCGATGTGCTGGGGCGCTCGGTCCACGCCCGCGGCGGGTCGTACGAGGACCGGATGCGGGCGTACGCCGGAACGGTCTGCTTCTCCGCCGACACCGGGCACGCCGTGCACCCCAACTACGCCGAGCGGCACGACCCCGACCACCACCCGATGGCGGGCGGCGGCCCGATCCTCAAGGTCAACGTCAACCAGCGCTACTCCACCGACGGCAGCGGCCGGGCCGTCTTCGCCGCCGCGTGCGAGCGGGCCGGGGTGCCCTGGCAGACGTTCGTGTCCAACAACGACGTCCCGTGCGGGACCACCATCGGGCCCATCACCGCGGCCCGGCACGGCATCACGACGGTGGACATCGGCGTCGCCATCCTCTCCATGCACTCGGCGCGCGAGCTGTGCGGCACGGCCGACCCCGCCCTGCTGACGGGCTGCCTGACGTCCTTCCTGGGCGCGTGAAGCCGACGGCAGACCTTTCCGGCCACCGGCACTAGCCGTCCAGGCCCGCCAGGACCAGGGGGAGCCGGGAGGCGCCGGACGGGCTGACGCGGACGGGGACGCCCCAGTCCTGCTGGTGCACATGGCAGGCCGGGTACTCGCTCGCGTCGGCCTCGTCGCAGGACGCCGCCATCGCGGAGACATGCAGCACCCCCTCGGTGGCCCCGGCCCGCTCCGCGATCCGCACCTGGCGGCTCAGCTCGGTGCCCTCGCCCGCGCCGTCCGCGAGGAGTTCGGGCGGGGTGGCGCTGACGACCAGCCGGGTGGAGGGGCCGTACCGGTCGTCGAGCTTCTGGCCGGGCGGGGGCTGGAAGACGACGTCCAGCCGGAGGTCACCGGGGGCGACGTCCGTCGCGGCGCGCTGGGTGCGGTGCGCCGCGGCGGCGACCCGCACCGCCTCGTCCGGCAGCCGCAGCCGGGTGAGCCGGTGGCGTGCCGACTCGACGACCACGATGTCCGTGCCGTCGCCGTCCGGGGCCGGCACGGCGCCGGACGGCTCGCGCAGGTCGGTGGCGAGCGTGGTGACCTCCCCGGTGCCGGGGTGGTAGCGGCGCAGCGCGTGGTTGTAGGTGTCGGAGACCGCCACCGAGCCGTCGGGGAGCGCGGTGACGCCCAGCGGGTGCTGGAAGAGGGCCTGCTCGGCGGGGCCGTCCCGGTGGCCGAAGTCGAAGAGCCCGGTGCCGACGGCGGTGTGGACCGTGAAGTCGTCGGTGCCGTCGGTGCCGTCGGTGCCGTCGGTGCTGTCGGTCCGGGCGAGCCAGCGCAGCGCGCTGGTCTCCGAGTCGGCGATCCAGAGGCGCCCGGGGGTGACGGCCAGCCCCGAGGGCTGCGCGAACCACGCCTGCGGGGCCGGGCCGTCGACCAGCCCCTCGTTGGTCGTGCCGGCCGCCGCCCGTACGGTGTCCGCCTCCGGGTCGTATGTCCACAGCTGGTGCACCCCGGCCATGGCGATCCACACGCGCCCCTCGAACCACGCCACGTCCCAGGGGGAGGAGAGCGCGACCTCGCGCGCCCGGCCCTCGTCGGGGGCGCCCTGCCACCACTGGGCGCCGGTGCCCGCCGCGGTCACCACCTCGCCGGTCTCCAGGTCGACGCGGCGCAGGGCGTGGTTGACGGTGTCGGCGACCAGCGCGTGCCGGCCGCCGGGCAGCAGGGTGAGGCCCTGGGGCTCGTTGAACCGGGCGCTGTCCGGGCCGCCGTCGGCCAGGCCGCGCTCGCCGCTGCCGATGCGGCGTACGGGCGTCTCGCCGTCCGCCGCCAGCTCCACCAGCCGGTGCCGGGTGGTGTCGGAGACGAGATAGCCGCCGTCGGGCAGCGCCAGCGCCTTGCCGGGGAAGCGGAGGCTGGTGGCGGCCGGCTCCGGCGGAGCTCCCCCCGCTACCGCCGGGGGCGCCCCCAGGCCGTCGCCGCGCCGGAGGGTGCCCTTGGCCGCGTGCTCGGCCTCCAGCTCGCCGACCAGCCGTTCGATCGCGTGCACATGGCCCTCCCCCGCGTGCTGCGCGACGACATAGCCCTCCGGGTCGATCACGACGAGCGTGGGCCAGGCGCGTACGGCGTACTGCTTCCAGGTGGCCAGGTCGGGGTCGTCGAGCACCGGGTGCTCGACGCCGTAGCGCTCGACCGCGTCCACGACGGCGGAGTGCTCGGCCTCGTGGACGAACTTCGGGGAGTGCACGCCGACGACGACCGTGGTGTCCCGGTGCCGCTCCTCCAGCTCGCGCAGCTCGTCCAGGACGTGCAGGCAGTTGACGCAGCAGAAGGTCCAGAAGTCGAGGATCACGCACTTGCCGCGCAGGGCGCCGAGGGTGAGGGCCTCGCCCCCGGTGTTCAGCCAGCCGCCCCTGCCGGTCAGCTCGGGCGCACGGACGCGGGGGCGGCGCGCGGGCGGCCGGGCGTGCGACCGGGGAGACGCAGGGGGAGTGGCGGGCGGAGTGGACGCCGAGTCGTTCATGTGTCCAGAGTGCCACTCCGGGGCGGGCCGGGCCCGGCCCGCCCCGGCGCGCGAACGGTACCAGCGTCCATGCGTTCGAGGGGGCTTTTGGGCCTAGCATCGTCTCCAAAGCACTGCCGGGGTGCCCGAGCGCAGCGTAACTTGAGAGCACCCAGACTTGAGAGCATCCAGCCCGTGAACCGTCCGCACCGCCGAGGGGTCCCGTGACCGACCACCCAAGCCTTCAGCCCTATGTTGACGCCTGGACGCAGTCCATGGAAGCGATATCCGAGCTGGTGACGCCGCTCACCGAAGGGGAGTGGAACCGGCCCACCGAGTGCCCGGGGTGGTCGGTGCGGGATGTCGTCTCCCACCTGATCGGCCTTGAGTGCGAGTTGCTCGGGGACCCGCGTCCGATCCACACCCTCCCCCGCGACATCTACCACGTACGGGACGAGGTGAGCCGCCATATGGAGATCCAGGTCGATGTGCGGCGGCACCACACCGGGCCGGAGATGACCAGCGAGCTGGAGTACACGGTCATCCGCCGCTCTCGCCAGCTCCGCGACGAGAAGCGCGCGCCCGACGACGAGGTGCCGAACGTCGTGCCGTTCGGACCGAAGAAGGTGACGCTGGAGCGCCAGCTGATGATCCGCGCCTTCGACACCTGGGTGCACGAGCAGGATCTGCGCCGGGCGCTGGGCAAGCCGGGCAATATCGACTCCGCGGGCGCGCACGTCGCGCGGGACGTCCTGCTCGCCGGGCTGCCGAAGGTCGTCGCCAAGGACGCGGAGGCGCCCGCGAACACGGCCGTCGTGATCGATGTGGGCGGCCCCCTGGAGTTCATGCGGACCGTCCGCGTCGACGCCGACGGGAAGGGTTCGGTGGACGGCAGCCCCTCGCTCGGTCCTGCGGTCACCCTGTCGCTGGACTGGGATACCTATCTGCGGCTTGCGTGCGGACGCGTGCGCCTCGACGCCGTTGCCGAGCGGGTGAAGGTGGAGGGGGACCAGAAGCTGGGCACGGCGATCCTGGAGCACTTCGCGGTCACACCGTGACCTACGGCGCGCCGGGGGGACGCGGCACCCGTCTCAGACGGGCACATGCACCGCCTCCACCCGGCTGGCGACGACGCGTTCGCGCTCGCGGCGTACGGCCCTGCCGCGCAGCCGGGCGATCTGGGTGACGCCCAGCGCCTGGAGGACGAAGACCGACGCGAAGGCCACGCGGTAGTTGTCGCCGGTGAGGTCCAGCAGCACGCCCACCGCCAGCAGCGTGGTCATCGACGCCGTGAAACCGCCCATGTTGACGATCCCGGAGGCGGTGCCCTGCCGCTCCGGCGGGTTCGCCGGACGCGAGAAGTCGAAGCCGACCATGGATGCCGGGCCGCAGGCGCCGAGCACCACGCACAGCACCACCAGCATCGCCATCGGGGTGTGCCCGGGGCCCGGCCAGAACACCGCGGCCGCCCACGCGAGGGCCGTCGCCAGCACCGTGCCGAGCACCAGCGGCGCGCGGGCCGCGCGGTGCCGGGCGATGATCTGGCCGTAGACCAGCCCGCAGGCCATGTTCGAGACGACGACCAGCGTCAGCAGCTCGCCCGCCGTGCCCCGGCCCAGCCCCTGGGCCTCGACCAGGAACGGCATACCCCACAGCAGCAGGAAGACCATGCCGGGGAACTGGCTGGTGAAGTGCACCCACATGCCCAGCCGGGTGCCGGGCTCCCGCCACGCCGCGGTGATCTGGCTGCGCACATAGCCGCGCCCGGCACGGGTCTCGCGCTGCGGCTCGTGCCCCTCCGGGTGGTCCTTGAGGCAGAAGACCACCAGCAGCAGCACCGCCAGTCCGCCCAGCGCGCTGCCTGCGAAGGTGGGCGTCCAGCCGAAGGTGTCCAGGACCCGGGCGAGCACGAGGGTCGTCACCAGGTTGCCCGCCATCCCCATCAGCGCCGCCACCTGCGCGATCATCGGCCCGCGCCGCGCCGGGAACCAGCGGCTGCCCAGCCGCAGCACCGAGATGAACGTCATGGCGTCGCCGCAGCCGAGCAGCGCGCGGGAGCCCAGCGCCATGGCGTACGAGCCGGAGAGCGCGAATCCGAACTGGCCCGCTGTGAACAGCACGACGCCCAGCAGCAGGATCCGCTTCGTCCCCCACCGGTCGACCAGCAGGCCGACGGGGATCTGCATGCCCGCGTAGACGAGCAGTTGCAGCAGGGAGAACGTGGACAGCGCGGAGGCGTTGATGTCGAACCGGTGGGTGGCGTCGATGCCCGCCACGCCGAGGCTGGTGCGGTAGGTGATCGCGATGAAGTAGACGGCGACGCCGATGCCCCAGACCCACAGCGCGCGGGCGCCGCCCGGCGGGTCCGCGGACGGCCCGGGTATGCCGGGGCCGGACGGCGGAGGCGGCGGAGGCGGCGGCGAGGGGGAGGACGGTGTGGAGCCTGCGCTCACCGCTCACCGTCCTGCGCCACCGCGTACGCGTCCAGCGCGTCCGCGTCCTCGCCGCGCACCAGATGGCTGACCCGGCCCACGTGCCGGCCCACGGCGTCCGCCGCCGCTTCCGCGTTCCCGTCCCGCAGGGCGCGCAGGATGCCCGCGTGCTCGGTGATGTTCTTGGCGATCCGGTCGGGGTGCGCGTGCATCACGGCGACGCCCATCCGCAGCTGGCGGTCCCGGAGCTGGTCGTAGAGGCGGGTGAGGATCTGGTTGCCGGTGTGCTCGACGATGGCGGCGTGGAAGCAGCGGTCGGCGGCGGCGACCGCGGCCAGATCCCCGGACTCCGCTCGGGCGCGCTGCTCGGCCAGCAGCTCCTCCAGCCGTCCGACGAGCGCCGCCGGGACCGGTACCGCCTTGCGCACCGCGTGCTGCTCGACCAGCAGCCGGGTCTCCACCACGTCGGCGATCTCCTGCGCCGAGACGGGCAGCACGAGCGCGCCCTTCTTCGGGTAGAGCCGGATCAGGCCCTCGGCCTCCAGCCGGAGCAGGGCCTCCCGCACGGGCGTGCGGGAGACGCCGACGGCCTCGGCCAGCTCGCCCTCGGTGAGCAGCATGCCGCCCTCGTAACGGCGCTCCAGCACGGCCTGCTTGACGTGCGCGTAGACGCGCTCGGCGGCGGGGGGTTGGCGAACGGTCTGCTTGACGGGG
>NZ_JAAKZZ010000391.1 GCF_011045075.1 Streptomyces boncukensis
CGCAAGCCCCGTGCGGCGCATGGGGCGTCCGGTGCGTGCTCTCGGCGTGCCGGGTGAAAGCCCTCGTACTGGGCGTACTCGGGCTTTCGGCCGGTGCGGCGAGAGCGCGTGCCGGGCGTTCCAGGCGCCGTGCGGGGCTTTCGAAACACCCCCTAGGGCTGACCTGAATGGTTCACCGCCCTACGAAAGGCGTACTGCTCGCAGGACGGCGTCCTGGGTGTGGCGCGTGCCGGCGGGGGCCGGGGTGGCACGAGGGCGGGTCTCGTTGGTCAGTACGTTCCAGGCGGTGGGGTCGAGGAGGTGGGCGATGTCGTCGGGCTGGTAGTACTCGGCGGCGTCGAAGTCCTTGCGCGATGTGAGGTCTGCGCGGGCGTGGGTGGCGAAGAGCAGCGTGCCGCCTGGGCCGACAGCGTTGAGAAGGCCGTGCAGCGCCGTATGGCCGGGCTGGCGGCGGAGTGGGAAGTAGTGGATGGACACCAGGTCGAAGGCGTCTGCTGGGGGCGGCGTGCTGGTGAGGTCGGCCTGTGCCCACGTCACGCGGCCGTCGATGCCGGTGGCAGCGGTGGCGGCACGGTGCAGGGCGGTCTCGGAGACGTCGACCGCGGTGACCTGCCAGCCGCGCTGGGCCAGCCAGACGGCGTCGGCTCCCTCGCCGCATCCGACGTCGAGCGCCTGGCCCGGTGGCAGGTCGGTGATCTCGGTGACGAGTACGGGGTTGGGGTTGCCGCTGAATATCCGGTCGCGACTGCGGTACATCTCGTCCCAGTGCTGGGCGTCCATGGCGCTGACGTCCTCTCATTGGTTTCTCGTTGGTCTCTCGTTGATCTCTCGTTGGTGGTCGGCTGTCGGGGGCGCTTCAGACCGCTGCCGTCGCCGTGGCGTCCCCGCCCGTTGCCCCGGTCTGCCGTCCGGGGCGGACAAGGAGGCCGCATGCGAGAGCGCCGAGGACGAACACCGCCACGGTCACCCAGAAGGCGACGGCGTTGCCGTGCACGGATGCCTGCGCGGCAGCGTCGGGGATGGTGGAGTGCGTGGTGAGGTAGCTCGTTGTGGCGCTGACCGCGATGGTGTTGAGCAGGGCGGTGCCGATGGCCGCTCCGATCTGCTGTCCCGCGTTGACCAGGGCGGAGGCGGCCCCTGCGTCGGCGGGGTCGACCCGGTCGGTGGCGAGGTTCATCGCCGGCCCGAAGATCAGGCCGAAGCCGGAGCCGGTGATCAGCAGGCCCGGCAGGATGCCGGGGGCGTAGCCGGTGTGCACGCTCAGCCCGGTGAACAGGGCGGTGCCCACGGCGGTGAGCAGAAAGCCGCCGATGACGACGGGGCGCGGGCCGGTACGGGGCAGCAGGACGCCTCCGGTCACGATGGCCATCACCACCATGGAGACGACCATGGGCAGGAACGCGACGCCGGTCATCAGCGCGGAGAAGCCGAGCACTTCCTGCAGGTGGTAGGCGAGGAAGAGGAAGACGCCGAACATGCCGATCCCGGCGATCGCGACCATGAGGTAGGCGGCCCCGCGGTTGCGGTCACGTACGACCCGCATCGGCAGCAAGGGCTGGGAGACCCGGGTCTGGATGAGGACGAACAGTCCCAGGAGCAGTACGCCCGCGGCGAGGGAGCCCAGCGTCACCGGGCTGGTCCAGCCGTCGCGCTCCGCCGTCGAGCAGCCGTAGACCAGGGCGAGGACACCGAGCACGGATGTGATCACGCTGGGCAGGTCCAGGCGCGGGCGCGACGAGACCGGGGCCTGTGCGGGGATCAGGGCCGCTGCCCCCGCAAGGATCACCGCGCCGGCCACGACGTTGACCAGCAGGCACCAGCGCCAGTCCAGGTACTGGGTCAGTGCCCCGCCCAGGAGCAGGCCGATCGCGGCGCCGCTGCTGGAAACCGCGCCGAAGACGCCGAATGCCTTTCCGCGGATGGACCGGTCGGTGAAGGTAGTGGCCATGAGCGACAGGGCGGCCGGTGCCAGCAGGGCCCCGAAGAAGCCCTGCAGGCCGCGCGCGGTGACCAGCATGCCGAAGCCGTTCGCGAGGCCGCCCAGTACGGAGGCGAGGATGAACCCGGATGTGGCCGTCAGCAGCATGCGCTTGCGGCCGAGCATGTCGCTGAGCCGGCCTCCGGCCAGCAGCGTGCCGCCAAAGACGAGGGCGTAGGCGGTGACGATCCACTGCCGGTCCGCGCTGCTGAAGCCCAGGTCCGCCTGTACGGACGGGAGGGCGACGTTCATGACGGTGGAGTCGAGCACCAGCAGCAGCTGGGCCAGGCTCAGTACGGTGAGGACCCACCAGTGACGGGATCCGGAGGGACGCGCGCTTTCGGCACTCATGGTGGGGCCGGTGGCGGTTGGTTCGCTCATGACAGTCCTGCCTGACGCATGGTCGTCGATGTCGGAACAGGCTGCGGGTTACAGGCCGTGGCGCCGGTCGCCCAGGACCTGTTCGCAGACGCGGGCCTCCATGGCGGGCGAGAAGGGATCGCGGTGAGCCCGGACCGCGTGGCGGGTGTCCTCGGCGATGAGGTCGCTGTTGATCGCTCCGGCGGCTGTGGAGCCGGATGCGGCCGAGGCGAGAACGTTGGCGTTCGGGTCGGCGAGGTTGCCCGCGACCCACACACCGGGAACCGTGGTGAGGCCGGTCGCGTCAGCGGCGATGGAGGTGCCGAGCCCGCTCGGGTGCGCCGTGGGCCCGAGCCCGAGCCCGGTCAGGAAGTCCGCGCGCGGGTGCGGCTGCGGTGCGACGGCCAGGGCCCGTAGCGGGATCTGCCTGCCGGATGCCAGGCGGACCCCGGTCAGTCGGTCCTCGGCAACCTCCAGACCGGTGACCTTGCCGTCCACCACCGTGATCCGGCGGGCGGCCAGCTGCTCCGCCTCCTCGTGCGTGGGACGGGGAGCGGTGTGCAGCAGCAGCGTCAGCCGGTCGGTCCACTGCCGGAACAGCAGGGCTTGCTGCACCCCGAGCGGGCCGGTGGCCAGGACCCCGATCGGCTGGTCGCGGATCTCCCAGCCGTGGCAGTACGGGCAGTGCACCACATCGCGCCCCCACCGCGGGGCGAGCCCCGGCACGTCAGGCAGCTCGTCGACGACGCCTGCGGTGGCCAGCAGCCGCCGCGCCCGCACCGTGCGGCCGGTGTCGAGCTCGATCGCGAACCCGTCGCCGTCACGCACTGCGCTCACCGCCTGCCCCGCCTGCACGGTGCCGCCGTAACTCTCCACCTCGCGCCGCCCCGCCTGCAGCAGGTCACCGGGCGGCACCCCGTCACGGGACAGAAAGCCGTGCAGGTGCGCCGCGGGCGCGTTGCGGGGCCGGCCTTCGTCGATCACCAGCACCGACCTGCGGGCGCGCCCGAGCATGAGCGCCGCGCTCAAGCCTGCCGGGCCTGCGCCGACGACCACGACGTCATACTGGCTCGCGCTGTTGACCTGGGTGTCTCGGGTCATCGTGACCACCTCCGATCGCCACGGTGCATCTGCTTCGACGATCAGGCAAAGCTCTTTGCGGAAAGTGAAAAGCGCGGGCAGGGTGGACGTATGAGCGACGACTTCGAGGCAGTGCTGGCTGCCGTCGGCCCGCGGCTGCGCGAGATGCGCCGCCGCCGCGGCGCCACCCTGACCGCCCTGTCGGAGACCACCGGCATCCCGATCAGCGTCCTGTCCCGGCTCGAATCCGGGCAGCGCAAACCGGGCCTGGAGCTCTTGCTGCCGCTGGCCCGGGCCTACCAGATCCCGGTCGAGGAGCTGATCGGAGCCCCCACCGAGCTGGATCCCCGGGTGTATCCGCAGCCCTTCACACGGAACGGAATGACCGTCGTCCCGCTCTCCCGCACCCCCGGCGGGCTCCAGGCGTTCAAGCACATCCTGCCCGCCGGCCTGACCGACGGCCGGGAACCCGACCCCCGCTCCCACGAGGGCTACCACTGGCTTTATGTCCTGCGAGGCCGGCTACGCGTCGTGCTCGGCGACAACGACTTCATCCTCACCGAGGGCGAGGTCGCCGAATTCGACACCCACCTCCCGCACTGGTTCGGCAACGCCGACGAACATTCCGTGGAGTTCCTCAGCATTCTCGGCCCGCAAGGTGAACGCGTCCACATCAAAGCCAGCTACCGCCCCGACGAAACCCGTCCCCACTGAACCGGATGGCTCCCCCGGGGAAGCGAGGGGCAGCCCCGTGCCCGGCGGGGTCCGCCGGGCACGGCCACCGCTCAGGGCCGGACGCCGTCGATCGCGAGTCGGAGCAGACGGCGCGCTGCCGCCGGATCCCCTTCCGTGGCCAGGGATACCGCCGTGCCCAGCGCGAGCAGATCGTCCGGGGAGACCTCGGGCCGGACGGCGCCCACCGCGCGCGCACGGTCCAGCAGCATCACCGTAGCCTCGCGCACCATGCCATGACAGCTGTCGGCGGCCGGCGGTTCACCGTCCGCCGCTGCCTCCAGCGCGGCGGTCAGGCCACGGGAGTCAGCGGCGGAGAGCGTCAGCTCCTCCAGCCAGGTGACGAGCCCCGTCCGGGGGTCGTCGGCCGCCAGTTCGTCGGCCCGTAGCCGGAAGCGCTCGACGACCGCGCGGAAGACCTCCTCCAGCAGCGCGCGCCGGGAGGGGAAGTGCCGGTGCAGGGTGGCCGAGCCCACGCCCGCCTCGCGGGCGATCTTTTCGAGGGAGACCTGGGCTCCGTCCCGGTCGATGAGCGTCGCGGCCACCGCGACGAGCTGCTCGTGGTTGCGCTGCCAGTCCGACCGCTGCGGCCTCGCGTCGTGGCCCGCCACCGGCGCCACCTCTCTCTCCATGCTCTCCTGGACAAACGAAGGGGTCCCCCATATCGTAGCGAAGACGAAATGGGGTCCCACCCCGTTTACTGCTCAGGAGGATCGCCATGACTTCTTCACCATCGTTCGTCCTGGTCACCGGAGCGACCGGCCAGCAGGGCGGCGCCGTGGTCCGCACGCTGCTCGCCTCCGGGGTCGCGGTGCACACCCTGGTGCGCGACACCGGATCCGAGCGCGCCGCCGCGCTCGGCGGCCTCGGTGCCACCCTCGTGCGCGGGGACTTCGACGACACCGCGTCGCTGAAGGCGGCCGCCGACGGCGCCCGCGCGGTGTTCTCGGTGCAGCCGCCCGACGTGACGGGCGACTCCGAGGTCCGGCACGGACGCAACCTCGTCGAAGCCGCTCGCGCGGCGGAGGTCGAGCAGTTCGTGCACACCTCCGTCTCGGGCGCGGGCACGGTCGACACGGAGAACTTCGACGAGGAGCGCTGGGGTCCGGCGCCGCGGCACTACAACTGGAGCAAGGCCGGAGTCGAGAACCATGTGCGCACGGCGGGCTTTCCGCACTGGACGATCCTGCGGCCGGCCGCGTTCATGGAGAACTTCGTCCGGCCCTCGTTCTACTTCGCCGACATGACCTCGGACCGGCTCTTCGTCGCCGTCGACCTCGATGTCCGGCTGCCCTACGTCGCGGTCGGCGACGTCGCGACGGCCGCGGCGGCGGCGTTCGCCGAGCCCCGGCGCTTCCACGGCGTCGAGCTCGAACTCGCCGGTGACATCCTGACCTTCCGCGACGCCGCACGGACCCTCTCCCGGGTCCTCGCCACCGACATCCAGCTGCCCGGCAGCCCGGACCAGGTGCGCGCGGAGGGCCTCGACCCGCTGGTCTTCCAGCTCCAGCGGTACACCAGTGCGCACCCCGCCCCCGCGCGCCCCGAGTTCGCCGCGGACCTGGGACTGCCGACCACGACCTTCGAGGACTGGGCGGAAACCCTTGCAGACGCTGGTAATTTCGTGCGACGATAAAGCGCGAGAGCAACCAATGGGGTGCGGCCCCAGGGAGGCGGTGCGCGGTATGCGCGTATTCATCACGGGTGCGACAGGCTTCATCGGCGGTTCCGTAGCCGCCCGGCTGACCCGGGAGGGGCACGAGGTTGCCGGGCTGGCGCGGACCCGAGAGGCCGCCGAGGCCCTGAGCTCCCGTGGCATCTCCCCCGTCCGGGGCGCGCTGGAGGACGCCCCGGCCCTCACGGCCGCCGCCCAGCAGGCGGACGCGGTGATCAACGCGGCGGACAGCGACCACCGGCCCGCCGTCGAAGCCCTGATCGCCGCGCTGAGCGGCACCGGCAAGCCGCTGCTGCACACCAGCGGCACGAGCATCGTCGGCGACGACGCGCGCGGCGAGCTCTCCGAGCGGATATTCACCGAGGCCGACGTCCTCCCCGGCGGCCCCTGGGAGCCGGAGCCGGACAAGGCCGCCCGGGTGGCGATCGACCGGCTCGTGCTGGACGCCGCCGGACAGGGGGTCCGCTCGGCCGTGCTGTGCAACTCCCTGATCTACGGCCACGGTTACGGAGTGCGCCGGGACAGCGTCCAGATACCCAGGCTGGCCGGCCAGGCGCGGCGCAGCGGCGTGGCCCGGCACATCGGTCCGGGCCGCAACCTCTGGTCGAACGTCCATATCGACGACATGGTCGACCTCTACCTACGGGCCCTCGACCGGGCCCCGGCCGGGTTCTTCGCCTTCGTGGAGGGCGGGGAGGAGTCGTTCGGCGAGATCACCCGGGCCGTCGCCGACGTGCTCGGGCTGGGCCCGGCGGAGAGCTGGGACGTGAAGCCGGCGATCGAGGAGTGGGGGTACGAGCCAGCGGTGTACGCCCTGGGGTCCAACAGCCGGGTGCGGGGCGGCGCGGCCCGCCGGGAGCTGGGCTGGGAGCCCCGGCACGGCTCGGCGGTGGCGTGGGTGCGGCAGCGGCTGCTCGCGGACGGCCCGGGGTGAGGCTCCCGGCAGGGTCCCGCCACTTGGCATCCGGGGCCTCCGAGTAAAACTTTGTGAACTGATTCACACCACCCCCTTGGCGCTGTGCCCCACTCCGTGCTGAGATGCGCACATCCAGCTCACACACCAGCTCAATGGCGCGCTTGGGGAGGGCAATGTGGCGGACACCGCCATGTCACGTTCCGCACGGATCGGGCCCGGCAGCGGGGTCGGGGACACCCCGCTTCAGCAGGCCGTATGGCGGCTCCGGTCGCGCGGCTGCTGGGACGACGCGGCGGCGCTGCTGGAACCGCACGCCGAGCAGAGCGCGGACGCGGCGCTGGGGCGCGCGGCGCTGCTGGTCGAGGGGTGCATGTTCACGGGGG
>NZ_JAAKZZ010000392.1 GCF_011045075.1 Streptomyces boncukensis
GTGCGGCGGCAGTCGTGCGCGCCGTCAGTGGTGGAAGCCGACCCTGGGAGCCCCCGCGTCCGGGCCCGTGCCGCTCAGGCGGCGCAGGCAGTGGCGCAGGTCCTCGGCGAACAGGTCCGCCTTGTCGCGGCTGATGCCGTGCCGGACCAGGACGCGTTGGATGACCGTCTCGCCGCGGTCGGGCGGCAGCGGGTACGCGGGCACCTGCCAGCCGCGCATCCGCAGCTGCTCGGACAGGTCGTAGAGGGTGAAGCCCGCCCGGTCGGGGTCGGTGAGCGTATACGAGAGGGCGGGAAGGGCGCCCTGGCCGTCGTACAGGACGGTGAACGGGCCCGCCTCGGCGATCTGCTCGGCAAGTGCGGCTGCGGTGTCCGCGCAGCTCTGATGGACCCGCCGGTAGCCCTCCCGGCCGAGGCCCAGCAGCAGCGCGTACTGCGCGATGACGGAGCCGCCGGGGCGGGAGAAGTTGAGTGCGAAGGTGGGCATGTCGCCGCCCAGGTAGGACACATGGAACACCAGCTCCTCCGGCAGCGCCTCGGCACTGCGCCACACGGCCCAGCCCACGCCCAGCGGCGCCAGCCCGTACTTGTGCCCGGAGGAGTTGATGGAGGCCACCCGCGGCAGCCGGAAGTCCCACTCCAGGTCCGGGTGGAGGAACGGTGCGACGAAGCCGCCGCTGGCCGCGTCGACGTGCAGCGGGACGTCCAGTCCGGTCTTCCGCTGGAGCGCGTCCAGCTCCTCGGCGAAGGCGCGCACCGGCTCGTAGTCGCAGGTGTAGGTGACGCCCAGGATGGCGACGACGCCGATGGTGTTCTCGTCCACGTACGCGCTGAGCTGCTCCGGGCGCATCCCCGTGGCATCCTGCTGCAGCGGCACCTGGCGCAGCTCGACGTCGAAGTAGCGGGCGAACTTCTCCCAGCACACCTGCACCGGGCCGCACACCAGGTTCGGCCGGTCCGCCGGCTTGCCCGCCGCCTGCCGCGCCGCGCGCCACCGCCACTTCAGGGCCAGCCCGCCGAGCATGGCCGCCTCGCTCGACCCGGTGGTGGAGCAGCCCCTCGCGCCGCCGCCCGCGGGGGCGTGCCACAGGTCGGCGAGCATCCGTACGCACCGCGCCTCGATCTCGGCGGTCTGCGGATACTCGTCCTTGTCGATCATGTTCTTGACAAGGCTCAGATCCATCAGCCGGTGGATCTGCGGCGGGCTCCAGGTGGTGCAGAACGTGGCCAGGTTCTGGGCGGCGTTCCCGTCCAGGTCCAGCTCGTCACGGATGAGCTGGAGCACCGTGTCCGGGTCGTGCGGGCCCTGGGGCATCCGGTGCTTGGGCAGCCGCCGGGTGCTCAGCGGGTGGGCGTAGACGTCCGTGAGCCCGGCGGGCTCGGCGGAGTCTTCGGGAGGAGTGGCGGAGCTGCGGGCCGAGGAGATCGCCATACGGCCGACGCTACGCACGGCGCGCGGCACCGGCACGCGTACGGGGGCCGGACGTGTCGGCCCCCGCTGCCCCGGCTCCCGGGCGCGCCGCGACGCCGCGGAGACCCGTCAGAAGGGCCTAGACCTCCGGCTCCTGGACCTCCGACTCCGCCAGCACCCGGAATCCGAGATCCGCGGCCACCAGGCGCTCGCGCAGCGCCCCGCCCATGGCGACGGCCGGTGTGAGCTGCCCGGACGCGGCGGGCAGCGGGTCGGAGGCCAGACACAGCGCGGCCTCGGCCAGGATCTTCGACGTCTCGTCGTAGCCCGGGTCGCCGCCCGACACCTCGGTCAGGACGCGGCGCCCGCCGCCCTCGCCGGAGAACCGCACCGTGAACCAGCTCCTGGCCCGCCGCTCGGCGCCGGGCCCCTCGCCGGCCGTCCGCCGCGTCAGGAGGAACCTGCGGGCCGCGGGGAGCCGCACCGCGGCGGCCACCGCGCCGGCCCCGGCCACCGCGCCCACGGTGAGCGGCAGGTTCGGCAGGGCCGCATACTCGCTGTAGGAGAAGCGCGGGCCGTAGCGCTCCAGGGCCGCCGCCGAACGGCCCACGATCTGCGGGTCGATGGTGGGCAGTGGCACGGCCCACGCGTCCAGTCCGGTGTGCGCGGGCGTGCGCCCGATCCGGCCCAGCGGAGTGCGCACGCTGCGGTGCGCGGGCCGCGGATCGGCGGTGCGCCGCTCCCTGGCCGTGCGCTGTGCCCGGTCGCTGCGCGCGACCGAGAACAGCGTGCTGGCGTACGTGCCGCCGGAGAAGGCCGCGTGGACGCGGACGTACGCCGCGACGCGCAGCGGCTCCCCCTCGGGCAGCCGCTCCACCGTGAACTGCGTGCCCAGGTCGTAAGGCACCGAGTCGAAGCCGCACGCGTGCACCAGGCGGGCTCCCGTCTCACGCGCCTGGAAGTGGTACCGCAGATACATCAGGTCCACGAACTCCGGCTCGCCGCACAGGTCCACGTAGTCCGTGCCCGCCGCGGCGCAGGCCGCCACCAGCGGTGCCCCGTAGCGGATGTACGGGCCGACCGTTGTGGCCACCACCCGGGCGCGCGCGGCGAGTTCGCGCATCGAGGCGGCGTCGGCGGCGTCGGCGTGCAGCAGCGGCAGCTCCGCGCACTCCGGCCGGATCGCGGCCAGCCTCCCGCGCAGCGCCTCCAGCCTGCCCCGGTCCCGGCCGGCGACCGCCCAGCGGCAGTCGTCCGGGGTGTGGCGTACCAGGTACTCCGCCGTCAGCGCACCGGTGAACCCCGTCGCTCCGAACAGGACGACATCGAACTCGCGCTCTTGCGTCACCTCAGCCATCCGCTCATTTCAGCAGACGGGACAGCCGGCGGTCGGCCAGGGACTTGCCTCCGGTCTGGCAGGTGGGGCAGTACTCCAGCGAGGAGTCGCGGTACGCGACCGAGCGGACGGTGTCCCCGCACACCGGGCAGGGCTCGCCCGCGCGGCCGTGTACCCGCAGTCCGAGCCGCTTGCCCGCCTTCAGCTCCGCCGCCGACAGCCCGCGGGCCCGCTCCACCGCGTCCCCGAGGGTGGCCAGCAGCGCGGCGTACAGCGCGACGACCTCGTCCTCGCCCAGCTCGGCCGCGATCCTGAACGGTGACATCCTCGCGGCGTGCAGGATCTCGTCCGCGTAGGCGTTCCCGATCCCGGAGACCACGGACTGGTCCCGCAGCAGCCCCTTGATCCGGTGCCGTCGGCCGTGCAGCAGCGCGGCGAACTCCTCGCGGGTGAAGGCGGCGGAGAGCGGATCGGGGCCGAGCCGCGCGACCCCGGGCACCTCGGCCGGATCCCGCACGAGATACACGGCGAGCCGCTTGCGGGCGCCGGCCTCGGTCAGGTCGAAGCCGTCGCCGCCGTCCAGCGCCAGACGCAGCGCCAGCGGCCCCTTGCCGGGGCGGGGCGGCCCGCTGGGCAGCGGATCCCGCCACTGGAGCCAGCCGGCCCGCGCGAGATGGACGACCAGGTGCAGCGTCCCCTCCTGCGCGTCCTGCGCGCGGGCCAGCTCCAGGCCGAGGAACTTGCCGTACCGGACCGCTCCCGTGACCTCCCGGCCCTCCAGGGCGCTGAGCGGAGGGTCGTACGTCTTGAGCACGCTCACCGCCACCGGCAGGACGCGCGCGACCGTACGGCCCGTCAGACGCTCGTGCAGAAAGCCGCGCAGGGCTTCGACTTCGGGCAGCTCCGGCATGGCTCCTCCGGCGGTACGGCACGGGGCCGGCACGTCGACCGTACGCGGCCCCGTACGGTTCAGGCGAGCTTCGCCTCGTGCGTGATGGTGGTGCCCGCGAGCGCCTGGCTCACCGGGCAGTTCCGCGCCGCGTCCGCGGCCGCCGCCGTGAACCCGGCCTCGTCCAGGCCGGGCACCTCGCCCTCCACGGTCAGATGGATCCCGGTGATGCCGGTGCCGGGCTGGAAGGTGACGCTCGCCTGCGTGGTCAGCCGGCTGGGCGGAGTGCCGTTGCCGGCGAGGCCGTGGGAGAGCGCCATCGAGAAGCAGCTGGAGTGCGCTGCGGCGATCAGCTCCTCCGGGCTGGTCCTGCCCCCCGGCTCCTCGGACCGCGCGGGCCAGGAGACGGCCTGGTCGGCGATCCCGGAGGAGTCGAAGGAGACGACGCCGGAGCCCTCCGCCAGGTTGCCGTTCCAGACGGTGTGCGCGGTGCGTGTGGTCGCCATGGTCGGTTGTCTCCACTCTTGTCGCTCGGACATGTCGTATCGGTGGCCGCCGCACCGTCCGGGCGCGGCCCGGACGGTGCGGCGTACCTGATCCTCCCCGATCCTCCGCCCTCGCGGCGCGGAGTGCGAATCCTGGTGGGCCCGGCGTTGTCAGGGGGCTCCTTTACCCTCACTTGGTATGGGACGAGAC
Source organism: Streptomyces boncukensis (assembly GCF_011045075.1). Taxonomy (GTDB): domain Bacteria; phylum Actinomycetota; class Actinomycetes; order Streptomycetales; family Streptomycetaceae; genus Streptomyces; species Streptomyces boncukensis. The sequence goes on from NZ_JAAKZZ010000392.1 coordinate 4,332, forward strand.
CTGATCGGGCGACGTCATCCGGCGGGCGAGCTGCGCGCCTCTGTGACCCGCGCCGTCTCCAGCCACGGCGGGCTGATGCTGGTCACGGGCGAGGCCGGTATCGGCAAGACCACGCTGGTCGCGCAGGCCGCCGAGGAGGCACGGGAGCTGGGCGCGCTGGTCCTCGGCGGCTCGTGCTGGGACTCCCAGAGCGCGCCGGGGTACTGGCCGTGGACGCAGGTCATGCGGGGGCTGCGGCGCGCCGCAACCGAGGAGGAGTGGGCGGCGGCCGAGGCCGCGGCCGAGGCGGCCGGGGAGGGGTGCCTGCCCGCGCTGCTGGGCGAGCCGGGCGGCCGGGGCGGCGCCGTGCCCAGCGGGGGCGACAGCTTCCGGTTCCATGACGCGGTCACGGCCGTGCTGGCGACCGCCGCGCAGCGCAGACCGCTGGTCGTGGTCCTGGACGATCTGCACTGGGCCGACGCCGACTCGCTCCGGCTGCTGGACTTCGCAGCCCAGCACACCTGGTTCGAGCGCCTGCTGCTCGTCGGCACGTATCGCGATGTGGAGGTGGAGGCCGGGGAGCACCCGCTGCGCCCGCTGGTGCTGCCGCTCCTGGCGAAGGCGACCACCCTCACCCTGACCGGCCTCAGCGACGAGGAGACGGCCCTGCTCATGGAGCGGACCACGGGCGTGCGTCCGGAGCCCGCGCTCGTGGACGAGGTGCACGCGCGCACGGGCGGCAACCCGTTCTTCGTCGAGCAGACGGCGCGGCTGTGGTCCAGCGGGGGCTCGGCCAGCGCGGTCGCACTCGGGGTCCGGGACGCCCTGCAGCGCAGGCTGACGCAGCTGCCCGGGTCCGTCACGGCGCTGCTGACCACCGCCTCCGTGCTCGGCCGCCGATTCCACCGGCAGCGCCTCGCCGCCGTCGCCGCCGAGCCCGTGCCGCGCGTGGACCGGCTGCTGGACCGGGCAGTGGTGGCCCGGCTGGTGACCGTGGAGGGCGGCGGGGCGTTCGCCTTCGCGCACGACCTGGTCCGCGAGACGCTGTATGACGCGCTGGAGCCCGCCGAGGCGCGCCGGCGGCACGCGGCCGCGGTCCGCGCTGCGGACGGCAGCGGCACGGCGGCGGGCGGCCCCGCGAGCGGCCCGGCCGACGGCCCGTCCTATGGGGGAGCCGCGTACGGGGGAGCCGCGCGGGAGCGGCACGCGCTGCCCGCCGAGCTGGCCCGGCACGGCTACCTCGCGGGGGACGAGCTGGAGCCGTACCACGTCATCGAGCTGCTGACCTCCGCGGCCACCGACGCGGAGGACCGCTTCGCCTTCGAAGAGGCCCTGACGCACCGCAGGCGCGCCCTGGAGCGCGTCCCGGCGGAGGACCGGCGGTCGCGGGCCGTCCTCGGCCTGACCCTCGGCGCCGGTCTGCACGGCATGGGCGCGCGCGAGGAGGCGTGGGAGGAGCTCGACCGCGCCATCGCCGTCGCCCGCGAGACGGACGACGCCGAGCTGCTCGGCCGCGCCGCCCTCACCGCGTACCGCACCGGGGATGTGCTGGAGCGCGCCGGGCTGATAGAGGAGCTGCTGTGTGAGGCGCACGCCAGGCTGCTGCCCGACGCGGGCGGCGGGCCCGGTGCGCGGAAGGCGTTCGTCGATCAGCTCGTGGAGGAGATCTCCGCTCGCCTCGCCACCCTCGTACGGGACAACGGCGACGTCGAGGCCCTCAGCTTCGGCCTCTGGGCGCGGCACGACATCATCTGGGGTCCCGGCAGCGCGGACGAGCGGGAGTCGCTCACCCGCGAGATGGTCAACGCGTCCCGCAGAGCCGGCGACCAGGCGGGGGAGACCCTCGCCGCCTCCCTGCGCTGGGTGGCCCTGCTGCAACTGGGCGACCCGGGCTATGCCGACCAGTTGCAGTCCATGGCGCGCGCGGCCGAGGGCAGCGGGCTCCCCCGCTGTCTGATGATGGCCGCGGCGGACCGGAGCATCGTCGCCGCCCACCGGGGCCGGTTCGCGGAGGCCGAACAGCGGCTCGAACAGGCGTATGTCGGCGAAGCCCGCTGCACGGTCGAGGGCGCGTTCATGGAGCGCCATCTGCACTGGTCGTACTCCATGCTGCAGGGCCGCTTCACGGACCTGCAGCGGCTGCACGAGGAGATCGGGGACAACGGCCATCCGCACCCCCGGCTGCTGGCGGCCCTCACCGCCGTGCAGAGCGCCTGCTGGAGCGGGGACGGGGTGCCCTGCGCGGACGCCCCGGGGGTCGCCTCGGCGCTGGCGTATGTGACGGAGCAGCTGGACGACGGCGCGCGGTTCTCCCGCGGGATCCAGGCCATGTGGCTGCGGCTGCTGGCGCAGACCGCCGCCGCCTCAGGCGACCCCGGGCTGATCGCGCGGGCCCGGACCGACCTCGCGCCGTATCGGGGCGAGTGGGCGGTAGCGGCCTACGGCTGCGATATCGGAGGGCCGGTGGTGCTGTGGTCCGCGCTGCTGGACGCGGCAGACGGGCGGTGGGACGCGGCGGTGGACGGGCTGACCGAAGCATGCCGCTCGGCCGAGGCGCTGGGCCTGCGCGCCTGGTTGCTGGAGGCCCGCTCCTATCTGTGCGGCGCACTCCTCGCGCGCGGCGGCACCGGTGACGCCCGCACCTTCGGCGAACTGCTCGACCAAGTGGAGCGCGAGGCCGAGAGCATCGGGATGCGGCATGTGGTGCGCCGTGCCCGCACCCTCCGCGAGCGCGCCGCGCGCCGCCCCGCGCCCGGCGCCGAGACGGGGGCCGGGACCGGGGGCGCGGCGGCCATGGGGGCGCCCC
>NZ_JAAKZZ010000393.1 GCF_011045075.1 Streptomyces boncukensis
TCAACCGCCTCAAGCAGTGGCGCGGCATCGCGACCCGCTACGACAAGACCGCCGAGTCCTACCAGGGAGCCGTCGCCCTCGCCTCGCTCCTGATGTGGACGTGACATTTGAAGACAACTCCTAGGGGCGGGGCCGTGCGGGCCCGTAGGTGATGTGTGGGACCGGAGGGCGATGCCCGACCGGCGGCGCGGCGGCTGTGCTGGGGGCATGGGAATCGACCGGAGAACGACCGTACGGGCCGGTGTGGGTGCCGGACTCGCCGTGGTGGCCGCGAGCGCCGGGCCCGCGAAGGCCGCCGAGCGCGGCGGGCCGATCGAGGTGCGCGGCGCGGACGCGGTGGACGGCACCATTCCGCGGCGCCGCGGCCGACTGGAGCTGGAAGCCGGGCAGCGCCCCCGCGAGGGTTGGTTCGCGCGGTACGCGGTGCCGGCCCCGGCGGCCGGCCCGTACCGTCTGACGGCCACCGCCACCGTCCCCGTCGAGCACCCGCGCACCGAGGAGATCGGCTCGTATGTGGCCCTCGGGGTGAACGGCGGGCCGTGCCGGGAGGTGGCGCACGCGCAGCCGCACTGGTACGAGGCCGAGCACGCCGGAGGCGACCTGTGCCGCGCGGTGTGGCGGGACGTCGAGCTCCGGGAGGGCGCCAACGAGATCACCGTACGCGTCGACGAGCTCGCGGTGCTCGGCGACCGGACCGCGTACCGGCTGCTGCTCGACCGGCTCACCCTGACGCGGGTACCGGTGCGGGTCGCCGCGGCCCAGTGGGCGGACGGCGTCCTGCGGCTGCGGCTCAACGGGCGGGCGGACGCGGGCCTGGCGGTGCCGTACCGGGTGACGGACTACTTCGGCGAGGAGGCCGCCACGGGAGAGGCGTCCTTCGCGCCGGGCGCGGACACGGCCCGGGTGCGGCTGCCGGGACTCCCGCCGGGCCGCTATCTGGTGCGCGCGGGCCCCCTCACCGCCCGCTTCGCCGTGCTCCCCGGGGACGGCGGACCGGGCGAAGGGCCGCAGGGCGACCGGTTCCGGGACCGGTTCGGGGTGAACGCCTTCGCCTTCCCCCTCATCCCGCCCTCCCGCCTGGGCGACTTCGCCGCGCGGATGCGGGCGATGGGCGCCGGGTACGTACGGGACGGCGCGCCCTGGCCCATGGTGGAGGCCCGTCAGGGCACGTACGACACCGGGCCGTTCGACCGGGTCACCGCCGCCTTCCGGGCCCACGGCCTGCGCACCCTGGAGGTGGTGTCCCCGCCGCCCGAGTGGGCTCTGACGGTCCGCTCCCTGCCGCTGCCGGACGACCTGCGCCACGCCTACCGCTACGGCCGGCACCTGGCGCGGCACACGCCGGGCTCCGACGCGGTGCAGGTGTCGAACGAGCCGGACGTCGACGAGAGCCGGTCGACCGGCGACGCGCACGCGGCGTACATCAAGGCCCTCGCCCTCGGGCTGCGCTCCGCGCCCGGCCGGCCCGCCGTCGTCCTGCCCGGCCTCGCCGAGGCGGGCAGCCCGTTCCAGCGGCTGATGCTGCTGAACGAGGTGGCCCGGTACGCCGACGCGTGGGGCTACCACGGCTACCCCGGCCCCGACGAGCGGAACCCGGACCTCCCCGGGGCCGCGCGGGAGCAGCACGCGCTGCTGCGGGAGCACGGCTGGGCGGGGATGCCCGCCTGGATGACGGAGTCGGGCCTCTTCCTCGGCGTCGCGGCCGGCCGCGAGCCGGGTGCGGAGCAGGAGCGGGAACAGGCCCGCTACCTGGTGCGGTCCCTGGTCCAGGGGCTCGCGGAGGGCAACGACCGGCAGCTGTGGTTCGACGGCCCGCCCACCCACGACGACGGCGTCTGGTTCTCGCTGCTGGACCGGGACTTCGCACCGCTGGCCGCCTACAGCGCCCACGCGGCGCTCACCCGGCTGCTCGGCGCGGCCCGCTTCGTCCGGCACGTGCCCGGTCTGCCGCACGCCCACGGCTACACGTTCGCGGACGGGCGCGGGCACGCGGTGACCGTGGCGTGGGCGGACGCGCCCCAGGACGCGGAGACCGAACTCCCGGCCCCGGCGGGACGGGTGGAGATGCGCGATGTGATGGGGCGGCTCCGGGAGACCGTGCACACCACCGGCGCCATCCGGCTGCGGCTCTCGCCCGACCCGCTGTACCTGATCACGCGGGGGACGGCGGAGGAGCGGGACGCCGGAGAGCCCGGGGCTCCCCAGGCGCCGGAGCTGTCGCCCGCCGAGCACATCGTCCTCAACCAGCGCTGGCCCCGCCGGAACGCCGCACCGGGCAAGGACAACGGCGACGCGCCGCCCCCGCACGGCTACCGGCTGGGCCGTACGGCCCGGATGACGCTGGAGGTCTACAACTTCGGCGACCGGGAGCAGCAGGTGACCGTGCGGGCCCGCGCCGCGGGCGGCTGGGAGGCGACGGCTGCGCAGCCGGACACCGTACGGGTGGCGCCGGGGGGCCGCGCCCGGGTGACGTTCACGGTGCGGGCCGGCGGCGGCGTGCCGGAGGGCCGGGACGAGCGGCTCGCCTTCGAGGCCACGGTGGCGGGCAGGGAGCGGGTGACTCCGTCGGTCTCCTGGGTCCAGCGCCGTTGAGGGTGCCGGACCGACGCGGCCCCGGTTTCGCCGTCGCGGGCCACAGGCGCGATGGGGGCTGATCGTGCCGTTCCCCGCGCCCCTTCGGGGCACAGTGGTGTGCGCCCCGAAGGGGCGCGGGGAACGGCGCGCGCAACCATGGGGGTACCTCCCTGCTCGAGCGAAGCCGAGAGCTTGGGGGAGCACCCGGCACCCGCAACGGCGAAACCGGGGCAGACGCTGTCCGGCCGCAAGCCCGGCGCGGAGCCAGTACGGAGTCAGCGCGGAGCGGCGAGCCCGGCGTGGTGGACGAACCAGTCGCCGGCCAGCTCCGCGACCGCGTCCAGGCAGCCCGGCTCCTCGAAGAGGTGCCCGGCGCCGGGGACCACATGGACGCGGTGCTCGCAGCGCATCCGGGCGGCGGCCCTGCGGTTGAGGTCGAGCACGCTCGTGTCCCGGCCGCCGACGATCAGCAGGGTCGGTGCCGCCACGGCGCCGAGCGCGGCGGCGGGGGCCAGGTCGGGGCGGCCGCCCCGCGAGACGACCGCCACCGGGTCGGCGGCGGGGCGCGCCGCGGCCGTCAGCGCTGCGGCGGCCCCGGTGCTGGCGCCGAAGTAGCCGAGCGGCAGTCCGACCTCGCCGCGCAGCCACTCGGTTGTCGCCGCGAGCCGGGTGCCGAGCAGCTCGACGTCGAAGACGGCCGCCCGGTCGCCGTCCTCCTCCTCGGTGAGCAGGTCGAACAGCAGCGTGGCCAGCCCGACGCGGTTCAGCGCGGCGGCGACGTACCGGTTGCGCGGGCTGTGCCGGCCGCTGCCGCTGCCGTGCGCGAAGGCGACCACGGCGAGCGCGCCCTCGGGAACCGCCAGGTCCCCGGCGAGCCGGACCTCCCCGGCGTCGATCCGCACATCTGTGTGCCGGCCGTCGCCGGTGTGCCGCGGGGCCTGTCCGGGCTGCGGGTGCCGCGCGCGGGCCAGCAGTTCGGCGACCTCCGAGTCGTCGGTCTGGCTGAAGTCCCGGTAGTAGGCGCCCACCGCAGCGAAGGACCGGGGCACGTTCGGGCACACCACCTCGTCCGCGACCGTCCGCAGCCAGGCCACCGCGTCCGGGGGCCCCACCGGCACGGCGAGCACCACGCGCGCCGCGCCCTGGGCGCGTACCACCTGGCAGGCCGCCGCCGCGGTGGCGCCGGTCGCCAGCCCGTCGTCCACCAGCACGGCCGTGCGCCCGGCGACCGGGATCCGGGGGTGGCTGCCGCGGTAGCGGCGTACCCGGCGCTCCAGCTCGGCCCGCTGCTCCTCCTCCACCTGCGCGCACTGCGCGTCGCTGAGCCGCGCCAGGCTGACCACGGAGTCGTTGACGAGCCGGGCCCCGCCCTCGCCGACGGCGCCGAAGCCCAGCTCCGGCTGGGAGGGCACGCCCAGCTTGCGGACCACGGTCACATCGAGCGGCGCGTCCAGCGCCCCGGCGACCTCGAAGGCCACCGGCACCCCGCCGCGCGGCAGGCCCAGCACCACCCAGTCCTCGGCGTACTCGGCGTTCTCGGCGTTCTCGGCGTCCTCGGCGTCCTCGGCGCGCAGCCGCTCCAGTTCCGCCGCCAGCACTCGCCCGGCGGCCGGGCGGTCGTCGAATCGCATGCCTCATCGCCCCCTGTCCGCGCGCTCAGGACCGCTCCGGGTCCCGGGCCGGAGGCCGCGAGTGTTCTCGTCTCTCCAGTACAACGCCGGGAGCCCGGTCCATCAAGGCGGGCACCCGCCCGGCTCTGTACCTACTAGTATGTATAATGCGGGCATGAGCACCGCTGACCGCCTCGTCGAAAGCACCCGGGAACTGCTGTGGGAGCGCGGGTACACCGGCACCAGCCCCAAGGCGATCCTGCGCCGGGCCGGAGCCGGACAGGGCAGCATGTACCACCACTTCACCGGCAAGCAGGACCTGGCGCTGGCCGCGATCCGCCGCACCGCGGCGGAGCTGCGCGCCGCCGCCGAGGCGCAGCTGTCCGGCCCCGGCACCGCGCAGGAGCGCGTCACCGCGTATCTGCGCCGCGAGCGGCCGGTCCTGCGGGGCTGCCCGATCGGACGGCTCACCCAGGACCCGGATGTGATGGCGGACCCGGAGCTGCGCGCCCCGGTCGAGGAGACGCTCGACTGGCTGCGCGAGCGGCTCGCCGAGGTCCTGGACGAGGGGCGCGGGAGCGGCGAGTTCGCCGCCGCGCTGGACGCGCGGGCCACCGCCGCGGCCCTCGTCGCTGCGCTGCAGGGCGGCTATGTGCTGGCCCGCGCGTCCGGCTCCGAGGCGCCGTTCGACCAGGCCGTCACCGGCGTCCTGGCCCTGCTCGCAGCGCACACCACCGATCCGGGCACCTGAGCCCGGGAGCGAAGAGAAAGGGACCCGCACGTCCATGCACATATCCCGCACCGCAGCGCCCACCGCTGCCGCGCCCCCGGAGTGGGTCACGGGCGACGCCTGGGTGGACGAGATCGCCGCGCCCGAGGCGCCGTCCCGGCTCCGCGTCGACAGCGTGCACTTCGCGCCCGGCGCACGCACCGTGTGGCACCGCCACCCACTGGGCCAGGTGCTGTACGTCACCGGGGGCACCGGGCTCGTCCAGCGGCGGGGCGGCCCGGTGGAGACCATCCGCGCCGGTGACCGGGTCCGGATCGGGCCGGGCGAGTGGCACTGGCACGGCGCCGCGTCCGGTGCCTTCCTCACCCACCTGGCCGTTCAGGAGGTCGCCGAGGACGGCACCGAGGCCGAGCGCGGCCTGTGAGCACCCTGACGAACCCGCACCGAGAGGCAGCACCCCCGTGTACGCCAAGCAGTACGAGATCACCCTGCCCGCCGACTACGACATGCGGATCATCCGCAAGCGCGTGGCCGACGGCGGCCACGTCCTCGACGACCGCGCCGGGCTGGGCCTGAAGGCATATCTGATCCGGGAGCGCGGCACCGACGGCTCGCCCGTCAACCAGTACGCGCCCTTCTATCTGTGGCACGACCCCGGAGCGATGGCCCACTTCCTGGTCGGCGGCGGCGGTTTCCAGAACATCATCCGCGACTTCGGCCGCCCGGCCGCCCGGCACTGGACCGGCGCCGCCTGCCATGCGGGCCCCGCGCGCGGCACGGTGCCCCGGTCCGCCGCGCGCCGCCTCACCCCGCTCCCGGACGACCCGGCCGACCCGGAGGGCCCGGACGGGGAAGCCACGGGACTGGGGCTGGCAGCGCTGGTCGAGCGGGAGGCGGAGGAGCTCCGCGCCCTGGCCCGGCACCCGGACCTGCACACCGCGGCGCTGGCCGTCGACCCGCACCACTGGCGGCTGCTGCGGTTCACGCTGTGGCGGGGTGCGGTGCCCGCTGATGTGGCCGCCACGGAGCGGTATGAAGTGCTGCACCTGTCGGCGCCCGGGTTGGAGCGGTTGCCGGAGGGCAGCGCCTGGTAGCGGCGGACCCTGCCGGGCCGGGGCCGCCCCGCCGATGCGTCACCTTTTCTGCCGGACCCGGAGGCTGCGGGGGCCGCGGACCAGGAGGCCGGGGCGGTACGGCACCGGCGCCGTGTCAGCCGGACCCGCGTCGTCGGGGAGCGCGGCGAACAGCCGGGGCAGCGCCACCGCCGCCTCCAGCCGGGCCAGCCGCGCGCCCAGGCAGACGTGCGGCCCGTACCCGAACGCCAGGTGCGGGGCCGACCGCCGGCCCTCCGCCGTCAGATAGCGGGCGGGGCGGAAGGCGTCCGGCTCGGGGAAGCGCGCCGGGTCGCGGTTGGCCGCGGCCAGCACGACGAGCACCGGGGCCCGCTCCGGCAGCACCACTCCCCCGCCCAGCTCCACCCGCTCGGTGGTCCGCCGCCAGGTGGCGCCCTCCAGCGGACTGGCGTGGCGCAGGGTCTCCTCGGCCACCGCCGCCCAGTACGGCGGGCCGCCCGCGCGTGCGGCGGCCCGCTCGGCGGGGCGGGCGAGCAGCTCCAGGGACGCGGAGGCCAGCAGGTTCATCGTCGTCTCGTATCCGGCGAAGAGCAGCAGGAACGCCATGGCGACCAGCTCGTCCCCGTCCAGCGCCGGGCCCTCGGCGGTGCGGCCGGCCACGAGGTCGCTGAACAGGTCGTCGCCCGGGGCGCGCCGCTTGTGCGCGATCAGCTCCGAGAAGTACGCGTGCAGCTGTCCCCACGCCTCGTCGACGGCGCCGGGCGGGAGGGCGTCGGCGGGCGAGCCGACGCGGTAGGTCCACTCCCGCAGCTCCGCCCGGTCGGCCTCCGGCACGCCGAGGACCTCGGCGATCACCAGGACGGGCAGCGGGAACGCGAACGCGTCCACGAGGTCGACGGTGCCGCCGTCCGCCAGCCTCGGGGCGACCCCGGCAGCGCCGGTCAGCAGGGAGTCCGCGAGCTGCTCGATCCGCGGTCGCAGGGCGTCCACCCGGCGCGGGGCGAAGGCCCCGGTCGCCATGCGGCGCAGCCTGCGGTGGTCGGGCGCGTCCCGGTTGAGCATGTGCCCGGCCAGGCACGCCTGGGCCCGGCGGGCCGGGGAGT
>NZ_JAAKZZ010000394.1 GCF_011045075.1 Streptomyces boncukensis
GTCCGTGCACGGCTGCCCGCCTCCAGCGAACCGCCGTGCACGGACACGCGCTCGCGCATCCCCAGCAGACCGTATCCCCCGCCGGCCCCCGGGGACGCGCCGGTGCCTCCTGCGCCGTCGTCCACCACCTCGACCGTCACCTCGTCCGGCGCGTACGCGATCCGCACCCGGGTGCGGGCCGACCCGGCGTGCTTGCGCACATTGGTCAGCGCCTCCTGGGCGACGCGGTAGAGCGCGAGCCCCACCGGCAGCGGCAGCGGGCGCGGCTCGCCGCTGATCCGCAGCTCGGTCGGCTGGCCCGCCGCGCTCGCCTCGGCGACCAGCCGCTCGATGTCGCCGACGCCGGGCTGAGGCGCCGGCGGCTCCTCCTCGGGCTGGTCGGCGCTGCGCAGGACGCCGAGGAGCTGCCGCATCTCGCTGAGCGCCTCCCGCCCCGACGCCTCCAGCGTGACGAGCGCCTCGCGTGCCGTCCCCGGGTCGGTGTCCAGGGTGGCCCGCGCGCCCCCGGACATCAGATACATGGTGGTGATGTGGTGCGCCACGATGTCGTGCAGCTCCCGCGCGATCCGGCGGCGCTCCTCGGCGACGGCGCGCTCGGCCAGCAGCCGCCGGTTCAGATCCAGCTGCCGCTGCCATGTGCGCGTCCCGACGGCGGCGACGGCGATGATGGCGATGGCCGCCAGATTGGCGGAGATCCGCAGCCAGAACGGCTCCGAGCCCTGCACCGTACGCACCACGGACACCCCCAGCGTCGCCGCGCAGGCGAGCACCGCGGTGCGCGCCGGGCCCTGCCGGATCACCGTGAACAGCGCGACGGCGAGGGTGGCGCCGAAGGAGTCCGGCATCGGGGTGATGACGCCCACGGCCAGCTGCACCGCCAGCACGGCCCCGAGCACCGGCAGCGCGCGCCGGCGCCGGTCGAGCAGGCACAGCGCGCCCAGGACGGTCAGCGTGATCCCGGCCTCGGTCCGCAGCTGCCCCCGGCCCAGGCTGGTCGCCACGCAGGCGGCCACGTCGATCGCGCCGACGGTGAGCGCGATCAGCAGGTCGTTACGGGTCCGGGGCATCATCCGGGCGACTCCTTCGGGGACGGTACGCGCCGCCGGACCCGCCCCGGAGGGCGCACCGGGCCAGGGCACGGGGCACACGGGGCACAGGGCACGGGGCACGGGGCACGGCAACCGGGGCGGCACGCACTATCGCACCCGATCCGGGCGCGCCCCGCATCCGGATCAGTGAGGGTCCGGCGCCCAGGACCCGGGTCCGGTGCGGCGGGCGGCCCCCGTACCCGGGTCCTGGGCGCGTTCCCTTCCCCGGGCCGACGATTCCGCCGGATCGCGCTGATGGCCTGGAGGCAGTCCGGGAGAGCCCGCTCCCGGCACGTCCCCAGGGAAGGGAAACATGCTCCGCGGAATCACCTCGTTCGCCGTCCGGCACCGCTGGAAGACGCTGCTCGTCTGGGTCGTGCTCGGCGCGGCCCTGACCGTCGTCGGCCAGACGATGATGTACAGCGTGACCAATGCGGAGTCGGGCGACTTCCTTCCGGACAGCTACGACTCGGCCGCCGCACTGCGGATCGCCGAACGGGAGTTCGGCGAGAAGCCCGACAGCAACGCCGTCACGCTGCTGGCCGCCCGCGAGGACGGTGAGCGGCTGACGCGCGCGGACCAGCGGCGCATCGAGGAGACGGCCGACCGGCTGGGCTCCCGGCGGATCGAGGCGGACAAGCCCGAGCCGTTCGGCACCGACTACGCGCAGACGCCCCGGGTCTCCCCCGCCTCGCTGTCCCCCGACCGGACGTTCCAGCTGCTGACCGTCTCGCTGCACGGGAACCTGAACGACCCCGCGCTGCACGAGGTCTACAAGAAGTTCCGGGACTCGGCGCGCAAGGACTTCGCGCGCGCCGGTCTACGCACCGGTTTCACCGGGGGCATCGCCGACACGGTGGACTCGCTGGAGGCGAACGAGAGCACCCAGAACGCCGTCCACATGCTCACCCTCGGCCTCATCGTGCTGCTGAACGTGCTGGCCTTCCGCAGCATCCTGGCCGCGCTCGTCCCGCTGGTCGCGGTGACCGTGGTCGGCGGGGTCGGCCTGGGCGCCGTCGTCGGCATGGCGAAGCTGTTCGACATCCAGCTCGACGCGTCCACCCCGTCGCTGATCGGCGTGGTGCTGCTGGGCATCGGCATCGACTACTTCCTCTTCCAGCTGTTCCGCTTCCGCGAGCTGCTGCGGGCGCGCCCCGGGCAGCCCGCGCGGGCCACGGCGGCGGAGGCGTCCGGCCGGGTGAGCGGCGCGGTCGCCTCGGCGGCGCTGACGATCGTGGCGGCCTTCGCCACGCTCGGGCTGGCCGGCTTCGGGCAGTTCCGGGTGCTCGGCCCGGCCATCGCCGTCGCGGTGCTGGTGATGCTGCTGGCGAGCCTCACCCTGATGCCCGCGCTGCTGTCGCTGTTCGGGCGCGCGATGTTCTGGCCGTCCCGGTCCTGGAAGCGGGAGCGCGGCGGCGGGCCGAGCGCCCGGCTGGGCCTGGCCGTGAGCCGGCGGCCGGTGCGGTACGCCTGCGGGGCCCTGGCACTGATGGGGGTGCTGGCGGCGGGTGTGACAGGGGTGAAGATGAGCTACGACCAGCCGGAGGGCAAGGAGACCGCCGCCTCCCGGGTCTCCGACGAGATCGCCCGGAGCCTGCCCGCCGGAGCCACCGACCCGCACACCGTGTACGTACGCAGCACCAGTGGCCGCGCCCTGGACCGGGGCGCGGTCCGGGACCTGGCGGACGCCGTCGGCGGCGTCGACGGCGTGGGGAAGGTGGGGCGGCCGGCGCTGAGCGAGGACGGCTCGGCGGCCCGGTTCCCGGTGGTCCTCGGGGTCGGATCCGAGTCCCAGCGGGCGCGGGACCTGGTCTCCGGCCCGGTGCGGAGCGCCCTGGCACGGCACGCCCCCGAGGGCGCGGAGGCGCACATCACCGGCACGGCGGCCGTCTTCGCCGACATCTCCACGGCGGTGGAGAAGGACCTGCGGCTGGTGTTCCCCGTCGCGGCCGGGCTGATCGGGCTGATCCTGCTCCTGCTGCTGCGCTCGCTGGTCGCCCCGCTGGTGCTCATGGCGGTCATCGGCTGCGGCTTCGTCGCCACGCTGGGCGCGGCCACGCTCGTGTTCCAGCACACCCTGGACCGGCCCGGGGTCTCCTTCACGCTGCCGCTGGTGCTGTTCCTGTTCGTCGTGGCGCTGGGCACCGACTACAACATCCTGATCAGCGACCGGATCAGGGAGGAGATGGCCGGGCCGGTCCCGGCGCGGCGCGCTGTTGCCGAGGCCGTACGGCACACCGCGCCGACGATCGCCACCGCCGGGCTGGTGCTCGCGGGCTCCTTCGGCGCGCTGGTCGCCGACCCCCAGACCCAGGAGCTCGGCTTCAGCACCGGGCTGGGCATCCTGCTGTCGGCCCTGGTGCTGGCCACGGTGCTGGCGCCCGCGCTCGCCGCGCTGCTGGGGCGGGCGCTGTGGTGGCCGCGCCGGCCGCGCGGGGCGCACCCGGGCCACCGGAGGGGCCCGGAGCACGAGGCGGCGGACGGGGACCGCACGCGGGCGCCGGCCGTCAGCCCGTGAGGTGGCGCTGGACGACGGGGGCCAGCCGGGTCCGCAGCTCCTCCAGCGGCTCCGAGGCCACCGGCTCCATCCGGATCACGTACCGCAGCAGCGCCGTACCCACCAGCTGCGCGGCCACGAGTTCGACGCGGAGCCGGGCGTCCGGCACGTCCAGCACGGCGGCGGCGCGGTACAGCAGGTTCTCGGCGAGGAGGCGGCGGAAGACGGCGGCGGCCCGCTCGTTGTTCACCGCGGAGCGCAGCACGGCCAGCATCTGGTGCCGGGTGCGCGGGTCCTCCCAGACCTGGAAGAACGCGTCGACGATCCGCTCCCCCAGTTCCTCGGAGCCGACGGCCTCGAAGGCGTGCGGCACCGCGTAGGCGGGCGCGAACGCGCTCTCGACCGCGGCGGTGAACACCTGTTCCTTGGTGCCGAAGTAGTGGTGGACGAGGGCCGCGTCGACCCCGGCGCCGCGCGCGATACCGCGTACGGACGCCTTGTCGTACCCCCGCTCGGCGAACTCGGTGCGCGCGGAGACGAGGATGCGCTCGCGGGTGCCGGGCCCCTCCTGCTCGCTTCCGCGCGCCGGGCGCCCGCGCCTGCGCGCGGGCTCGGGACCGGGGCCGGGCTCGCCCGGTGCGGCGGGCGTGCCAGGCGTATCGGGCGTGCCGGGCGTGCCGGGCGCGTCTCCGGCGGCGGCGCCGCGGCTCACGGCTCCGCCCGCTGCGGGGCTGCGGCCAGGTGCAGCCGGGTGTACGCGAGGGCCTCCGCGAGGTCCGCCTCCCGCTCGGCCGCCGACATCGCGCGGCGGGTGTTGACCTCGACCACCACATGCCCGTCGAAGCCGCGCAGCGCCAGTGACTCCAGCAGCTCGGCGCACGGCTGCGAGCCGCGGCCCGGCACCAGGTGCTCGTCCTTGCCGGAGCCGAGCCCGTCCGCGATATGCACATGGCCGAGCCGGTCGCCCATCCGCTCGACCATGGCGAGGGTGTCGGTGCGGGCTGTGGCGGTGTGCGAGAGGTCGATGGTGAAGTGGCGGTAGTCGTTGCTGGTGGGGTCCCAGTCGGGCGCGTAGGCGAGCATCTCGCGGTCCCGGTAGCGCCAGGGGTACATGTTCTCGACGGCGAACCTGATGTCCGTCTCACCCGCCATCCGCCAGATGCCGCGCTCGAACTCCCGGGCGTACGCGCGCTGCCAGCGGAACGGGGGGTGCACGACGACCGTGCTCGCACCCAGCCGCTCCGCCGCCGCGCGGGCCCGCTTCAGCTTGGTCCACGGATCGGTCGACCACACGCGCTGCGTGATGAGCAGGCACGGCGCGTGCACGGCGAGGACGGGCACGCCGTGGAAGTCGGACAGCCTGCGCAGCGCGTCGATGTCCTGGCTGACGGGATCGGTCCACACCATGACCTCGACGCCGTCGTAGCCGAGGCGCGCGGCGATCTCGAAGGCCGCCGCCGTGGACTCCGGGTAGACGGACGCCGTCGACAGCGCGACCTTCGCGGCGGGAACGCTCACGGGTTGCTGGGCCACGCCAGTCACCCTAGAGCGCCGCACACGCGGCGTCCGCCCCGGCCCGGGGACGGCGGGGCCCGGCCCGGCTCACGCCGAGCGCAGATGGTCGAGACGGCGCAGGATGACGCCCTCACGCAGCGCCCACGGACAGATCTCCAGCGTGTCCACGCCGAAGAGGTCCATCGTGCCCTCCCCCACCAGCGCCCCCGCGAGCAGCTGACCGGCCCGGCCCTCGGAGACGCCGGGCAGCTGGGCCCGCTCCCCGGTGGGCATCACCGCCAGCTTCGGCACCCACTCCTCCAGCGTGGACCGGCTCAGCTCGCGCTGCACATAGAGCCCGTCCGCCGTGCGGGCCGCCCCCGCCAGCCGGGCCAGCTGCTTGAACGTCTTGGACGTCCCGACCACGTGGTCCGGCGGGTTGAAGCGGCTGAACTCGCCGACCGTACGGGCGATCTCGGCCCGTACGTGCCGCCGCAGCGCCCGTACGTCCGCCTGGTCCGGCGGGTCCCCGGGCAGCCAGGCCGAGGTGAGCCGGCCGGCGCCGAGCGGCAGCGAGACCGCCGCGTCCGGCTCCTCGTCCAGGCCGTACGCGACCTCCAGCGAGCCGCCGCCGATGTCGAGCACCAGCAGCCGCCCGGCCGACCAGCCGAACCAGCGGCGCACCGCGAGGAACGTGAGCCGCGCCTCGTCCGCGCCGGACAGCACCTGCAGCTTGACGCCGGTCTCCTCGGCGAGGCGGCCCAGCACATGGTCGGCGTTCGTGGCCTCCCGCACGGCGGACGTCGCGAACGGCAGCAGGTCCTCGACGCCCTTGTCCTCCGACACCTCCAGCGCGTGCGCGACGGTGGCGGCGATCTGGCCTATCCCGTCCTCGCTGATCGCGCCGTCGGTGTCGAGGAGTTCGGCGAGCTTCAGCTCGGCCTTGTGCGAATAGGCGGGCAGCGGACGCGCACCGGAGTGCGCGTCCACGACGAGCAGGTGGACCGTGTTCGAGCCCACGTCGAGGACACCGAGTCTCATACACAGCACGCTAGCGGCCTTCGTCACCCGGTGCGGTGCGGAAGGCCGAGGTCCGGCACGGGGTGCGGGGTACGGGCGCACCGGATCCCGCCCCGTACGCTGGGCGTGTGGGTACGACGAATGCGGCTGAGCGCGGCAATCAGGACGGCGGCGGCGTGCGCAGGGCGCGCGACGAGGAGACAGGGCTCGACTTCACGCGCGCCTGGGTGGAGTTCCCGGACCCGGCGGACGACGAGCAGGTCTTCCGCTGCGACCTGACCTGGCTGACCTCCCGCTGGAACTGCATCTTCGGACGCGGCTGCCAGGGCATCACCGAGGGCCGGGCCACCGACGGCTGCTGCACGCTCGGCGCGCACTTCGCCGACGAGGAGGACGAGCAGCGGGTCGCCGGGCATGTGGCGCGGCTCACACCCGAGCTGTGGCAGTTCCACGGCGCCGCCCAGCAGAGCGGCTGGACCGAGGTCAACGAGGACGGCGAGCGGCAGACCCGCCGCTACGGGGGTGCGTGCATCTTCAACAACCGCCCGGACTTCCCGGGCGGCCCCGGCTGCGCCCTGCACACCCTCGCCCTGCGGGAGGGCCGCGAACCGCTGGAGACCAAGCCGGACGTGTGCTGGCAGGTGCCGATCCGGCGCACCTACGAGTGGGTGGAGCTGCCCGACGGCGAGGACGTGCTCTACGTCACGATCGGTGAGTACGACCGGAGGGCGTGGGGCGGCGGCGGGCACGATCTGCACTGGTGGTGCACGTCAGCGCCGTCGGCGCATGGCGCGGGCAAGCCGGTGTACGAGTCGTACCGGCCGGAGCTGATCGAGCTGATGGGCGCCGCGGCGTACGAGGAGCTGGCCGCGCTGTGCGAGCGGCGCCTGGCGTCCCAGCTCCCCCTGCTGGCCCCGCACCCCGCCGACCACGACTAGGGCAAGAGCCAGGGCCAGGAGGCGGGGAGCGGGCTGGGTCGGGGCTGCCC
>NZ_JAAKZZ010000395.1 GCF_011045075.1 Streptomyces boncukensis
CCCGCTTCCACGCGTGGGTGGAATCCCGCTTCGAGGAGCTGACGCTGCCGCTGCTGGGCCCCGAGGAGCTACCGGGCGCCGACGGCGAGGGCGCGGACGGCGGCGAGCCGCCGGCCATCGCGGACGAGCGGGACCTGGCGGCGCTCAAAGAGGCGTTCGAGCGCACCCCGTATGCCCGGCGCACCCCGTACCGCGTCGAAGCACCCTTCGAGCTCGCTCTCGCGGGGCGGATCGTGCGCGGCCGCATCGACGCCGTCTACCGCGAGACGGAGCCCGCGGGAGTGACGTACGAGATCGTCGACTGGAAGACCGGCAGGGGGCAGGACGCCGATCCCCTGCAGCTGGCCGTCTACCGCCTGGCCTGGGCCGAGCAGCAGGGAGTGCCGCTGAGCGCGGTGAGCGCCGCCTTCCTGTACGTCCGCACCGGTGAGCTGGTATGTCCCGAGGGGCTGCCGGACCGGTCCGGGCTGGAGCGGGTGCTCACCGGCGGGCCGCCCGGCGGGCCGCCGGATGCCGGGGGAGCCGGTGCGGCCCGCTAGGCTCGGCGGCATGAGTGTCTCCCCGGCGGCACCGGACAGCGTGGTCCGGTCCTTCATAGCAGAGCAGCGTTCCGGCTTCCTGGCGGACCTGGCCGAATGGCTGCGCATCCCGTCCGTCTCCGCCGATCCGGAGCGCGCCCCCGAGGTGCGCCGCAGCGCGGAGTGGCTCGCAGGGAAGCTCACCGGGACGGGCTTTCCCGTCGCCGAGATCTGGGAGACGGACGGTGCGCCCGCCGTGTTCGCCGAGTGGCCCTCCGGAGACCCGGACGCGCCCACCGTGCTGGTCTACGGTCACCACGACGTCCAGCCCGCCGCCCGTGAGGACGGCTGGCACACCGACCCGTTCGAGCCGCAGGAGCGTGACGGGAAGCTGTACGCGCGCGGCGCCGCGGACGACAAGGGGCAGGTCTTCTTCCACACCCTGGGCGTCCGCGCGCACCTGGCCGCCACCGGCCGCACGGCCCCGGCGGTCAACCTGAAACTGCTGGTCGAGGGCGAGGAGGAGTCCGGCTCCCCGCACTTCGCTGCCCTGGTCGGGGAGCACGCCGACCGGCTCGCCTGCGACGTGGCGATCGTCTCCGACACCGGCATGTGGAACGCGGAGACCCCCACCGTCTGCACCGGCATGCGCGGACTGACCGACTGCCAGATCGACCTGCGCGGCCCGGACCAGGACGTTCACTCGGGGTCCTTCGGCGGCGCCGTTCCCAACCCGGCGGCCGAGGCCGCACGGCTGGCCGCCGCGCTGCACGATGAGGACCACCGGGTCACCCTCCCCGGGTTCTACGACGGTGTCGTGGAGCTGACCGCCGAGGAGCGCGGCCTCTTCGCCGAGCTGCCGTTCGACGAGGACGCGTGGCTGCGTACCGCCCACTCGCACGCCGCGCTGGGCGAGGCGGGATACACCACGCTGGAGCGGGTCTGGGCCCGCCCGGCCGCGGAGGTGAACGGCATCGGCGGCGGCTACCAGGGGCCGGGCGGCAAGACCATCGTTCCTTCCGGCGCACAGCTCAAGCTGTCGTTCCGGACGGTCGCCGGACAGGACGCGGAGAAGATCCAGCAGTCGCTCCGCGAGTGGGTGGCGGCGCGGCTCCCGGCCGGCATCCGGCACGAGATCACCTTCTGGGGCTCCACCCGCCCGTGCCTCACCCCGCTCGACCACCCCGCGCTGCGGTCCGTCACGCGGGCGATGGCGCGCGCGTTCGGCCGGCGGATCCTGTTCACCCGCGAGGGCGGCTCCGGCCCCGCCGCCGACCTGCAGGACGTGCTGGGCGTCCCCGTGCTGTTCCTGGGGACCTCCGTCCCGTCGGACGGCTGGCACGCGCCCAACGAGAAGGTCGAGCTGGACCTGCTGATGAAAGGCGCGGAGACGACGTCGTACCTGTGGGGCGACCTCGCGGAACACTGGAGCGCACGCTGAGCACGCACAACTCCGACAACAGGGGGAGTAGGAAGCCGAAGTGACCACCTCGACCGACCGCACCACGGGCGCCGCCACAGCCGACCGTCCGATCACCCTCACCAGCACCGGCGGTATCGACCGCGCCTCGCACCACCGGCTGGACGAGGCGTGGCTGGCGGCGGCCTGGAGCCATCCGACGACGCGCGTCTTCGTGGTCTCCGGCGGGCAGGCACTGATCGAGGACAAGGAGGACGGCCGTACCGAGCTGGTGATGATGCCGTCCTTCGACGCGCCCTTCACCGAGGCGCACCGCTACTTCCTGGGCGTCGACGAGAACGGGGTGCGCTACTTCGCGCTGCAGAAGGACACCCTGCCGGGCCGGATGGACGACATCGCGCGGCCCGCCGGGCTGCGCGAGGCGGGCGTCCTGCTGTCCGAGCGGGACAGCGCGCTGATGGTGCACGCCATCGGGCTGGAGAACTGGCAGCGCACCCACCGCTTCTGCTCGCGCTGCGGCGAGCGGACCGTCATCGCGGCCGCCGGGCACATCCGCCGCTGCCCGGCCTGCGGCGCCGAGCACTACCCGCGCACCGACCCGGCCGTGATCATGTTGGTGACGGACGACCAGGACCGCGCGCTGCTGGGCCGCCAGGTGCACTGGCCCAAGGGGCGCTTCTCGACGCTCGCGGGGTTCGTGGAGCCGGGCGAGTCCATCGAGGCGGCCGTCATCCGGGAGGTCGCCGAGGAGTCCGGGGTGGCGGTGGGCTCCGTCGCGTACGTCGCCAGCCAGCCGTGGCCGTTCCCGTCCAGTCTGATGCTGGGCTTCATGGCGCGGGCGGCCTCGCCCGAGATCCGGGTGGACGGCGACGAGATCGAGGAGGCCCGCTGGTTCTCGCGGGACGAGCTGCGGGCCGCGTTCGCGTCCGGAGAGGTGCTGCCCTTCTCCGGCATCTCGATCGCGGCCCGGCTGGTCGAGCGCTGGTACGGCGAGCCGCTGCCGCGGACCGCCCGCACCTGACCCGAGCTCCGCTGCGCCTGGTGCGCCGACCGCTACGCGCTGGCGCCGACCTTCTCCTTGACCTGCGCCAGGGAGGGGTTGGTCAGCGTGGAGCCGTCGGCGAAGAGCACGGTGGGGACGGTCTGGTTGCCGCCGTTCGCCTTCTCCACGAACGCCGCCGACTCCGGGTCCTGCTCGATGTTGACCTCGGTGTACGCGATGCCCTCGCGGTCCATCTGCCCCTTCAGCCGGCGGCAGTAGCCGCACCAGGTGGTGCTGTACATCGTCACAGTGCCCGCCATCTGTCTCGTGCTCCTTCGTGTTCTCGGTCGACTGCCCTGGAGGAACGCGCGCCGACGGCGGGCCATTCCCGCCCGACCCGCACGCCTGTTCCCGAACGGGGCCGTGCCCGTGCGGCTGTGCCCACGCGGCCCCGCGCGCTCCGCTCCGGCCTCACGGGTATTCGTACGACAATCCCGGACCGGCTGTGGACAACCTAGTCGGTGGTCCCGGGCGGACTGGCAGCATGGCGGGGTGACAGCAGCAACGGACTCCCCTCTCTTCCCCCGGGTTCCCGACTCGCCCGACGCGGTGCTCGGCGGCCTCGACCCCGAGCAGCGCGAGGTGGCGACGGCCCTGCACGGGCCGGTGTGCGTGCTGGCCGGCGCGGGCACGGGCAAGACCCGCGCGATCACCCACCGGATCGCGTACGGGGTGCTTGCCGGGATCCTGCCGCCCGCGAGTGTGCTCGCCGTCACCTTCACCAACCGCGCGGCGGGCGAGATGCGCGGCCGGCTGCGCCAGCTCGGCGCCGCCGGAGTCCAGGCCAGGACGTTCCACTCGGCGGCGCTGCGCCAGCTGCAGTTCTTCTGGCCGCGCGCGGTGGGCGGCGAGCTGCCCCGGCTGCTGGAGCGGAAGGTGCAGCTCGTCGCCGAGGCCGCTGCCCGCTGCCGGCTGCGGCTGGACCGCAACGAGCTGCGGGATGTCACCGGCGAGATCGAGTGGTCCAAGGTCACCCAGACCGTGCCGGAGGACTATCCGGCAGCCGTGGCCGCGTCCCCCCGCGAGGCGCCCCGCGACCCCGCGGAGACCAGCCGGGTCTACGCGCTCTACGAACAGCTCAAGCGCGAGCGCTCCGTGATCGACTTCGAGGACGTCCTGCTGCTCACCGTGGGCGTGCTCCAGGACCGCCCCGACATCGCCGAGACGGTCCGCGGGCAGTACCAGCACTTCGTCGTCGACGAGTACCAGGACGTCAGCCCCCTCCAGCAGCGCCTGCTGGAGCTGTGGCTCGGCGGGAGGGACAGCCTGTGCGTGGTCGGTGACGCCAGCCAGACCATCTACTCCTTCACCGGCGCCACCCCCGACCACCTGCTGAACTTCCGCGTCCGGCATCCGGAGGCCACGGTCGTCAAGCTGGTGCGGGACTACCGCTCCACCCCCCAGGTGGTCCATCTGGCGAACGGGCTGCTGTCCCAGGCCCGCGGCCGGGCGGCCGAGCACCGCCTGGAGCTGGTCTCCCAGCGCGACCCCGGCCCCCACCCGGCATACGCGGAGTACGCCGACGAGCCGGCCGAGGCCGAGGGCACGGCCCAGCGCATCCGCGCCCTGCTCGACGCGGGCGTCCCGGCGAGCGGGATCGCCGTCCTCTACCGCATCAACGCCCAGTCCGAGGTCTATGAACAGGCCCTGGCCGACGCGGGCGTCCCCTACCAGCTGCGCGGGGCTGAGCGCTTCTTCGAGCGGCCGGAGGTGCGCGAGGCCGGGGTGGCGCTGCGCGGCGCCGCCCGCGCCGGCGGCAACGACTCCCTGCTCGACGACGCCGTGGACCTCCCCTCGCAGGTGCGCGCCGTGCTCGCCACCAAGGGCTGGACGCCGGAGCCCCCGGCGGGCTCGGGGGCCGCCCGCGACCGCTGGGAGTCGCTGGCGGCGCTGGTCCGGCTCGCGGGCGACTTCGCCGCGGCCCGGCCCGAAGCGTCCCTGGCGGAGCTCGTCGCCGAGCTGGACGAGCGGGCCAACGCCCAGCACGCCCCCACCGTCGAGGGCGTCACCCTCGCCTCGCTCCACGCGGCCAAGGGCCTGGAGTGGGACGCGGTCTTCCTGGTGGGCCTCACCGAGGGCGTGATGCCTATCACATACGCCAAGTCGGAGGAGCAGATCGAAGAGGAGCGGCGGCTGCTCTATGTCGGGGTCACCCGCGCCCGGCGGCATCTGGTGCTCTCCTGGGCGCTGGCACGCTCCCCCGGCAGCCGCGGAGGGCGCCGCCCCAGCCGCTTCCTGGACGGTCTGCGGTCGGGCTCCGGCTCCGGCTCGGCCGCCGCCCGGCCGCGGGGCGGCAGCGGGGGCATCGAGCGCGGCCGCGGCGGGGCGCGGGCGCGCGGGCCGCGCAGCCCGGTCCGCTGCCGGGTCTGCGGCCGCACGCTGACCGACCCGGGCGAGCTGAAGCTGATGCGCTGCGAGGACTGCCCCTCCGACCTCGACGAGGTGCTCTACGAACGGCTCCGCGAGTGGCGCGCCGAGCAGGCCCGCCTGCTCGGCCAGCCGCCGTACTGCGTCTTCACGGACAAAACGCTCCTCGCCATCGCCGAGACCGTGCCCGGTGACGATGCCGCACTGGCCCGGATCTCCGGCGTAGGACGCCGCAAACTGGAGCGATTCGGGGCAGATGTCCTGGCGCTCTGCGCAGGCGAGGAGTTGCGGGGCGAAGCCGTGCCCAAGAGCCGCGAAAAATAGTTTGCGCGCGCCGTCCGAGGCCCCATAGCCTTCGTGAACATGGAGAGGGCGGGCCTTTTCGTCCCAGCCCATCCATGCTGTACTAAGTCCTGAACATCCTGGACTGGCTCCGGTCAGTCCCTGAGACGCCGAGAGGAGGCGGAGACCCGTGATCACGATCATTACGAAGGCCGGCAAGGCCCAGGAGACCAAAGTGACCGAGCGTCCGGTCATCTCCGCCTGCCTGCCCGGCACCAGCTTCCGTGGCGTCGGTATGTCCGGCGTCAGCCTCGGCAGCAATGAGCGACCGACCAAAGCACTCGCGGTAGCGGCAACCAAGGCACAGGTGTCTGCCTATGCCTTTGCCATCGCGGCCACGGGTGCCGGCGAGGGCCGCCAGAAGACGCAGCGCCACCCGATGTGGGCCTTCCGTGGGCTCGAACCCTGGAGAGATCCAGCCTGATCGGCGAGATCAGGTCGGCACCTTCCAGGGCCGCGGAACCCACACAGGGATCCGCGGCCCTTCTGTTTGCCCCGACCGGCCACCAGCCGGACCGACAAGACAACAGACACCGACAGACGAGGAAGAACCGACAGTGCACTCCGAGACGCACACCCAGACGCTGCGCCCCGCGTCTTCTCTCCCGCCTGATCCGACCACGGAGGACTCCTTGACCGCGCCACTGACCACCCTCACCGAGCTGGACGATGCCATCGAGCGTCTGGGCGTCGATGTGCCCTGCCGCTCGTACGACCCCGAGGTCTTCTTCGCCGAGGCCCCGGCCGATGTCGAGTACGCCAAGTCCCTCTGCCAGACCTGCCCGCTGCGTGAAGCGTGCCTCGCCGGCGCCAAGGACCGCCGCGAGCCGTGGGGCGTCTGGGGCGGCGAGCTGTTCGTCCAGGGCGTCGTCGTGCCGCGGAAGCGCCCGCGCGGCCGTCCCCGGAAGCACCCGGTGACGGCATGAGCCCGCGCTACCCGGGACCGGCCGCTGCCCGGCCGGCAGCCGGAACCATCGACAACCCGTCGGCGCGCGACCCGTGGCTGCGCCATTTCCCCAAGCAGGAACTGACCATGACCCCCACACTCGACACCCCCGTCAGCACCCACTCCGACGCGACCGCTGTCCGTCAGAACAGGACCCGGACCATGCAACTCATGCCAGAAACCCTGGCGCGGGCCCAGCTGCAGCAACGGCTGCAGGAGGCCGAGTCGGAACGCAGAGCCATCCGGCTGATCACCGCGCGCCGTCTCCAGCGCCGCGCCGAGCGGGCGACGCTCCGCGCGCGCCGCGCACTGGCCATGGCCGTCATGCAGTGACGCCATGACCGCCGCGCGGACATGACCCTTCGGAAGGACCGGAGCCCGAGGGCTCCGGTCCTTCGCACGTCCGGCGCCTTCGCGTGTCGCATTCCGCCCGCCCCGCCC
>NZ_JAAKZZ010000396.1 GCF_011045075.1 Streptomyces boncukensis
GTTCGGTCCCGCCCGGCACCGACGGCTGGGGCCCGGCGCCCGCAGCGCGCCCTTCGGACGGTGCGGCGGGCGGCGCGTCGGGCGGGGCTGCCGCCGTGGCCGCGCCCGTCCAGAGGCTCAGGCTCAGGGCCAGGGCCAGGGTTCCGGCGCCCAGCGCCCGGGGGAGCTGCGGGCGTGCGCGTAACGAGCATCTTCGGTCGTTCCGGCTCATGGGGCTCTCCTGTGGGGGGAGAAGGGGGTGTCACTGCGTCGTTGCAGTGAACAGTAGAATTTCACACATCACATGGCACAGGGAACCCCCCGGACCTGTCCGCTCCCGGGTGCACGGGGCAGGGGCGGCGGCGCGCCGTCGTACGATCAGCACCACACGAGCGCCCCGCTCAACCGTCCTCTGCCGCCGAGGAGCAGCGCGTCGATGACCGCAGACCGCCCCCTGAAGCTGCCCGCTGTGCCGGACCGGCGCAGCATCCGCGACCATGTCGCGCACGCGCTGCGCGCCGCGCTGGTCGCGGGCGAACTGCGCCCCGGGGCCGTCTACTCGGCGCCGCAGCTTGCCGCCCAGTTCGGCGTCTCGGCCACGCCGGTACGGGAGGCGATGCTCGACCTCGCCCGCGAGGGCATGGTGGAGGCGGTCCGGAACAAGGGGTTCCGGGTGACCGAGCTGTCCCGGCGGGACCTGGCCGAGTACGTCGCCGTCCGGGAGCTGATCGAGGTGCCCACCGTCGGCGAGGCGGCCCGCACTGCCGACGCCGCCCGGCTGGAGGAACTGCGCCCCGTCGCCCGCGAGATAGTGGAGGCGGCCCGCGCCGGCGACCTCGTCGGCTTCCTGGAGGCCGACCGCCGCTTCCATCTGGCCCTGCTCGGACTCGCCGGGAACCGCCGCCTGGTGGAGGTCGTCGGCCAACTGCGCGGGCACTCCCGGCTGTACGGCCTCGCCGGCCTCGCCGAGACCGGCCAGCTGCTGGTGTCGGCCGAGGAGCACGAGGTGCTGCTGGAGCTCGTGCTGGCCGGGGACGCGCCGGCGGCCGAGGAGTGCATGCGTCGCCACCTGGGGCGGCTGCGCACCCAGTGGGAGACCCCGGCGGAGGGCTGACCCCGCCCGCGCGCCCCGCGGGGTTGCCGTAGGGTCCGGGGATGGACAGCGACGACCGCGCCCCCGAAGCAGTGCGCCCCGCCGGGGTTCTGGCCTCGCGCGGCGCGCAGTTCCGCCTCCGCGAGCACCCCGGTGTGACCCGGATCGACGAGGTGTGCGCGGCACTCGGCGTTCCGCTGGGGCGGACCGTGAAGACCCTCGCCTTCGTCACCCCCGGCCGCCGGCTCGTGCTGGCCGGGCTGCGCGGCGACGCGCGGCTGCGGTACGGCGAACTGGCGCGCGCCGCGGGGGTGCGGCGCGCCGACCTGTCGCCCGCGGGCCCCGAGGTGCTGGGCGCGCTCGGCATGGAGCCCGGCGGGCTCTGCCCGGTGTCCGCCGACACCTCGGCGGTGGTCGTCTTCGACGACGCGGTGTCCGGCATGGGCACCGTCTACTGCGGCAGCGGACGCGCCGACAGCACCGTCGAGATCGACGCGCGCGACCTCATCGCCGCCGTCCCGGCCCCCAAGACCGCGCCCATCGCCCAGCCGCCCCCGGACGGCGCCTCCTGACCGCGGGCACCGCGCGCCGCGCCGCGGCTGCGGTCCCAGGGCGGCCCCAGGGCGGTCTCAGGGCTTCCGTCCGACGCCGCCGTACGTCGTCACCGGCACCGGCGCGAACGGCTCCGGGTCCGGCCGCCACTCGGTCACCGGCACCACGCCCGGCTCCAGCAGCTCCAGCCCGGCGAAGAACTCCCGCAGCTGCCCGGGGCTGCGCAGATGGTAGGGCGCCGCGCCGGAGCTGTTGTACCGCTCGTGCGCCCGGCGGCGCTCCGCGCTGACGTCGGTGCCGTCGCTCAGCGTCAGGAAGCTCCCCGGGGCCAGCGCCCCGACCAGCCGCGCCACCAGCGAGCGGGCCCGCGCGTCGTCGGCGACGTGGCCCATGATGCCCTGCAGCGTCAGGCCGACGGGCCGGGAGAGGTCCAGCGTCTCCGCCGCGGCGCGCAGGATCGCCTCCGGCTGGTGCAGGTCGGCGTCGATGTACGCGGTGGCGCCCTGCGGCGTGGACGTCAGCAGCGCGCGGGCGTGCGCCAGGACGAGCGGGTCGTTGTCGACGTACACGATCCGCGCCTCGGGGGCGACGCGCTGCGCCAGCTCGTGGGTGTTGTCGACGGTGGGCAGCCCCGTGCCGATGTCCAGGAACTGCCGTATCCCCGCCTCGCCCGCCAGCAGGCGCACCGTGCGGGCGAGGAAGTGCCGCGAGCCGCGCGCGGCGTCCACGATCCCCGGGAAGACCCGCGCGAACTCGTCCCCCGCGCGCTGGTCCACCGGGTAGTGGTCCTTCCCGCCCAGCCAGTAGTTCCAGATGCGTGCCGAGTGCGGCACGGTGGTGTCGATGCGTCCCTGCGACTGCTGCTCCATGGCAGCGCAGTCTTCCCGTCTCCCGGCGCGCCGGGTAGAGGGCGTCCGCGTACCCTCGGTGACGATCGGGAAGGACGGCGGATGGACGACGCGCGGGACCGGCTGGCGGAGCGGTTCGAGACCCACCGGGGCGAGCTGCACGCCGTCGCCTACCGCATGCTCGGCTCGTCGGCCGAGGCGGAGGACGCCGTCCAGGAGGCGTGGCTGCGGCTCGGCCGCGCCGACGCCGCGGAGATCGGGAATCTGGCCGGATGGCTGCGGACGGTCGTCTCCCGGATCTGTCTGGACATGCTCCGCTCCCGCGCCTCGCGCCGGGAGGACTTCGTCGGCGAGCGGATGCCCCACGGCGCCGAGCCGGACGCCGGGGCCGTGGAGAGCGGGCCGGAGAGCGAGGTGCTGCTCGCCGAGTCGGTGGGCCGCGCGCTGCTCGTGGTGCTGGACGCGCTGGGGCCGGCCGAACGGGTGGCGTTCGTGCTGCACGACGGGTTCGCCGTGCCGTTCGACGAGATCGCGCCCATCGTCGAGCGCTCGCCGGCCGCCGCGAAGAAGCTCGCCAGCCGGGCGCGGCAGCGGGTACGGGGCCGGCACCCGGATCGGCACGGCGCCCCGGACGGGACCAGCGCCGGATCCGCCGCCGAACTCGCCCGGAACCGGCGGGCCGTGGAGGCGTTCCTCGCCGCGGCGCGGGACGGGGACCTCGGCGGCCTGCTGGAGGTGCTGGCGCCCGACGTGGTGCGGCGCGTCGACCCCGCCGCGCTGCCGCCCGGGGTGCCGCCGCTCTCGCGCGGAGCGCGGACCGTGGCGGAGGAGACGGTGGTCCTGGGGCGCCCGGCGCGGTTCGCGGAGGTGGCGCTGGTGGACGGGAGCATGGGCGCTGTCGTCGCGCCCCGGGGGCGGCTGCGCCTCGCGCTCACCTTCGTGGTCGAGGGGGAGCGGATTGCGGGATACGAGGTCATCGCCGAACCGGCTCGCCTCCGCGCTCTCGACATCGCCCTCCTGGACGGCTGAGTTCCGCACCGTGTCGGGCAGCGCGGCCGGCGCGCCGCGTCAGGTCAGCCTGAGTGCTCCGGCAGCCGGGTGGCCAGCACCAGGCGGCAGCGTGGGGAGCCGTCCGGGCGGACGCCCAGCTCGGACAGCGGGTGCAGCGTCACCCCGAACCCGGCCGCGCGCAGCTCGCGCCGCACGTCCGTGAGCGGCCAGGTGCGGTAGTACATGACGAACGGCGGCCGCCACACCGCGTTCCGCACCCGCATCGCGGTGTCGAACGCCAGCAGCGACCAGTAGGCCGGCGTCCCCGGGCGCGCGGGCGCCGCCAGCGGGAAGGCGAACCGGCCGCCCGGCCGCAGCGCCGTGCGTACCGCGGCGAACAGCCGCGGGCGCTCCCGGGGGAGGAAGTGGCCGTGCGCCCCGAAGCTGACCACCAGGTCGAACGAGCCCGGCGCGAACGGGAGCGCCAGCGCGTTGCCCCGTACCCAGGTGCCGTCCGGCGCCGCGGAGCGGGCCCGGTCCAGCATGCCCGCGCTGAAGTCGAGGCCCGTCATCCGCTTCCGGCACACCGCGCGCAGCACCCGCGCCCCCGCGCCGGTGCCGCAGCACAGGTCGAGGCCCGTGCCGAACGGGCCGTAGGGGCGCAGCACCCGCACCGTGGCGTTCAGTACCCGGTCCGGGGTGCGGTAGGGCGTGTGGTCGAACTTCGGTGCGAGCAGGTCGTAGCCGTGCTCGACGGACGACAGCGCCTGTGCCGTCAGCTCGCGGAACGTGGGACGGGCCATCGGCCCAGCCTAGGCGGTGCCTTCCGGGCCACGAGTCCCCGGCGTCGGGAGCCGCGCCCCTGGCGGGGCGCGGGGCGCGCCAAGCCACTGCGGTGCCGCACCCCGCGACGAGCCCCCAGGGGCAGCCCCTTCCCGCGCGTCGCTGACTGCGGGTCCGTCGTGGCAGGCCGCGCAGTTCCCCGCGCCCCTGGCGGGGCGCGGTCCTGGACGAGGGGGTGCTGGAGCTCCGGATGGCAGGAAAGGTGGGGGATCCGTCATTGCGGACGGCGCGGCCGCGCTTGAAGAATCGGACGCATGACACGTTCGGTGCTGATCGTCCTCTTCGACGGCGTGCAGAGCCTCGATGTCACGGGCCCCGCCGAGGTGCTGGCGGGCGCGGACGCCTTCGCCGGCGGGGCCCCGGGCGCCGCGTACCGGATCCGCACGGCGTCGCTGGACGGCGGTGCCGTGCGCACCTCCAGCGGGCTGGCCCTGACGCCGGACGGCGCGCTCACCGACGCGGGGGCCGCGCCGCACACCCTGGTGGTGCCCGGCGGACCGGGTTCCCTGCGGGACGACCCGCCGCTCGTCGACTGGCTGCGCGCCCACGGCCCGCGCGCCGCCCGCCTGGTGTCCGTGTGCACCGGGGCCCGGCTGCTCGCGGCGGCGGGACTGCTGGACGGCCGCCGGGCGACGACCCACTGGGCCTACTGCGACACGCTCGCCCGCGACCACCCCCGGGTGGAGGTCGACCCCGACCCCCTCTTCGTGCGCGACGGCCGACTGGCGACCTCCGCCGGGGTGACCTCGGGCATCGATCTCACGCTGGCGCTGGTGGAGGAGGACCTGGGCCGCGAGACGGCGCTCGCCGTCGCCCGCCATCTGGTGGTGTTCCTCCGCCGCCCGGGAAACCAGGCGCAGTTCAGCGCCCAGCTCTCCGCGCGGACCGCGCGGCGCGGTCCGCTGCGCGACGTCCAGCGCTGGATCGCCGACCACCCCGGCGACGACCTGTCCGTCACCGCGCTCGCCGCCCGCGCCCGGCTCTCGCCACGGCACTTCGCCCGCGCGTTCCACGCCGAGACGGGTATGACGCCGGGCCGCTACGTGGACCGCGTCCGCCTCGAACACGCGCGGCGGCTGCTGGAGGACACCGCCGACGGCGTCGAGGAGATCTCCCGGGCCTGCGGCTACGGCACGCCCGAGGCGATGCGCCGCGCCTTCGTCAGGGCGCTGGGCACCGCGCCCTCCGACTACGCCCGCCGCTTCCGCACCACCACCACCGCCCCCTCGGCCGCGCACTGACCGGCCGCACACCCCGCCGAGCCCCGACCACCGGAAAGGTCCTCATGCAGATCGCGATCCTGCTCTACGACGAGTTCACCGCTCTCGACGCCATCGGCCCGTACCAGACGCTCAGTTCGCTGCCGGACGCCGAGACCGTGTTCGTCGCCGAACGGCCCGGCCCCGTGGTCGACGACAACCGCACCGTGGCCCTGGAGGCGCACGCGGCGCTCGCGGACGTGCCCCGTCCCGACCTGGTGGTGGTGCCGGGCGGCCCGGCGCCGGACCTGGAGAACCCGGCGCTGCGGGACTGGCTGCGCGCCGTGGACACCACGGCCGTGTGGATGACCTCCGTGTGCACCGGCTCGCTGCTGCTCGCGGCCGCCGGCCTGCTGAAGGGCCGCCGGGCCACGGGCCACTGGCTGGCCCGGGAGCAGCTCGGCCGGCTGGGCGCGGAGCCGACGGGGGAGCGGGTCGTCTTCGACGGCAAGTACGTCACCGCCGCGGGGGTGTCCTCCGGTATCGACATGGGCCTGGCCCTGGCCGGGCGGATCGCGGGGGACTCCTTCGCGCAGGGCGTCCAGCTGATGATCGAGTACGATCCGCAGCCGCCGTACGACGCGGGCTCGCCGGAGAAGGCCCCGGCCGCGCTGGTGGAGCGGTTCCGGGCCGGGGGGTGAGCCGGACCGTCACACGACCCGGCCGACTCCCGCGTACATATTGACATCCGTGTCGGGGACCGGCGGCGCGCCCGGGTCGGGCCGCCACCGGTTCATCGGCACCACACCGGGCTCGACCAGCTCCATCCCGTCGAACAGCGCCACCACCTCGTCCCGGGTGCGCAGATACATGGGGACGCCGCGGTCGGTGTAGCGCTGCGCCATCTCCGTCACCTCGTCCGGGGTGATGTCCCCGGTCGCCGTGGTCAGCGCCAGACAGCTGCCCGGCGCCAGCGACGCGGTCAACTCCCGTACGAGACCGGCCGCGTCCTCCACGAACTGCAGCATCGCGATCACCGTGACGCCGACCGGGCGGGACAGGTCGAGGGTCTCCAGCAGCTCCGGCGAGCCGAACACCCCGCCCGGCTCGCGCAGGTCGGCCTCCAGATACCGGGTGCGGCCCTCGGGGGTGCTGGCCAGCAGCGCGCGGGCGTGCGTGAGGACCAGCGGGTCGTTGTCCACGTAGACGACGCGGGACGCCGGCGTGATCTCCTGCACGATCTGGTGGAGGTTGGGCTCGGTGGGGATGCCGGTGCCGATGTCGAGGAACTGGGTGATGCCCTCCTCGGCGGCCAGCCAGCGGCCCATCCGGTGCATGGTGGCCCGGTTGATCCGCATGCTCGTCGGGAGCTTCGGCCAGGCGGCCCGGAGGTCGTCGGCGGCTTCCCGGTCGGCGGGGAAGTGGGTCTTGCCGCCGAGTATGTAGTCGTAGACCCTCGCCGAGTGCGGCTCGCTGGTGTCGATGCCCGCGGCATTGCGCATATGTGCCTCCGTGGTCGAGTGCTGCCCGACCAGTGTGCGCCCCATGTAGTCC
>NZ_JAAKZZ010000397.1 GCF_011045075.1 Streptomyces boncukensis
GCCCCTTCCGCACGGCCCCCCGACTGCTGGCCACCCCGCACCTGGGGTATGTCTCGGAGGACAACTACCGCACGTACTACGGCCAGGCGGTCGAGGACATCGAGGCGTTCCTGAAGGGCTCCCCCATCCGCACCCTGGGCGCCCCCGGCCGCTGAGCAGTCACCGGAACTTCACCGTCCAGTCACTGATCGTCCCTAGCGTCCCTCGCGTCGACATCCGTCGACTTTCATTACGACGAGACGGGGGAGCCGTATGAAGGCAGCAGCGTTGAAGAAGGTCGCCACGGTGGGAGCGGTTTCGGCCACAGCGGTGGCGGGGCTGGTCCTCGGCACCACACCGGCCGCCGCCGCGCCCGTGAACACCCAGAACTTCTACGTCAACTACGGCAACACATACGCCAAGGGCGAACTGCGCTGGTACAACCGGACAGTCCGGTTCGACGCCTCGCTCCGGGCCCTCAGCGGCTGCAAGCTCTTCGAGCTGTCGGCCACGGACGGGAAGGGGCGGTGGGACCGGGTCGCCGAGTTCCTCTGCCCGGGTGACATCGGGTCCAAGCGCATCAACGGCGTCCTGGGCTTCGACAATGTGCGCGGCGGAGCCAAGGACGTGTACATCACCATCGGGAACGGTGACCCGCTGAAGCGGCAGCACTGCAACAAGTTCAAGACCAGGTGCGGCGCGCAGCACAACGTCTGAAGCAGATAAGGGCAGAGCGGGCCGGGTCCGGGCAGGGGCTGCCGGACCCGGCCCGCCGGAACAGCACATCTAGGGGCCTTCCAGGTCCGCCCCGTCCAGGGCGCGGGTGAGGCGGTCCAGCCGGGTCCGCAGCTCGCGGACCTCCTCGACGTCGAAGCCCGTCGCGGCGGCGATGCGGCGGGGGACGAGCGCGGCGCGCTCCCGGAGGGCCGCGCCCTCGTCCGTGAGGCGGACATGGACCGAGCGCTCGTCGCGGGCGCTGCGCTCGCGACGCACGAGACCGGCTGCCTCCAGGCGCTTGAGCAGCGGCGACAGCGTGCCGGAGTCCAGCCGCAGCTGCTCGCCCAGCCGCTTCACGGGCTGCTCGCCGTGCTCCCACAGGACCAGCATCGCCAGGTACTGGGGGTAGGTGAGGCCGAGATCCTTCAGCACCACGCGGTAGACGCTGCCGAACGCGCGCGAGGCGGCGTGCAGGGAGAAGCAGATCTGCTGGTCGAGGCGGAGGAGGTCGTCGTCGGAGGAGTCGGAGGACATGCCCTCCAGGGTAGCAAGCGCCCGATTTAGTTGTGCACAACTAAATCGTGTGCTCTACTTATAGGTGCACGCAGCCCGCACCCGACGAGGGAGATGGATTCCATGGACGCGCTCTACACCGCCGTCGCCACCGCCACCCACGGCCGCGAGGGCCGCGCCGTCAGCTCCGACGGCAAGCTGGACCTGGAGCTGGGCATTCCCACGGAGATGGGCGGCAACGGGCAGGGCACGAACCCGGAGCAGCTGTTCGCCGCCGGATACGCGGCCTGCTTCGCCAGCGCCCTCGGCGCGGTCGGACGGCAGGCGAAGACGGACCTGGGCGACGCGGCGGTGACCGCCGAGGTCGGCATCGGCAAGCAGGGCGAGGGCTTCGCCCTGAAGGTCACCCTCCGCGTCGAGCTGCCGGACTCCGTCACCGGGGAGCGGGGCCGCGAGCTGGTCGAGCAGGCCCACCAGGTCTGCCCCTACTCCAACGCCACCCGCGGCAACATCCCGGTCGACCTCGTCATCGAGTAGACCGCGCAGCGGGCCGGGTATCCGGCGGCGGCCCGTCCGGGTTCTCCAACCACGCACGGAGGCCCGCGGGAAGGGAGCGCACAGCCTCCTCGTAGCAGGCCGTCTCCCGCTCGGTGACCGTCTCCCGCCACTGGCCGCTGACGCCCCGGTGGAAGAACCACGCGCCGCGCGGTGCGGGGCCGACGGCGGGCATCACCCGCTCGCTGTCGGCCCGCATCTCCTCGAAGCCGCACGCCGCGACCAGCCCCGGCCACGCCTCCTCGGGGATCCGGATGCCCAGATGGGCGGCGACGCGGCGCATCTCGCCCTCCAGGTCGTCCAGCAGCCGCTGGTAGTGGAGCAGCAGCACCCCCGGCTCGTGCCGCAGGCGCCACCAGGACGTCATGTGCTGGGTGAACCGCTCCAGCGGAACGTCCTGATCCTGTCCCCCGAACCGCTCCCCGGAGAAGAACCCCCGCCAGAAGGCGCGCGGGTCCGACGGCAGCTCCGGGTACACCCCGGCCCGGCCCATGTGGTGGTGGAAGGAGAGCGCGGCGTCCCGCAGGTCCCGGAAGACCACCAGGTACGACGCCGACTCCGGCAGCGGCGGCAGCGCGTCCGGCGGCAGGTGCGACTTGAGGAAGCGGCGGTGCCGCTGCGCCTCCAGGCGCGCGAGCAGGGTGTCCAGGTCGGCGTCCTCGTGCAGGAACTCCAGCCAGGGGGACACCTCGCGCAGCGGCGCCGGCAGTTCGGGGCTGCCGAAGACCAGACAGGCGGTGATGCGCTGCATCCAGGTGGTGCCGCACTTCGGCGGCGTCGAGATGACGATGTCGTCGGGGCGCGGCCGGAACCGGTCCCAGCGGGTGCTGTCGAAGACCGCGGTGCGGTACGTGCGCCGGGCCGGGCCTGGGAGTTGATGTAGCGGTATGTCCATGGCCGTCTCTCTTCCCAGGAGCGGACGGAATCCCTCCGCGTACCGGGCCATTTCGGCCAAGGTGGCGCCCGTCGCGCCGTGCCGCACGCCGGTGTCTTCCGGCCCGCGCGCCCGCCCCCTATGCTCCTGCGCCGGCCCGGCGTACCGCGGGTAACGGGCCCGGAACACGCACGGTCATCGGTCATCGGCCATCGGCGGCAGGGGTGGAGTCAGCATGGGCGGAAGCGGGAGCCGTACGCAGCGGGGACCGGGCAGACGGAGCGTCGCGCTGGGCGCGGGCGCGGTGGCGGCCGGGGCGGCGCTCGGCGCGGCGCAGGCCACCGCCGACGCGGCGCCCCGCTCCGCGTCCCGCGGCACGTCCCGCGGCGCGGAGCGGGCCGGGACGGTCGCGGTGCTGGGCGGCGGGGTCGCCGGGCTCACGGCGGCGCACGAACTGGCCGAACGGGGCTTCGACGTCACCGTCTACGAGCGCCGGGCGCTCGGCGGCAAGGCCCGCAGCATGGGCGTGCCGGACAGCGCCAGGGGCGGGCGCGACCCGCTGCCCGCCGAACACGGCTTCCGCTTCATCCCCGGCATCTACCACAACCTCCCGGACACGATGCGCCGCATCCCCTTCCCCGGGAACGAGCGCGGCGTGTTCGACAACCTGGTCGCGCCCCGCGAGATGATGTTCGCCCGCTCCGGCGGGCGCGAGGACCTGCGCTTCCCCGTCCCGTATCTGGGGGACGACGGGGGGCAGCCGCCGGATCTGACGCCGGACGAGGTGCGCCGGATGCTCACCGCGTTCCTGGAGACCGCGCTGAACCTGCCGGCCGACGAGACGGTGTACTTCGCCAACCGCGTCCTGGTCTTCCTCACCAGCTGCGACGAGCGGCGGGACGACGAGTGGGAGTCCACGCCCTGGTGGGAGTTCACCCGCGCGGCGCGGATGTCGGAGGACTACCAGCGGCTGCTCGCCATCGGCGTCACCCGCAACATCGTGGCCACCAAGGCGGAGGAGGCCAGCACCCGGACGGTGGGCACGCTGGGCGAGGCGTTCGTCTTCAACGCCCTCGGGCTGGGCGACGACGGGCCGCCCGACCGGATCCTCGACGCCCCCACCAACGAGGCGTGGATCGACCCCTGGGTGGAGCATCTCACCTCGCTCGGCGTCGACTTCCGCGTCGGCTGGGACGTCGAGCGGATCCCGTACGCGGACGGCGCGGTGCCGCATATCGCCGTCAAGGACCCGGAGGGGAAGCGGCACGACATCACAGCGGACCACTACATATGCGCCCTGCCCGTGGAGCGGGCCCGCCGGCTGTGGAGCCGCGCGCTGCGCGCCGCCGACCCGCAGCTGGCCCGCTGCGACAAGCTGCGCACCGACTGGATGACGGGCATCCAGTTCTATCTGACCGAGCGCACCCCCATCCTGCACGGCCATCTCAACCTGGTCGACTCGCCCTGGGCCCTCACCGCCATCGCGCAGGCCACGCACTGGCCCCGCCGGGACTTCCCCGCCGACTACGGCGACGGCACCGCGGCCGACTGCCTGTCCGTGGACGTCTCCGAGTGGGACAAGAAGGGCGTGCTCTACGGCAGGACCGCCAAGCAGTGCACCCCCGAGGAGGTCGCCAAGGAGGTGTGGGCGCAGCTGAAGGCGTCGCTGAACGACACCGGGAAGACGGTGCTCAAGGACAGCATCCTGCACTCGTGGTATCTCGACCCCGGCGTCGACGGCATCGGCACGCCCGACCCCGTGAACGAGGACGAGCTGCTCATCCACCCGGTGGGCACGTTCCACAACCGGCCGAACGCCGCCACCCGCGTCCCCAACTTCTTCCTGGCGGGCGACTACGTGGCGGTGGACATCGACCTGGCCACCATGGAGGGCGCCAACGCGGCCGCCCGGCAGGCCGTCAACGCGCTGCTGGACCGGGTGGGTTCGGAGGCGAAGCGGTGCACGGTCGAGCCGCTGTACCGGAATCCGGCGCTGGAGTCCGTCAAACGGCACGACCGCGTCCGGTACCGGCTGGGGCTCCGCAACGCCTTCGACTTCGGCTGACGGCCCGAGCCCTTAGTCCGTGTCCGGCGGGTCGTGGCTGCCCTCTGTCGGGGCTGCCGAGTCGGGGCTGCCCCTGCCCGTGTCCTGCGGTCTGCGGCTGGGTTGTGGCCGGTCGCGCCCCGCGGCGGAGCCGCTATGGACACGAGCCCCGCGCCCCTGCGGGGCGCGCCCTGGCGCCCCGCAGGGGGCGCTTCAGGGGCGCGGGGAACTGCGCGCGCAACCTCCCCCAAGCTCTCGGCTTCGCTCGAGCAGGGGGACCCCCATCCCAGCCGCAGACTGCGACACACGACCAGGGGCAGCCCCTGCCCAGCAAGATCCGCCGGCCACGGCCTAGGCGCCCACGGCGTCCAGAAAGAGCCGGGGGAGCCCCTCGCGCGCCGCGGGCCCGGCGCGTACCGCCTCCACCCGGTGCGCCAGCCGCGGCTCGGCGAGCGGTACCGTCGCCACGTCCGGCGCCCCGGCCGGGACCCGCCGCGGCAGCAGCGCCAGCCCGTGCCCGGCCGCGACCAGCGCGAGCAGGCCCCCCGCGTCCGTACCGTCGTAGCGGACCGCCGCGCGGTAGCCGTCGGCGCCGGTCGCGGCGCGAAGCTGCGGCAGCGGCACCGCGATGTCCGGCGCGTCGATCCAGTACGCGTCCGCCAGGTCCGCCAACCGGGGCCCCGCCAACCCGGGACCCACCCCCCGGGGCCCGGCGGCCCCGTGTGCCCGCGCGAGCGGGTGGCCGGCGGGCAGCGCCAGCGCCAGCGGCTCCTCCTCGCCGACCCCGCTCGCGGTGACCGGGCCGACGTCCGGGAGGCGGAGCGGGTCGGTGGGGGCCGCGGCGCCGTCCACCAGGCCCAGGTCCAGGTCCGCCGCCGCGACGCCGCGGACGACGGCCGCGCGCCCCAGCACCCGGACCGTCACCGCCCCGTGCGGGCGCGTCCGCCGTACGGCGGCCAGCGCCGCCGCGACCCGGGGCGTCAGGGCCAGCGGCGCGGCGCCGAGCACCAGCCGGGCCGGTGGCGCCGCCGCCAGCCGTTCGAGGTCGGCGCGGGCGGCGTCCAGCCGCAGCAGCAGCGGCTCCGCGTGCTCCAGCAGCCGGGCGTCGACGCGGGTGGGGGCCACCGGGCGGCGCCCCAGCAGGGGCGCCCCGATGTCGCTCTCCAGCGCCGCGACGTGCTGGGACACGGCCGACTGCGTGTACCCCAGCTCGCGGGCCGCCGCCGAGAACGAGCCGTGCCGGGCCACGGAGACGAACGTACGGAGCAGATGCGGATCCATACCCCCAGTGTGACCAGCGGCCATCAGCGCAGCTAATGAAATTCGGCAGATCATCGTTGGCGCTGCACACGGGGGCCGGACGACGATGTCCGTATGACGCACCCAGAGAGCTCACCGCCGCCGCTGCCCCGCCTCGCCCTGGTCGGCGACCGGTCGTCCGGCGTCCGCGCCCACGTCCGGATCCCCGCCGTCCTCGACACGCTCGCCCAACGCGACCAGCTGGTGCTGGACGCCTACTGGATCCCGACCCCGGACGCGGAACGCGCCGGGGCCCTCGACGGGTTCGACGCCGTCTGGCTGGTGCCCGGCAGCCCGTACCGCAGCGAGGCGGGCGCGCTGGAGGCGGTCCGTACGGCCCGGGAGCGGGGGATTCCGTTCCTCGGCACCTGCGGCGGCTTCCAGCACGCGATGCTGGAGTTCGCCCGCACCGTGTGCGGGCTGCCGTGGGTGACCCACGCCGAGAACACCGGGACGACGGAGGGCGACCCGCTGATCGTCCCGCTCGCCTGCTCCCTCGTCGGCCACGAGGGCACGGTGACCGTGGCGCCGGGCTCGCTGGCCGAGCGCGTCATCGGGACCGGGCGGTCCGTCGAGCGCTACCACTGCTCGTACGGCGCCGACCCGGACCGCCTCGACGCGCTGCGGACGCACGGGATGCGGTTCAGCGGGACGGACGAGGCGGGCGCGGCCCGTATCGCCGAACTGCCGGCCGAGCGGCACCCGTTCTTCCTCGCCACCCTCTTCCAGCCCGAACTGGCGGGCGACGGGGACCCGGACGGCGCGCCGCACCCGGTCATCCGCGCCCTGGCGGAGGCGGCGGCGACCCGCCACGCCGCCCACGCGGCTGCTTGACGGCCACGCCCTTGAAGAAAGTGTAGTGAAAGGTGCCCCCGCCCTGAGCCGTACGGCGCAGGTCCGCGATGCCGCGCTCCCAGTCGGCCCGCGTCAGCAGCTCCGCGGCCAGCGCCTCCTCGCGTACTCCCTCGACCATCGCGGTGAAGGTGTCCCGGGTGAAGCCCTCGACGAGCGCGGGGCGGGAGTCGTCGACGTACACCGTGCGCGGGGCGACCGCCACCTCCCCGTACCCC
>NZ_JAAKZZ010000398.1 GCF_011045075.1 Streptomyces boncukensis
GCCCCCGCCTCCGTTGCCGCAGTCGTTGCCCATGACGGTGTTCCCCACACCGATGATGGTGATGTTGTTGCCGCAGATGTTCACCGGTACGTCCACGGGAACCTGCACATGGTTGCCGGAGCCCACGCCCGGCGAGTCCGACGCGGAGCCGTTCGCCCCGGCATCCGCACCCGGACCCGACCCCGAACCCGAGCCGGAACCGGCTCGGGCCCCGCCGTTCGCACACTCGTTGCCGACGGCCGCGTTGTGCACGCCGACCACGTTCACGGAATTCCCGCACACATTGACGGATACGTCCACGGGCGCTTGGACGGAATTTCCGGACAACACACCCGGCGAATTCTCACTGCCCCCCTCGGCGTTCGAATCTGCGAACGCCGCACCGCTCGACATGGCGAGCATTCCGCCCGCCGCCGCCACGGTGAGCAGACCCTTTCTGGTGACCTGTCGCATGACTGCTTCCCCTGCCCCGCGATGTCCTCGCGCTGTTTCGTACGAAATCAGGAGGAGGCCCACTCCGCATACCCCCCTCACGCGCCGACGGCCCCGGGGCGCATGGCACGCGCCCCGGGGCCGTTCGGGCTTCACATCCTCATCAGCCGCACCGGCCGCTCAGCCGAGAGCCGGTGTTACTTGTTCACGCAGGTGTTGCCGAAGGCGGGGTTCAGCAGGCCGACAACATTGATGGTGTTGCCGCAGGCGTTCGCCGACACGTTGATCGGGGCCTGGACGACGTTCCCGGAGAGCACGCCGGGCGAGTGCACGGCAGCGCCCTGGGCACCGGAACTGGCGACGGCCACGCCCGCGCCCGCGAGCACGAGACCGCTGGTGGCAGCGGCAGCGGCGACGACCTTCTTGAGCATTGTTCCTCCTCATTGGCAATACGGTCCCAGCTGGGGACCGCACCCCCTGTAACGAGGATGGCGGAATCGAGCTACGAGCCTATGGAATCATTCACCCTTCTCAGTCGCATAAGCACACGCGCACGATTACTGAAGTTCCGTTTCAGCGGGACATATCCCCCCGGCCGGTCAGCACTGGTCCAGGAACCGATCGAGTACGCGCACACCGAACTTCAACCCGTCCACCGGCACTCGTTCGTCGACACCGTGGAACATCCCGGCGAAGTCCAGCGCGGGCGGCAGCTTCAGCGGCGCGAAGCCGAAGCAGCGGATGCCCAGCTCGTCGAAGGACTTGGCGTCCGTACCCCCGGAGAGCATGTACGGCACGGCGTGCGCGACCGGGTCCTCGGCCTTCAGCGAGGACTGCATGGCCTCGACGAGCGCCCCGTCGAACGTCGTCTCCAGCGCCTTGTCGGCGTGCACGTCCTCGCGGCGGACGCGCGGCCCGAGGAGCCGGTCGAGATCGGCGAGGAACTCCTCCTCGTACCCCGGCAGGAACCTCCCGTCGACATGCGCGGTGGCCTGGCCGGGGATGACGTTCACCTTGTACCCCGCGCCGAGCTGGGTGGGGGCCGCGGTGTTCTGCAGGGTGGCACCGATGATCTTGGCGATGCCGCCGAGCCGGGCGAGGGTCTCCTCCATGTCCTCGGGATCGAGCTCGACGCCGAGCGCGTCGGACAGCTCGTCGAGGAACGAACGTACGGTCTTGGTGACCCGCACCGGGAACTTGTGCCGCCCCAGCCGGCCGACCGCCTCGCACAGCTCGGTGATGGCGTTGTCGGTGTTGGTCATGGAGCCGTGCCCGGCCGTGCCGTCCACGGTGAGCCGCATCCAGTGCATGCCCTTCTGGGCGGTCTCGATCAGATAGAGCCGCAGATCCTCGTTGACCGTGAACGAGAAACCGCCGACCTCCCCGATGGCCTCGGTCACCCCCTCGAACAGATCGGCGTGATTGTCGACGAGGTGCCGCGCCCCGTACACCCCGCCGGCCTCCTCGTCCGCGAGGAAGGCCAGCACGACGTCCCGCGGCGGCTTCCGCCCGGTCCGCAGGCGCTCGCGTACGACAGCGAGCGTCATCGCGTCCATGTCCTTCATGTCGATGGCGCCCCGCCCCCACACGCAGCCGTCCGCGACCTCCCCGGAGAAGGGGTGGTGCGTCCAGTCGTCGGCGTTGGCCGGCACCACGTCCGTATGCCCGTGGATCAGCAGCGCCGGGCGGGAGCGGTCCTCCCCCTCGATCCGCGCGACGGTCGAGGCACGCCCCGGCCGGGACTCGATGATCTGCGGGTCCAGCCCCACCTCGGCGAGCTTCTCCGCGACGTACTCCGCGGCAGCACGCTCCCCCGGCCCCTCGTTCCCCCCGAAATTGCTGGTGTCGATCCGGATCAGCTCACGGCACAGGTCGACGACCTCACGCTCGCCGGCACTCTCCGCGCCCGCGTCCCCACGATCCGCCACCGCGCGATCCGGACTCACTCCCGGCTCCGACTGGCTCACACTGCCTCCTCGTCTCGCGTTACGCCCCCATCCTCCCGCTCCCGTCCCGGCCCCCCAAGAGCCGGGTGATCGTTCCCCGCAACCAGTGCTAAGGTTTACACCGTCGCAACGGCCACAGCGCCGCGGCGGCCCACCGAGTCGGGGTGGCGGAATGGCAGACGCGCTAGCTTGAGGTGCTAGTGCCCTTTACAGGGCGTGGGGGTTCAAGTCCCCCTCCCGACACGGACCACAACCCCAACTAGTGCGGGTCGAGGCGAGCCTCGGCCCGCACTAGTTGTTGTGCGGGCTCATAGGTGAGGCGGAGCCCGAGCTGGGCGTAGACCTCGGGGGGCGAGCTTCGCGTCGCACTCCCGCACCACCCGGTCCGCCTGCCCGGCCCCGGCTCCCGGGCCGCTCCCGACTGTGCTGAAGCCGCCCGCGGAAGACGTAGGAGTGTCGCGTACGAGAGCGCGCCACACCTGCTCGAAGACCGCTGTCCCGATCAACAGCTCGTGGACGGGCTCAGCCGACCGCACCCACTCGACCGGTGCAGCGGGGGTTGGTCAGGATAGTGCGCACCGCGCCCTTGGAGCAGGCGATGCCGCTGCGGTGCCGGTGCGGTCGGGGTCGTATGCGAAAGAAACCAGTGTCCTGAGACAGAGCTTCCTGGTCAGACAACGGCCATGCGGTCGAGCTCCGGTCCCGCGTCGGCTACGTGGCTACCTGGGGGAACCAACCCAGCGGAAGCCAAGCGGCACCGGGAGGACCTACCCCGTGATCTCTGACTCAGGACACCAGGGCGTGTACCGAAGGTGGATCTAGGCGAATGGGCCGTCGGTGACGAAGCGGCGTAGGGAGTTGGCGAAGGCTTCGGCCTCGTCCGCAGGCCATGAGGCAAGGCTCGCGGTGATGCGGGCGGACAGCCGCTCGCGCAGCATCTGCACCGTGCACTGTCCCGCGTCGGTGAGGGCGAGCAGGGTGGCGCGCCGGTCGGAGGGGTCCGCTTCGCGCCGCACGAGCCCGGCTTCTTCCAGCCTGGAGGCGCGGCGGGTGACGCCGGATCGATCGAGCCCCACCTCGGGAGCAAGGTCGGCTGCACTGCAGGGGCCGGTGCGCTCAAGGCCGCTGAGGACCGGGTAGGTCAGCTCGTCCACGGCTTCGCCCATGTCGACGGTCAAGGCTCGGTGCAGTTCCTGGCGGGTGCTGCGTTTGAGCAGCACGCCCAGGGCATCGGCGATCTCGCGTCCCACCTCGGTTTCCATCCACCCAGAATAGCGTGCGCGCCGCACGCATACGTGTTACGGTGCTCGATATGCGTGCGTCGCGCATGCAGTAAGGGGGGTGGAACACGAAGGGAAATCCGTTATGCACCGCACCGACATTGCCGCCGCACTTGCCGATCTGATCTTCAATCCGGGACTCGACCTCCATGAGGCCGCCGACCGGCATTTCGCCCCCGACTACCGTCAGCGCACCGACGGGCGCTGGGATGACCGCGACGCCTTCCTTGAGCACATCGCCCACCTGCGCGGCGTCGTGGCCAAAGGCTCCATCGAAGTCCACGACGAGCTGTACGACGGCGTCCACTACGCCGACCGGCACACCGTCCACCTCACCAAGACGGACGGCTCCACTGTGCGCATGGAGGTCTACCTGTTCGGCGAGTTCGCTCCCGACGGCCGCTTTCGTCGCGCCGAAGAGGTCACACGCATGATCGAAGGCGCCGAAACCGACCGGAACCTGGGCAGCGCCCGCTGAACGGGGGCGCCACCGGATAACCGTCCGAAGCCGAGCGGGAGGAGTGGCCACAGGGCCGATTTCCGGTCGGGACGTCAGTCGAATGTGCTGGTCACAGCCACTCGTCGAGGCTCGCACTTGGGCGGCCGACCGCCGCGAGAGCCGCGCTTCTTGCGGTGGGTCGCCTGGTCACCCTTGTCCGGGATAGCGCAGTGGCCTCCCCGTCGTCGCAGGTAGGCGGGGTTCCTGCGGGAGGCGCAAGCCTTGTCGGCGCGGACTCGGCCGGGTCGGACCCGTGGCCGTCCGGCACCCGCGCGGGCGACGCGGACCTTCCTGGCCCAGGGCCCGTAGCGCTCCGGCACGTCCCGCCACGGGACGCCGGTTCGGGTACGGAACCGTATGCCGTCGATCAGCTGCCGACTGGGGGCTGTCCCGCAATCGGGCTTTGACCGGCGCTGCGTGTGAGCGACTGTGCGCTTGACGGGGTCGAGGTCAGAGCGGTGGAGCACCTGGCGCCTCAGGCGTCGTGGGCCCCCGGTGCGCCGTATCGGGCGAGCATGGTCAGCACCGCTTGGTCGACCGCGTTGGCGATGGCGGAGTCGTCGGGCTCCCAGTGTGCGAGCAGCATCCGGGGCCAGAACACGTAGTTGGAGATCATCCCGAGGAATTGGGTCGCCGCCGTCTCGGCATCGTCGAGCCGGGCTGTACCGGCGGCGTTCTCCGCTGCCAGGTAGCGGCGGACCGATTCGAAGTAGGGCATCTTGCCGAGCTTGAACTGGGTCTCGCCGAGCTCGGGGAAGCGCGGTACCTCCGCGATGACGATGCGGAAGAGGGCGGCCATGCCGGGCTGGGTGAGAAGGGCGACGTAGCGGCCTGCGATGGCCTCAAGCCCTGCGCGGAGGTTCCCCGGCTCGGGGAGGGGCGCCTCCTCGTCGTCGACCTTCCAGTATTCGGTGACGATCGCCTCGAACAGGGCCGCCTTGGTGGTGAACTGCTTGAACAGTGTCG
Organism: Streptomyces boncukensis; assembly: GCF_011045075.1. Taxonomy (GTDB): domain Bacteria; phylum Actinomycetota; class Actinomycetes; order Streptomycetales; family Streptomycetaceae; genus Streptomyces; species Streptomyces boncukensis. The sequence continues at coordinate 5,124 of NZ_JAAKZZ010000398.1, forward strand.
CCCTCGACACTCCGGCCGCCTCGGCGATGCGGGCCAGCGAGGTGCCGTCGTAGCCGGAGTCGAGGAACAGCTTCGTCGCCGCCTCGATGATGGACGTCCGCTTCTGCGCTGCCACGCGCCGGTGGTACTCCGAGGGCTGTGCCGTCATGCCCTCCAGTATGCCTCTCACCACGAGGTGAGTCGCTTGACTCGCCTCTAGCTCCGCCCGTACCGTGAGAGCAGAGGTGAGTCACCCGGCTCACCATCAAGGTGAGCGTGGAAGGATGCTTCATGGAACGCTTCGAGGGCCGGACCGTCATCGTCACGGGCGGCAGCGGGGGCATGGGCAGCAGCCATGTGCAGAGCTACCACGCCGAGGGGGCGAACGTCGTCATCGCCGGTCGCGACGACGACGCCGGCCGCGACCTCGCCGCCCAGCTCGGCCATCGGGCTCTCTCCGTCCACCTGGATGTCACCCGCGAGGACAACTGGGCGGCGGCGGTGCAACAAGCCGAAGACCACTTCGGGCCGATCACCATCCTGGTGAACAACGCGGGAGTCCAGAACCCGGCGGCCCCTATCGAGCACACCGAACTCCGCACCTGGGAGCATACGTTCAGCGTCAACGTCACCGGCCAGTTCCTCGGCATCAGGGCCGTGACCCCCTCGATGCGCAGGGGCGGTGGCGGAACCATCGTCAACATCGCCTCGACCATGGCCCACGTCGGCACGGCCCGCTACGCCCCCTACACCGCCAGCAAGTGGGCCGTGCGCGGGCTGACCAAGACGGCCGCTCTTGAGCTGGGGCGGGACAACATCCGGGTCAACTCCATCCACCCCGGTGTCGTCTCCACACCGCTGATCAACGAACCCACCGTCGCCGGCCAGCCGGCCATCGCCGACTTCTACTCGCCCGAGCCCTTCGCCATCCCCCGCCTCGCCGAACCCTCTGACATCACCCGCCTACTGCTCTTCATCACCTCCCAGGACGCAACCTTCGCCACAGGATCGGAATTCGTCCTGGACGGGGGCCTGCTGCTCGGCCCCGCACTCCAACCCGAAGCCGACATCGCAGCTTGAGCCGGCATTGCCGTACGGAGCGTGCAGCCGCGGGCGCCCACTCCAACGACCTTGGTAGCGGGCCGGAGGGGCACGCACAGGCAAGAAGGAATCCGAGGTCTTCGCCGAGGCAAGCGCCATGACTCCCGCGGCAGGGAGGAATCGGCGCCAAGCCCGCCGTGGGCGGCGGCGTTCCAAGCGTTCCCCGCGCATGGCGGTTCAACCGTTGACTTCCGGGCACGGAATAAGCCCGTCCGTCAATCTTTCCGCTGTTCAGGGAGACGTTCCCTGGAGCGTCCTGGGCGGGACACCGTTCCGAACATGGACAGACAAGCGGTGATTCCGCTCAGGTGGATGCCGGTGGAGTGCTGGAGAACGCGCCAGCAGTCGGCGGTGAGGGCCAGGGCCCGGTGTGCACCCAGCCCGTCGAAGACCAGATGCAAGAGGGCGGTTCCCGCGCGGAGGGCGTGTCCTTGGCCCCGCCTGCACCGGAAGGTCCAGGTGCCGGTGAGGACCTCGCGGCGCTGTGCGTAGTGGCAAGCCCGGATGTTCTGCAGGCCCACCATCTGTCCGTGATGGAATGCCGCCAGCGTCAAAGACCACCGCGCTGTGTGCCAGGTACCCCATTCGTGCCATAGGTTCTGCAAGGTCCGCCGCCCGCGCTGTACCGGGTCGTCGGTGGGGTGAGACAGGTAGGGGACGCCCGGTTCGCAGTGCTCTTGGGAGGCGGCCTCGGCGAGGGTGTGGCATTCGGCCGGGGTGGGAGGTCGCAGTTCCAGCGGGCCGTCCCGGACGGTGATGCCTGCCAGGGGCCAGTAGGCGAGTGTCATGCCGTGCCGGCCTGGAGGCGGATGTGGGTGTGAGTGTGGGCGGTGGCCGGGGGCGG
>NZ_JAAKZZ010000399.1 GCF_011045075.1 Streptomyces boncukensis
AACCGGCTGAAGAACGCCAGAGCAGTAGCCACCCGCTACGACAAACGCGGCTACATCTACCTCGGCACCGCAACCGCCGCAGCCCTCACCATCTGGCTCCGAACATGATCGACCGGACAAGTCCTAGCCGCGCCCGCCGTAGCCGAGGCCGTGGCCGTACGGGAAGAGCTCGGCGGACGGGTCGTCGAGGGCGGGGATCGCCACCGGCAGCTTGCCGGACGGGTTGAGGTCGCCGTACAGGGCGCGGTCGACCGCGGCCAGGGACGGTGCGCCGTACGAGTACGTCGCCAGGTAGGCGGGGACGTCGGGGAAGCGGCGGATGTCGTACGGATTGCGCACGGCGACCGCGACGACCGGGGTGCCGGCGGCGCGCAGCTCCTCCACCAGCTTCGCCTGCGCCGCGCCGCCCTCCGAGCCGGCGGCCGCCGCGTTGGTGAGGACGACCGTGACGTCGTGCGAGCGGGCCGCTGCCGCCGCCTCCGCCCGCTTCGCCTCGCTCGGCACCGCACCCGTCTCCAGCCGGGTGGCCGACTGCCCCGGACGCCCGGCGATCGCGTCGGCGAGCGTGCCGACCGGTTCCGGGCCCCAGCCGGTGACCAGGACCCCGCGTGCCGCGCCGGACAGCGGGAGTGCGCCGTCCTCGTTCCGGACCAGGGTCACCGTCCGCTCGGTGAGCGCGCGTGCGTCCCTGCGGTGGCGTCTGCGGCCCACCGTGCGCATGGCGCGCCGTTCGCTCACGTACGGGTGGGGGAACAGACCGCGGCGCAGTTTGTGCTCCAGGACGCGGACGACGGAGGCGTTCAGCCGGGACTCCGCGATGGCGCCCGAGCGGACGGCCGACAGGACGGCGTCGAAGGCCGTGTCCATCTCGGGGGCCAGCACGAGCTGGTCGCAGCCCGCCTGGAAGGCCCGTACGGGCGCCACGTCGGGCGGATAGTCCTCCGTCGCGCCTCCCATGTCGAGCGCGTCCGTGACGATGAGGCCGTCGAAGCCCAGTTCGCCGCGCAGCAGGCCGGTGACGATGGCGTGCGACATGGTGGCCGGGACCCGGCTCGGGTCCAGCGCGGGGACCACGATGTGCGCCGTCATGATGGTGTCGACGCCGCGCCGGATGGCCGCGCGGAACGGCGGCAGGTCGATCCGGTCCAGTTCCCCGCGGGTGTGGGTGATCTCGGGCAGCCCGCTGTGGCTGTCCACGTCCGTGTCGCCGTGGCCGGGGAAGTGCTTGGCCGCGCTGGCGACGCCGCCCCGGTGGTAGCCGCGTACGGCGGCGGAGACCAGGTCCGCGCACAGCTGAGGGTCGGAGCCGAAGGAGCGGACGCCGATGACCGGGTTCTCGGGGTTGATATTGACGTCCGCGACGGGCGCGTAGTTCTGGTTGACGCCGACGGCGGCCAGTTCGGTGCCGAGGATGTCCGCGGAGCGGTGCGCGTCGCGGGGGGAGCGGGATGCGGCGAGCGCCATGTTGCCGGGCAGCAGAGTGGCGGGCTCCTGCATCCGGTAGACGACGCTGCCGCCCTCCTGGTCGATGGAGACGAGCAGCGGGATACGGGCGCCGGTGCGCAACGCGGCGTGCTGCAGCCCGTTGGAGAGGCGGGCGATCTGGCGGGGCTCGCGCACGTTGTCAGGACCGCGTCGGGCGTCGAAGTAGATGACGCCGCCGGGGCGGTACTTGGCGATGACCTCGGCCGGGGTGCCGACCCCGTACAGCTCGCGGTTCCTGGCGTGTTCGGTGTCGGCGGCCTGGCCGTAGAGCTCGACGACGAAGAGCTGGCCAACCTTCTCCCGGAGCGACATCCGGCGCACGGTACGGACCGCGCGGGCGCGCGCGGAGCGCCTGTCGGCCGCCGTGGCGGCGGAGGCGGCGGTGGGTGCGGTGGTGGTGGACGGTGCCGCAGCGGCGGTGGCCGGGACGCCGATCGCCGCCGCGGCTCCGGCCGCGGCGGCGATGACCTGTCTGCGGGAGGTGTGCTGCTGCATCGGAACGCTCCTCACGGATGCGGGCGAGGCGGAAGCGCGGGGGGTGGGACGACAGTGGGACGACAGTGGAAAGACAGCACATCGTCGCAGCGCACATCACGCCGGACCAGACGCCGCGCGGACCTTCATCGGTCTGGTCCAGTGGCTGGGCTGGAGGGGCGGTCCGGTCCGCCCCTCGGTCAGGCCGCGAAGCCCGCCTTGAGGGCGGCCGTCATCCGGACCACGCGGTCGGCCTGCACCCGGGCCGCTCGCCGTGCCGTCTCGTCGACGGGGTTGTCTCCCTGCGCGTCGACGTGGGAGGTGCCGTAGGGATTGCCGTCCACGAACTTCGACGGGTCGGTGTAGCCGGGTGGGACGATGACGCCGCCCCAGTGGTACGCCGTGTTGTAGAGCGCCAGCAGGGTGCTCTCCTGGCCGCCGTGCGGGGTGGCGGACGAGGTGAAGCCGCTGTAGACCTTGTCGGCCAGCCTGCCCTCGGCCCAGAGCGGGCCCAGGGTGTCCATGAACTGCTTGAGCTGGGACGTGACGTTCCCGAACCGGGTGGGGGTGCCGAAGAGCACCGCGTCCGCCCACTCGACGTCGTCGGGCACGGCCTCGGGGATGTCGGCGGTGTCGCGCGCGTTCTTGGCCCAGGCGGGATTGGAGTCGACGGCGGCCTGGGGCGCCAGCTCGTGGACGCGGCGCAGCCGGACCTCGGCGCCCTCGCTCCCGGCGGCGTCGGAGATCTCCCTGGCCAGGGTGGCGATGGTGCCGGTCGCGGAGTAGTAGACGACCGCGACGCGTACGGGAGTGGGGGTTGCCATGGCACGCTCCGTTCTGCAGCGGGGGATTTGTCCGTTAGGTCATAAAGCTACCCGCTGAACCTTGTGAGGCGAGTCACAGCAGTCAGGGGAAATAACCGGGGAGCGCGTCCCCGTTTACATAGGCGTCCGGCGGAAGCGGGGACTCAGTCCCCGGTTGTCAGTGGGGCGTAGTACACATCTCTTATCAGCGCGACGACACCCGAGCGGCGAGGAGCGGATCATGGGCAGCGCAGCACGCAGCGCGAGTGCCCCGGCGGCGATGCCGAGGGCGCGAGCCGATGCCGCGCGGAACCGCGAGCGCATCCTGGCCGCAGCCAGGGAGGCGTTCGTCCGCGTCGGCACCGAGGCCCCGCTGGACGAGATCGCCAAGGCCGCCGGGGTCGGGAACGCCACGCTCTACCGGCACTTCCCCGACCGCGACGCGCTGGCGCAGGGCGTCGTCCTCGCCGTTGCCGACGGGATCGCCGAGCGGGGGCGGCTGCTGCTGGCCGAGGAGTCCGACCCGTTCGAGGCGCTGCGGCGGTTCGTGTGCATCGCGGTCGAGGAGAAGTCCAGCGCGCTGTGCCCTCTGATGTCCCACCGCATCAATCTGGACGACCCGGTCATCCGCTCCGCGCGCGACCGCACCGAGAAGGTGGCGATCGAGCTGCTGGAGCGGGCCCAGCGCGCCGGTGCGGTGCGTGACGACATCGGCGCCGGGGACGTGCTGGTGGCGGTCAGCCAGCTCGCCCGCCCGCTCCCCGGCACCGTCACCGCGGGCATGGCCCGGTTCATCGAACGGCACGTGACGCTCTTCCTCGACGGGCTGCGCGCCCCGGCCAAGTCCCCTCTCCCCGGCCGTCCGGCGACCTTGGAGGACCTGCGAGCACAACACTGCTGACCTGGAGATCCCGTCGGGCGGCCACCGCGGAAAAACGAGTGGAAGTCCCCGCGCGCATCCGTTCTACTTCTCTACCGCTTCCGCGCACGTCACCGATGACTTCGGACTCACCGTCGAGTCCGCACCTCTGAGACCACCCTTCCCCGACGACTGAGCTTGCGGGGCCCCGGAGCGCCGGGACCACTGCGGACGACGATGCCCGCTTTCCGCGCACAAAGCATCGTTTTTCATGACCAACCGTCACCACTCCTGTGTGAGGTAGACCCACTCATGCCAGAAGCAGCCACCGGACTCGACCCCAGACGATGGAAGGCGCTCGCCTTCATCGCCACCGCGCAGTTGATGGTCGTCCTCGACGCCACCATCGTGAACATCGCCCTTCCCTCCGCCCAGGCCGATCTGAACATCTCGGACGGCAACCGGCAGTGGGTCATCACCGCCTACGCGCTGGCCTTCGGCGGCCTGCTGCTGTTCGGCGGCCGAATAGCCGACCTGTGGGGGCGCAAGCGCGCCTTCATCACCGGCCTTGTCGGTTTCGCCGGGGCCTCCACGCTGGGCGGCGCGGCGGCGAACGAGGCGATGATGCTGGGCGCCCGCGCGCTGCAGGGCGCCTTCGGCGCGCTGCTCGCCCCCGCGGCCCTCTCGCTGCTGGCGGTGATGTTCACCGACGGCAAGGAACGGGCCAAGGCGTTCGGCATCTACGGTGCCATCGCGGGCGGCGGCGGTGCCGTCGGCCTGATCCTCGGCGGTGTGCTCACCGAGTACATGAACTGGCGCTGGACCTTCTTCGTCAACATCCCGTTCGCCGCAGCCGCGGCGGTCGGTGCCATGCTCGTGATCAGCGAGCCCGCCGACGCGCGCAACCGCTCCGCGCTCGACATCCCCGGCGTCGTGCTCTCCACGCTCGGCCTGGTCTCCCTCGTCTACGGCTTCACCCGCGCGGAGAGCGAGGGCTGGTCCGAGGGCGGCACGGTCGCCATGTTCATCGCCGCCGCCGTGCTGCTGATCGCGTTCGTCCTCACCGAGGCGAAGGTGAAGGCGCCGCTGCTGCCGCTGCGCGTGGTCACCGACCGGAACCGGGGCGGGGCCTACCTCTCGCTGGGGCTCGCGATCATCGCGATGTTCGGCCTGTTCCTGTTCCTGACGTACTACCTGCAGATCGTCAAGGACTACTCGCCGGTTAAGACCGGTGTGGCCTTCCTGCCGATGATCGTAGGCATGATCACCGGCTCGACGCAGATCGGCGCGCGCCTGATGACCCGGGTGCCGCCGCGGCTGCTGATGGTTCCGGGCTTCGTGCTCGCCTCGGGCGGCATGCTGACCCTGACCCAGCTGGAGGTCGACAGCTCCTACCCGGCGCTGATCCTGCCCGCCCTGCTGATGCTCGGCCTCGGCATGGGCACGGCGTTCATGCCCGCGATGTCCCTGGCCACACACGGTGTGCGGCCCAGCGACGCGGGTGTCGCCTCCGCCATGGTCAACACCTCGCAGCAGGTCGGCGGCGCCATCGGCACCGCGCTGCTGAACACCATCGCGGCCAGCGCCACCACCTCGTACATCGCCGACCACGCAGCGCAGGCGACCACCCGGCCCGCGCAGCAGATGCTGAAGCTGGAGTCGATGGTGCAGGGCTACACCTCCGCGATCTGGTGGGCCGTCGGCATCCTGCTCCTCTCCGCGGCCATCGCGGGCGTCCTGGTGAACGCCCGTGCGCAGAGTGGCTCCGCAGGGGCAGGGGCGAAGGACGGCGAGCCGTCCGACGCCGCCGGCGAGGCGGAGCCCGCCCTGGTGGCGATGCACTGACGGCCGGCCCGGAACACCCACCGGTTGATCACGCCCATACCGGTGTGGGTGCGTAGGCAGCGGATGCTTCTGGCACGCATCTGGCAGAGGTGACGGAGAGCGGCCCCCGCCCGGCGGGGGCCGCTCTCCGTCGTACGCGCGTGCCCGCGGGACGTCGTACGGGGGGTGTCGGCGCGGCACGCGCAACCAATGAGCGGCGGGCGCCGTCTAGGAGGGTGTAAGGCGGCCGGAGCGGGCGGCGGGGAGGCCCCCACGGACGGCTGGGATGAAGGGACGAAGGAGTCCGCGGCGCTCTGCACGCCGCTCCGACCAGCGCCTCAGCGCGGGTCCGGCACCGTCCTCCCGCGCAGGTGGTCGCACAGGGTACTGCATGATCCGAAAAATGATGAGCGAGTTGGGAATTCTGTCCGGTTTCCAGCCGTTGACATCTATGCAAGCGGGCACTCGGGGAGTGTCCGGGCTAGCCACCAGGCCAGTTTTGTAGACCACTCGCAAAGGGAGCACGCATGGCAACCCGTGCCGTCGCCCGTCGTCACGAGGACACTAGCGGTGTCTCCGACACGGCAAGCAGTGTTCGCGCCGCAGGCAGCGAAGTCGCGGACCGCGACCTGGTCGGCATGTATCTCGATGAGATCGCTCGCACACCGCTGCTCGACGCGGCGAAGGAAGTGGAGCTGTCGCTCGCGATAGAGGCCGGCGTCTACGCCCGGCGGATACTGGACGGGCTGGAAGAGCCGGTTTCCGAGGACTCCCCCAGCGCGCGGGCCAGCCGCGAGGAACTGGAGGGGATCGTTGCCGAGGGCGAGCGCGCCAAGGACGTGTTCATCCGGTCCAACCTGCGCCTTGTCGTGGCCGTCGCGCGGCGCTACCCGCGCAGCGGGCTGCCGCTGCTGGACCTGATCCAGGAGGGCAACGCGGGCCTGGTCCGCGCCGTGGAGAAGTTCGACTACACCAAGGGCTTCAAGTTCTCCACCTACGCCACCTGGTGGATCCGGCAGGCGATCACGCGCTCGATCGCGGATCAGTCGCGGACGATCCGGCTCCCTGTGCACCTGGTGGAGGAGCTGGGCCGGATCCGGCGTGTGCAGCGCGAGTTCAATCGCGAGCACGGCCGGGAGCCGGAGCCCGAGGAGATCGCCGGGGAGCTGAACTCCACCCCGGAGCGGATCACCGACGTGCTGGACTGGGCACGCGACCCGGTGAGCCTGAACATGTCGGTGGACGACGAGGGCGAGACCCAGTTCGGAGACCTGCTGGAGGACACCTCGGCGGCCTCGCCGGAGCAGTCCGTGCTGACGGTGCTGCGCCGGGAGGAGCTGGACGACCTCATCGGCCGCCTCGACCCGCGCACCGCCTCCATCATCAAGGCGCGCTACGGCATGGTCGACGGCCGCGAGCGCACCCTGACGGAGGTCGGCAAGCAGCACGGCCTGACGCGTGAGCGCATCCGGCAGATCGAGAAGCACGCCCTGCTGGAACTGAAGAAGATGGCCCATGACACGGGCTTCGACGAGGCGGCATAGCGCTGCCCAGGCGGCGCGCTGAGCCCGCCCCTCGTCCCCAGAACGAGCCCCGGTGC
>NZ_JAAKZZ010000039.1 GCF_011045075.1 Streptomyces boncukensis
GAACCCCCGCGGACCGCGACGCAACAGCGAGGGGCGGTCCCTTCCCGGCGCCGGGAAGGGACCGCCCCTCGCTGTTGCGTCGCGGTCCGCGGGGGTTCCGTTGCGCCCCTGGGGGGGGAGCCGGAATGGCTAGGCGCCCACTCCTGCGGGGGTCGGCGCGGACGGGCGCTGCTCCGCCTCGTCGGGCTCCGGCTCGGCCGCCGCCTCCTCGATGCTGAAGCTGCGCGCCGTCCGGAACGCCTCCCGGTCCAGGATCTTCTCGCGGGCCGACACCAGCACCGGGATGACGGCCTGGCCCGCGACGTTCGTCGCGGTCCGCATCATGTCGAGGATGGGGTCGATGGCCAGCAGCAGCCCGACGCCCTCCAGCGGCAGGCCCAGCGTGGACAGGGTCAGGGTGAGCATCACGGTCGCACCGGTCAGGCCCGCGGTCGCCGCCGAGCCGATGACCGAGACGAAGACGATGAGCAGGTACTCCTTGATGCCCATGTCGATGTGGAAGAACTCGGCGACGAAGATCGCCGCGATGGCCGGGTAGATGGAGGCGCAGCCGTCCATCTTCGTCGTCGAGCCGAACGGCACCGCGAAGGACGCGTACTCCTTCGGCACCCCGAGCCGCTCGGTGACCTTCTGGGTCAGCGGCATGGTGCCCACCGACGAGCGGGAGACGAAGGCGAGCTGGATGGCGGGCCAGGCGCCCCGGAAGAACTGCAGCGGGCTGACCTTGGCCACCGTGCCGAGCAGCAGCGGGTAGACGACGAAGAGAACCAGCGCGCAGCCGACGTAGATGTCGGCGGTGAAGGTCGCGTAGGAGCCGATGAGGTCCCAGCCGTAGTCCTTGATGGCGGTGCCGATCAGCCCGATGGTGCCGATCGGGGCGAGCCGGATGATCCACCACAGCGCCTTCTGGAGCAGCGCCAGGATGGACTCGCCCAGCTGCAGAATCGGTTCGGCCTTCGCGCCGAGCTTGAGTGCGGCGATGCCGACCACGACCGCCATGAAGACGATCTGCAGCACCTTCAGCTCGGTGAACGGCGTGACGACGTCGGTGGGGATGATCCCGGTGAGGAAGTCCAGCCAGGACCCGGTGGAGTCGGACGACGGCTTCTCCGCGTCCTTCATGGAGATGCCGGTGCCGGAGCCGGGGCTGGTGAGCAGCCCGATGGCCAGGCCGATGACGACGGCGATCAGCGAGGTCGCCATGAACCACAGCAGGGTGCGGGTGGCGAGCCGGGCCGCGTTGTGCACGTTGCGCAGATTGGTGATCGAGATGGTGATCGCGAAGAACACCAGCGGTGCGACCGCCAGCTTCAGCAGCTGGACGAAGATCTCGCCGATCTTGTCGAGCGTGGTGCCCAGCCAGGCCACATCCCAGTTGCGGGCGGCCCAGCCGAGGACGACGCCGAGGACGAGACCGGCCAGGATCTGGGCCCAGAAGGGGATCTTGGGTATCCGCCGCGCGGAACGGGGCGCGGCGGACGTATCGGGTGCGGTCGAGGACGGCGAAGACGGCGAAGACGACGAAGGCGACACGGACATACTCCGGAGGCTTCAGGGACGGAAAGAGGAGCAGAGAGAAACGGGAGCGCGCGGTGAGATGCGGATGCGCCGGAGGGTAGTCCGGGCCTCGGGTCAGCGACAGACCGCCGACAGGCACCGGCAGAGGTCGACATGCAGCCGCGCGACGAGCGGCACACCGGGGCGCGCGTCGGCAGAGGCAGGGGCTGCGGTCGTCATGGCGGTCACGCTAACACTCCGTCTTTGGCTTACCCAAAGCGTTCCTTTGGGGAGCGGTACGGCATACGTCAACGCCCCGCCGGGGAAGGGGCATTCCCGGCGGGGCGTGAAGGTGCTGTGACGAGCCTTACAGCTCAGCGTCGGTTCGGCTCAGGCGACGCCGTCCTCCTGGCTCTGGTTGGCGGCCAGCTTGTCCTTGGCCCGGTCCACCCCGCCCACGATCTGCTGCGACATCGCCTCGCGCTGGCGGCGCAGCAGGACGTAGCTGAGCGGCGCGGAGAGCACCAGCGCCAGCAGCACCACCCACAGCGGGTTGGACTTGCCGATGCCCGCCGGAATGACGCCGACCTGTGCCAGCAGGCCGACGACGACCAGGCAGCCGACGAAGATGCCGAGCCGCATCGTGGTGTACCGAAGCGTCGCGTGTGACGTGCTGCTGCTCACGGTGGATCTCACTTCCCTCTCACCAGGTCGTCAGTGAAGCGGACGCCACATGGTGACGTCGTCCCTGAAGTCGCCCTCTGCTGCCTTGATCGCGCTCGGTACGCGTCCGACCTCTCGGTAGCCGCACAAGCCGTAGAACCGCTCCAGGCCCTCGCCGCCGCGCAGGGTGAGCCGGATACCCCGCACACCCGCCATGCCCCGGGCCGCGTCCTCGGCGGCGGCCAGCAGCCCCCGCCCGGCGCCGCGGCCCCGCACGGAGGGGTGCAGCAGCACGGCGTACAGCCACACCCAGTGTCGCATCAGGCGGTGCGTGTTGCGGAAGAGGAAGGCGGTGCCGACGGCGTGACCCTCGTCATCCAGCGCCGCCAGCAGCCGCGCCCGGCCCTCCGCCAGCGCCCGCAGATAGCCGATCAGCTCGGCCCTGGTGTCCTCGGGGGTGCCGGGCTCCACCGGGCCGTCCGCACCGTCGGCGGCCCGCCACAGCCGGACCAGGTCGTCGCGGAGCGCCGGGGTCACCGGGGGGTCGAGAACGTAGCGCACGGCGCCCTCCCCGCCCTCAGATCCGCATCGGCTGCGGGGACTCGCGCAGCTGGGGGTCGGGGCCGGGGAACTCGCGCAGCACCGCGAACCGCACATCGCGCTCGACGGGCCGCAGCCCCGCGTCCCGCAGGGTCGCGACGAGGGCTTCGTGGTCGAGCCCCGCGGCGGCGTCCGGCCCGTCGGTGTCGTCCGCGCCGTACTGCAGCGCGAGCTGGGCCAGCTGCTCGCCGTGCGCCGTCCACAGCACGCGCAGATGGGGCACGTTGTCGAGCAGCAGCCGGCAGCCGGCGAAGACGCGCAGCGCCTCCGCGCCGGTCACCTCCTCGCAGCGCGGCACCAGCACCCGGACCCCGCCGTCGGCGCCCGCGGACTGGCGCTCGCGCAGCCGCAGCAGCTCCTCGACGCACTCCTCGGGGCCGGTGAAGCGCAGCTCGTACGCCGCGCCGTCCGCGGCCCCGTCCCCGGCGCCGTCCCCGGTCGGGCCGAAGTACGCGGCGTCGCCGTGCTCCCGGGTGCGCACCCGGTGCGCGAGGCCGCCCAGCCAGGCCAGGTCGTCGGCGGCGAACAGCGCCAGGCCGTCCTCGCGGCTCAGCCGCCCGCGCGCCCCGCCCGCGTGGATCCGCTCCTCCAGGCTCCGCCGCAGCCCCGCGTCCATGCCTCGCGCCACCCGCCTCACGTCTGTCTGTATCGCGTGCTCCGTCTGATGGCCGAGAATACGCCCCCCGCTCCGCGGCTCACTCCTCGGGCAGCTCGCCCACCCGGTTCTCCCACTTGGTGGACAGCACGATGGTGGTGCGGGTGCGCGAGACGCCCTTGGTGCCGGACAGCCTGCGGATGGTGCGCTCCAGCCCGTCGACGTTCCCCGCGCGGACCTTGAGCATGTACGAGTCGTCCCCGGCGATGAACCAGCAGTCCTCGACCTCCATGAGGTCCCGCAGCCGGGCCGCCACGTCCTCGTGGTCGGTGGCGTCGGACAGCTGGATCCCGATCAGCGCCGTCACCCCGAGGCCGAGCGAGGAGGCATCCACGGTGGCGCGGTAACCGGTGATCACACCGGCGGCCTCCAGCCGGTTGATGCGATCCGTGACGCTCGGGCCCGAGAGGCCGACGAGCCGGCCGAGCTCGGCGTAGGACGCTCTGCCGTTCTCGCGCAGCGCCTGGATGAGCTGCCTGTCCACCGCGTCCATGGATGCCGCTGCCTCCTGTTGTATGGATGACCTGAACTTCGAAGACAACGAATCTAAGGCATCTCGGCGAGGGCATCCCGCCCCTGGCCCAGCTCCCCCGCCCACCGGTGGTAGAGCTTGTGCGGCACCGCGGCGGCGTCCAGCGCGCGCCCCGCGACGAAGTCCACCAGGTCCTGGATGTGCCGGGCGCCCGCGTAGAAGGCCGGGGAGGCCGGGAGCACCACGGCGCCCGCCTCGTCCAGCGTCACCAGGTGGCGCAGCGTCTGCCCGGTGAGCGGGGTCTCGCGCACGACGACCACCAGCGGGCGGCGCTCCTTGAGGGTGACGCTCGCGGAGCGCTGCAGCAGGTCCTTCGACAGCCCCAGCGCGACGCCCGCCACACACGCCGTGCTCGCGGGCACGACCAGCATCCCCCGGACGGGATACGAGCCGGAGGACGGCCCGGCCGCGAGGTCGCCCGGCGTCCAGTGGCGCACCCGGCCCGGATCGAGGTCGGCGTCCACGTCGAACGCGTCCGGCGTCCCGTCGGCGCCGCGCGCCAGCCAGCGGCGCAGGTCCTCGCCGGCGTGCGCGTCCCGGAAGGGGTGCCCGGTCTCGTCCAGGATGGTCAGCCGCGAGGCCCGGCTGACGACGAGGTCCACATCCTCCCCGGCCTGCAGCAGCGCACGGAGCACGGCAGCGGCGTACGGCGTCCCCGAAGCGCCGGACACTCCCACCAGCCAGGGACGGCGACCACCGTGCGACACGCTCATACCCCGAGCGTACGCGCTGGGCCCCGGGCGATTCCGGGAACCCCCGCCGGTGCCGGCTGGTGCCGTGGCCGGAAAGGGTTGCCGTCTCGCGTAGTCCGGTGCGGTGCCTCGCAAGGCGCCGGATCGCGGCTCGTACTGGGCGTACTCGCGTGATCCGGCAACGCCGCGAGGCGCCGTGCCGGGCTGCGCGAGGCGGTGCCCCTTTCCGGCCACGGCACCAGCGGCCCGCGTACCCTCGAAGGATGCGTGCTCCCCGTCCCGCTGCGCGCCGCGGCGGCCGCCGCCGCGGCGTTCTGCGCTCCATACTGGCCGCCGTCAGCGCCACGGCCCTCGTCGCCACCGCCGTCGCCGGGTGCTCGGTCGCGGAGAAGCTGACCACGGGGCTGAAGATCAAGCGCGCCTTCGAGAAGCTCGGCGACCAGCCCGCCGCCTCGGTGCTGGTCTCCGTCGACGGCAGCACCGGCGACGCGGTGCGCTTCCTGCGCGCGGCGGGTGCGGGGGGCGGCCCGGACACCCGGAACACCGCCCGGCTGCTGACCCGCGGCGAGCTGACCTTCGCCGTCGGCTCGGACCGCGAGGAGACGCCGCTGCGCGAGCTGAGCCGGTCCGAGCGGCTGCGGCTGGCCGCCGCGGTGAACTTCGGCGGCAAGGACGTCGTGGCCGCCAAGTCCGTGGAGGAGAAGCTCTATCTGCGGGTGAACCTCCGCTCCCTCGTCGCGCAGACCGGCGGCGACCGCGCCGAGCGCAAGCGGGCCCGGCACACCGTGGGCGTGGCGGACGACCTGCCCGCCACGCTCGCCTCGGCCCGCGACGCGCTCCAGGGCAAGTGGGTGGAGGCCGACCCGGAGTCCTTCGACGACTTCGTGCAGGCCGCGCAGAAGATCTCCACGTACGGCGGCCGGCTGAGCCCGGCCGACCGGCGCAAGACCGCCGAGCAGCGCGAGACCGAGGAGACCAGCAAGCGGGTCAGCCGGGCCACCGCGCTGGGCCGGGCGCTGAACGGGGAGTCGGAGCGGGAGTTCCTGGACCGGCTGGAGAAGACGGTCGGCAAACACGCCTCGTTCCAGCGCGCCGGCCGCCGCGGCGGCGCCGACCATGTCACGGTCACCATGCCGGCGCGGCACGCGGCGGAGGGCCTCTCCAGCGCCCTGGAGGTGCTGGGCGCCCGGCTGGACCCCTCGAAGGCGCCGGACAAGACGGTGCGGGCCGACCTGGAGATCCGGCGCGGCCAGCTGACCGGCCTCACCACCGACCTGGGCCAGTTCGTGACCGGGAAGGGCGGGGCGCGGCTGCCGCTGCGGATGACGTTCGGCGGGGGCGGCGCGGTCTCCGTGAAGGCGCCGGACGGGGTGCGGGAGCTGCAGCCGCAGGACCTGCTGGCCGCGTCGATGTACACCACGCTGGGCACCCGCGGCTACTGAGCCGGGCCCGGCCGGAGACGCCCGGAGACGCCCGGAGACGGCCGGGAACTGCCGGGAACCAAAGGCGCCCGAGGTGTCGTTCTCCTCAGTGAGGGGCACCCGTCTCTCTGAGGGGAGCGGAGGGGAGGCGCGCGATGGCGAGCGAGGTGAGCACGGGCAGCAGGGCCTGGTCGGCGGGCAAGCTCATCGTCGGCTGGGTGGCACTGCTGTGGATCCTGGAAGGCGTGGACCAGCTGACGGACAACGGGCTGGACGGCTTCGGCATCGAGCCGCGCAAGGCCGGCGAGCTGATCGATGTGATCCCGGCGTCGTTCATGCACTTCGGCTTCGACCACCTGGTGGCGAACACCCTGCCGCTGCTGGTCCTCGGCTTCTTCGCCGCGCTGCGCGGCACGGGCCGCTTCCTGGCCGTCGCCCTGATCATCATGGTGACCAGCGGCCTGGGCGTCTGGCTGGTCGCCCCGGACGGGAGCAACACCGCCGGCGCCTCCGGCCTGATCTTCGGCCTCTTCGGCTATCTGCTGGTGCGGGGCTTCGTGGACCGCCGGATCACGGATGTCGCACTGGGCGCGGTGGTCGCCGTGCTGTACGGCTCGCTCCTGTGGGGCGTCCTGCCGAGCGACAGCGGGATCTCCTGGCAGGGCCACCTGTTCGGGCTGATAGGCGGGGTGGCAGCGGCGTATATGACGGCGGACCCGCGCTCGCTCCGGGGCCCCAAGCCGGCCTGGCACTGATCTGGCCGGGTATGGGCTGCCCCCGGCGGGGCTGCCGTGTGCCCCGTCAGGGGCGCGGGGAACTGCGCGACCAGCCCCAACGGCGCCGCGCCCGGCAGCGGACAGCAAGGGGCAGCCCGGACCCAGCCAGATCAGCCGGGCCGGACAGGGGCCTAGACGCTGAGGCCGCGCACCGCCAGATCGAGCAGCGCACACCCGAAGAACGCTATCCCGATAAAGCTGTTGACCTGAAAGAACGCCCGGTTGAGGCGGCTGAGGTCATGCGGGCGGACCACACTGTGCTCGTACACGAACGCGCCCGCCGCCACCAGCAGCCCGAACCAGTAGAAGCCCCCCGCGTCCGTCACCGCGCCGAAGGCGCCCAGCAGCAGCACCGTCACCGCGTGCGCGACCCGCGTCGCGTAGAGCGCCGCGGCCGTCCCGAACCGCGCGGGGGTCGACTTGACCCCGTTCGCCCGGTCCGCCGCCACGTCCTGGCAGGCGTAGATCAGGTCGAAGCCGCCGATCCAGACGCCGACGGCCACCCCGAGCAGCACCGCGTGCCACGACCACGCGCCGGTGACGGCGAGCCATGCGCCGATCGGCCCCACGGCCTGGGCCAGCCCCAGGATGGCGTGCGGGTAGTGCGTGAACCGCTTGCCGTACGGATAGACCACCATCGGGATCACCGCGACCGGCGCCAGCGCGAAGCACAGCGGGTTGAGCAGCGCCGCGGCGCCGACGAAGAGCACCACGGCGACGGCGGCGCCCGTCCAGGCCGTGCGGACCGACACCGCTCCGGTGACCAGTTCGCGGCCCGCCGTGCGCGGATTGCGGGCGTCGATCTCGCGGTCGATGATCCGGTTCGCGGCCATGGCGAAGGTCCGCATGCCGACCATGGCGACGGTCACCAGGAAGAGCTGCCACCAGTGGACGCTCGCGCTGTCCTGGAACATCGCGGTGAGCGCCGCGGTGTAGGCGAAGGGCAGCGCGAAGACGGAGTGCTCGATGACGACGAGCCGCAGGAAGGCGCGGACCCTGCCGGCCTCGGCCCCGGGCTCGGGGCCGAGGACCCCCTCGGCGGCGCTCACAGCCCGTACTCCGTCCAGCGCCGCGTCACCAGGTCGGCGACCCGCGGATCCGACTCGATCATCCGGGGCCAGCCGCCGTCCCGGGTGTAGCCCTCCTCGGGGAGCTTGCGGGTCGCGTCGATGCCGGCCTTGCCGCCCCAGAACTTCTGGTACGACGCGTGGTCCAGGTGGTCCACCGGCCCTTCCACCACGGTCAGATCGCGGGCGTAGTCGACGTTGCCGAACGCGCGCCAGGCCACCTGGTGCAGATCGTGCACGTCGCAGTCCCGGTCCACGACCACGACCAGCTTGGTCAGGGACATCATGTGCGCGCCCCAGACGGCGTGCATCACCTTCTGCGCGTGCTTGGGGTACTTCTTGTCGATCGCGACGATCGCGCAGTTGTGGAAGCCGCCCGCCTCGGGCAGGTGGTAGTCCACGATGTCCGGCACGATGATCTTGAGGAGCGGCAGGAAGAAGCGCTCGGTGGCCCGGCCCAGCGGGCCGTCCTCCATCGGCGGACGGCTGACGACCGTGGAGTGCAGCAGCGGGCGCTTGCGCGTGGTCACGCAGTCGATACGCAGCGCGGGGAAGTCCTCCTGCGGGGTGTAGAAGCCGGTGTGGTCGCCGAACGGGCCCTCGGGCCGCATCTCGCCGGGCTCCAGCCAGCCCTCCAGCACCACCTCGGCGGAGGCCGGGACCTGCAGCGGAACCGTCTTGCAGTCCACCATCTCCACCCGCTTGCCGCGGATGAAGCCCGCGAAGAGGTACTCGTCGATGTCGCCGGGCAGCGGTGCCGTCGCGGCGTAGGTCACGGCGGGCGAGCAGCCGAAGGCGACGGCGACGGGCAGCTTCTCGCCGCGCCGCGCGGCCACCTGGTAGTGGTTCCGGCTGTCCTTGTGGATCTGCCAGTGCATCCCGATGGTGCGCCGGTCGTGCCGCTGGAGGCGGTAGAGGCCCAGATTGCGGACGCCGGTCTCCGGGTCCTTCGTATGAGTGAGACCGAAGTTGAAGAAGGAGCCGCCGTCCTCGGGCCAGGTGAACAGGGCGGGCAGCCGGTCGAGGTCCACCTCGTCGCCCTGCTGCACGACCTCCTGGACCGGCCCGTCCTTCACCGTGCGCGGCGGCACATGGGCCATCGAGCCCAGTTTGCCGAACGCCTCCCGGAACCCGACGAAGCCCTGCGGCAGCTCCGGCTTCAGCAGCCCGCCGATCCGCTCGCTGATCTCCTCGTACGAGGAGAGCCCGAGCGCCTTGAGCAGCCGCCGGTCCGTGCCGTAGACGTTCATGGCCAGCGGCATGGCGGAGCCCTTGACGTTCTCGAAGAGCAGCGCGGGCCCGCCCGCCTTGTTCACCCTGTCGGTGATCTCCCCGATCTCCAGGTACGGATCGACCTCGGCCTTGATCCGCTTCAGATCGCGGTCGCGCTCCAGCGCCCGCAGGAACGAGCGGAGATCGTCGTAAGCCATACGCCCCAGTATCGGACATGGCACAGCCGCCCCCGCATCCGGGCACCACTCAACCGCGCGTGGCCATTACGCTGGCAGTGTCATTGTCTCGCACCCAGGGGGCGTCCGCATGCTCAGGTATCTGCCTTTCCTTCTGATCCTGGCTGTGTGGATCTACGCGTTCATCGACTGCCTGAACACTCCGGACAAGGAGGTCAGGAAGCTGCCCAAGGTGGTGTGGGTGATCATCATCCTGCTCTTCGGGCAGGTGCTGCTGGGGCCGATCGCCTGGTTCGCGGTGGGCCGCCCCCGCCGGAACGCGCCGTACGGCGCGACCCGCCCGCAGGAGCGGACCTGGGTCGCGCCGGATGACAACCCGGAGTTCCTCAAGTCGCTCGGCGAGGAGCGGGGCGACGACGAGCGCCCGGACCCCGGTGCGGACCCGACGGGCCCGGCGGGCCCGCGCCCGGAGCCGGAGCCGGGCCCCGAGCCGGGCCCGCGCGCCGAGGGCGAGGCCCCGCACCGCAAGGACAACACCGGCCCGGAGGACCCCCCGTCCCCCTCCCGCTGAGCCGCGCCGCCCCCGCCGGTCAGCGCTGCGGAGCGGACGCGGACCGGGCCGCCGCCTCCGCGGCGCAGTCCGCAGCACTCTCCGCGGCGTAGTCCGCGGCGTAGTCCGCGAACCCGCGCGGCTCGCGGCCCAGCGCTCGGCGCACCCCGTCGGAGACGGCCCCGGAGCGGCCCTCCCTGATGTGCCCGAAGAGCGCCGAGAGCACCTCCACCGCCTCCTCGGGCCAGCCCTCGGCGGCCAGCTCCCTCCGGTACTCCGCCTCGCTCAGCGGGGTGTACCGCAGCGGCCGCCCCGTCGCCCGTGCGAGCTCGCCGACCGCCTCCGCCCAGGTGAGGGCGCGCGGCCCGGACAGCTCGTACGTCTCCCCCGCGTGCCCCTCCCCGGTGAGCGCTTCGACGGCCACCTCGGCGACGTCCCGCACGTCGACGAACGACTCCGGCCCGTCGCCCACGGGCAGCCGCAGCTCGCCCCGTGCGATGCCGTCCGAGACCACCGGGAACTCGGTGAAGTTCTGCGAGAACCAGGTGGGCCGCAGGACGGTCCAGGCGGCGCCGGACTCCCGCACGGCCCGCTCGGGCGCCAGCAGCTCGTCCGGGGCGCCGAGCGCGTCCAGCTCCGCGAAGGCGCGGGCGGACAGCAGCACCAGCCGCTCCACCCCGCGCGCCACCGCCAGGGCGCTGAAGTCCGGCACCTCGCGGGCGGCCCCGGGGGTCTGCGAGTCGACGACGTAGACGGCGCGCACGCCCTCCAGCGCGGGCTCCCAGGTGGCGGGGTCCGTCCAGTCGAAGCGGACGTCCCCGGAGCGGGAGGCCGCCCGCGGGGTGTGGCCGCGCTCGGCGAGCGCGGCGGCGACGCGGCGGCCGGTCTTGCCGGTGCCGCCCAGAACCAGGATCGGTGCATCAGTCATGCGCCCAGTCAAGCCGCGCCCGGCGCGGGGCGGCATGGCCGGCACGCTCAACGCGATGTCCGCGCGGCTCACTGCCCCTTCGGACAGACGCCGGAGAAGGAGCCCCCGTAGGTGCGGTAGGGCGGATCCCCGGCGCGTGAGCGCCCCTTCGGCGCCGGGTACTCCACGATGTGCACCCCCTTGCACACCGGCCAGAGGCCGGAGCTGGCGCGCGGGTTGAAGCCGTAGGTGCCGGAAGCCCCCTCGATGCAGGGGTTGCATCCGACCGCGTCGCCGCGCCGGTCGGGGTTGAGGTTGAGCAGCTTGTTGTGGACGTCCTTGCGGATCCGCTCGGGGGACTTCGGCCGGGCGCTCTCCTCCGGGGTGTCCTCGTAGGCCAGCCCGGACGCCTCGCCCACGGTGCGCACCGCGTCGTAGTACATCGCCGCGTAACCGTCGTCGAGCGGCTTGGGCCCGAGCTTCTCGCCCTTGGTGACCGTCGCGAAGTGCCGGTCGAAGGCCCCGTAGCCGTCCGGGCGCGGGGCTCCTTCGCCGCGCCATGCGGGGTCCGTGGCGGCCGCGTCCACCAGCCGGATCCCGGCCTTCCGCATCCGCGCGGTGAGGTCCTTGCCGGTGAGCTCGGGCGGCAGCCCGATGCCGACCTTCACCAGGCGCAGCGGCTTGCGGTAGCCGCAGCCGGAGGTGTCCGCGAGGCGCTCGACGAGCGCGGGGAGGTCCTCGTCGCGGCCCGCGTAGAAGACGGTGTCCGCCTTGGCGGCGCAGAGGTTGAGCACCGGTATGCGGAAGAGGTTCGGGGTGCCCGCCTCGTCGCCGCGGGTGCCGACGAACGAGGCGGAGTTGCGCCGCAGGTCGTACTTCTTCCCGAACTGCTGGAGGATGTGCCGCTCCAGGTCGCGCGAGTAGGTGTCCTGGGCGCGCTCGTCGAGGACCAGGAAGCCGGTCTCGGAGTCCTTCTCCCGCTCCAGGTACTGCCCGAGCGCGGCGGTGAAGTGGGCGTTCGACGGGGAGGTCTTGAAGAAGTAGCGGCCCGCGTTCATGTCGGACGAGGTGATGACGGGCCCGATGGACGGGATCTCCCGCTCGGCCAGGCTCTTGATCGCCGCCTTGGAGTCGCTGGTGCTGCTGGGCAGGCCGACGGTCGCGATCAGCGACTGGTCGGCCGGCAGCCGCTCCAGGGTGTCCAGGACCGGCCGCCACTTCTTCATGTCCTTGCCGATGTCGGCGAGCAGCAGCCGCAGCTTGGGCCCCGGCCGGTCGTTGACGGACCGCTGGGCCGCAGCGGCACCCGCGAGGCCGTGCTCGATCAGCGCCGGGGACATGGCGCTGGTCTCGTCGGAGGAGTACGGCATGGTGAGCGCGGCGGTGCGGTACGTGTCCCGGGCCGCCTCCGCGTTCTCCTCCGCGATCCCGCGCAGCAGCCCGCGCAGCCCGGGGTCGTGGGTGAAGCCGCCGTCGGCGACCGCCATACACGCGCCCTCGACCCGGCTCACGCCCCGCGGGCACTCCTCGTCGCCGCCCCAGTCCGGAACGGTGACCAGCGCCGCCACCCCGGCGACGACGGCGAGAGCGAGCAGCACCGCGAGGGCCTTCTCGCCGGGGCCCCACGGGCGGCGCAGCGGCAGCCGCGCGAGGTTCACAGCGGATCTCGGTCTCGGCACGGTGCGCTCAGTCCAATCCGTCGATGGGGTAGGGGCGGATGCCGTCCCGCGCCGCCGCCGCCCAGGCCGCGCCCGCCGCGTCCAGCACGGTGAACCCCGAGGCGTGCCGGGGCGCCAGATAGCCCAGCTCCTTGCCGATGGCCGTGCACAGCTCCGGCATCGGCTCCCGGAGCGGGTCGTCCAGGTACCACAGCGCGTGCAGCAGCCGGTTCACCGAGCGGCGGACGCCGTCGGCGCCGGGGTGCCGGTGGTCCAGGGAGCCGAGCGCGGTCGGCGGGCGCTCGTCCTGCCACTGGTCCGGCGGCGGGTGCGGGGCCGTCACCAGGTGCCGCAGCGCGGCCAGCCAGCCGCGTGCGTCGTCCCCCTCGGTGAGCGCCCGCGCGAGCCGCTCCACCACCTCCCACACCTCGCCGCGCGCCAGCAGATGGCGCAGCACGTCCGGTTCGCCCTCCGGGCCGCGCTCCTCGTGGTGGGCGCACAGCAGCGCGTGCAGGTCGTCCCACTTGCGGCCCGGCTCGGCGTGCGGCGAGTCCCGGCGCAGCTCGTGGACCAGCAGGGTGTGCAGAAACGGGTGCGCGACAAAGGAGGGCGCTGGCTGCAGCGGTCCGCCGGGGTCCGGCGTCCACTGCTCGCGCTCCAGATAGCGGGCCGCCTCGGCGACCTGGGCCCGCTCGGCGTCCGCACCCCCGTCGTCGCCCCCGTCGTCGCCCCCGTCAGCGCCGTCGCCGGGGCCGCCGGCCGTCGGGCGGGCCGGCAGCGCGCCGGTGGCCAGGGCCTCGGCCGCCTGCCGGTCCCGGGCCAGCGCGAGCACCATCAGGTGGTAGCGCAGCGGCAGTTCGGGCAGCAGCCGCTGCACCAGCAGCTCGCCGGCCGGGGTGCTGTCCTCGGCCTCCAGGTCGAGGACCTCGTCCGGCCGCACCGGCTGCTGGAGGTCCCGCGCGGCCGAGGCGGCAACCACCGCGTCGCACAGCAGCGCGCTGCCCTGCGGGTGCCCCCCGGTGAGCCGGTAGAGCACGGTCTGCAGCCGGGCGTGCACCGGCCGGGGCGTGCGCTGGAGCAGCGCGCGCACATCGGCGGGCGCCAGCGGCGGCAGCGGCACGCTCAGCACGCCGGCCGACGGGCCCTCGGGGGTGTGCCGTTCGTGCCCCTCGCGGCGTTCCCAGCCGCTGCCGTGCGCCAGCTCGGCCAGCGGTCTGCGGACGGCCGCCGGGTACGCCTCCTGCGCGCCGCCCAGCCCGGTGGCCACGACGACCAGCGGGTCGGTTGCGCCGTCGCAGCGGTGCTCCAGCACCCGCGCGAGGAACGCGCGCCCGGCCGCCGTGTGCGCGTCGTCGAGCAGCGCGAGCGGGCGGGGCTTGCGGTTGACCCGCATCCACCAGCCGGACCAGTGCGCTTCCAGATCGTCCAGCAGCGCGGCCACCAGGGTCTGCTCGACGGGCGCCTGGAGGTCGCCGCCCTGGTGGAAGTCGAGGCACAGCCGCACCAGCGGGTCGCCCTGCTGCTGGCCGGGCGACCGCTCGGCGTACCAGGCGGCGACCGCGTCCCGCTCCTTGCCGCCCAGGTGCCGCCCGGCGTACTCGCCCACCACCAGCTCGGCGACGGGCTCCACGTCCTCCTCGGCCGCGGCCCCGGCGAGCCGCGCGCTGATCCGCTCCGCCCACTCCTCGCCGCTGACGCCCTCGCCGCCGTCCGCCAGCGGCAGCAGCGCACCGAACCGGGCGGTGGCCAGGGCGCGCTGCTCGCCGTGCCCGCGCCGCCAGCTGGAGACCGCGAAGAGGCCGGGCAGCAGCCGGGGGAAGCGCAGCCGGCGGTAGCCGGGCACCGGCGCGGCCAGCCCGGTGGCGAGCCGCACCAGCACCTCCACCACGCCGGAGGTGTTGGACGGCGGCGCGCCGGGGGCGCCGGACCCGGCGAGCGCGGCGGCCCCGGCGAGTCCGGCGGACCCGGCGGGCCCGCCGGACCAGGCCGGCTCGGCCAGCTCGGCCAGGTCGACGCGGGCCAGCGGCAGCGCGTCCGCGTAGGCGTCCCGCACGGCGTCCAGCACCGCTGTCTTGCCCGCCCCGTGACCTCCGGTCGCCAGGACGACGGGCAGGTCCCGCGGGTGTTCGGTGCGCACCAGCCGGGGCTTCGCTCCGGTCTCCAGCCCGGTCAGGCGCGGCAGCAGCCCGCGCAGCAGCGGACCCCTTCCGTATAAGGCCACCCAGCTCCCCCTCGTCCCGCTGGGCTCACATGCCCAGTCCCCGCGTCACGGCCTGCGTGACCACGTCCTCCAGCAGCGACTTCACGGCGCCGCCCGACGCCGAGCCGACCAGCTCCCGCACCCGCCCCAGCACGCCGCCCGAGTGCGGCGGACGGCCCTGCGTGTCCGGCGTGCCGGGGTCGTCACCCCGGCTCTGATCCGCCAGCTCGCCGCTGAGCCGCAGCAGTTCGGCCAGCGAATCGCGGTCCAGCTCCAGGTCCGGCGCCAGCCGCTGCACCAGCAGCCCGAGTTCGGCCGGGCCCATCTGCACCGAGTAGGTGACCTGGACAACGGTCTGCGCCGGTGCGTGTTCACGTTCCCGCCATTCGCGAACGTATTCGTCCAGCCGCGAACTACTCCAGACGAAATCCCGGCCGTCGTCGGTCAGCGCGATCCGCGCACGGTCGTACACGCCGCGCTCGACCAGGCCCACCCCGGCCAGGTAGCCGGCGGCCTCCTCGACCTCGGCCTCGGTCAGCGCCGTGCCCAGGAAGAAGACCTGCGGGGAGTCGAAGAACGCGCTGAGCAGGTACGGCGGTTGGCCCGGGTGCACCCGCAGCCACTCCAGCAGCGCGTCCTGCGCGTACCGGGCGCGCTCCGTCTCGTCCTCGCGGCGCCGCCGCATCCTGCGGGCCTGCTCGGCGCCGGGCGGCTCCAGCTGCACCAGCGGGCCGCCGCCGCTGCCGTACCCCTCGTACCGGCTGAGGAAGCCCAGCCCCGCCAGATGGTCCACCAGCGCCTGCAGCGCGGCGGGTTCCATCTGCTGCCAGGCCCGGAACTCCGCGCAGTCAACGGGCGCCGACGGCGCGGCGGGCACGCCGTCCGACCGGTCCGCCACCCACAGCAGAAACCGTGGAGCGTACCGGTCGAAGTCCATGGCTCAGGAGGTTACCCAAGCAATATCCTCTGACCAAGGGGTTGATGGACACTCCGTCACACCCCGGCGTAGGAGTGCTTCCCGTTGAAGAAGATGTTGACGCCGTAGTAGTTGAACAGGAAGCAGGCGAAGGCCAGCAGCACCAGATAGGCGGCCTTGCGGCCCTTCCAGCCCGCCGTGGCGCGCGCGTGCAGATAGCAGGCGTAGGCGACCCAGGTGATGAACGACCAGACCTCCTTGGGGTCCCAGCCCCAGTAGCGGCCCCAGGCGTCGCCCGCCCAGATCGCGCCCGCGACGATGGTGAAGGTCCAGAACGGGAAGACGGTCGCGTTGATCCGGTACGAGAACTTGTCGAGCGTGACGGACGAGGGCAGCCGCTCCATGATCGACGTGCGGATGCGGCCCGGCTTCTCGCCGCGCATCAGCTTCGTCTCGTAGAAGTCCCGGAAGAGGTAGAGCACGGCGGCGACCATGCCGATGTAGAACAGCGCGCCGCAGATGATGGCCAGCGAGACGTGGATCCACAGCCAGTACGAGTGCAGCGCGGGCACCAGCTGGTCGCTGTCGGTGTAGAAGACGGTGACCGCCAGGCCGAGGTCCAGCAGCACCGTGGTGACCAGCGGCAGGCCGATCCAGCGGATGTTCTTCTTGGCGATCAGGAAGCCCAGGTACGCGGCGACGGCGACCATCGAGAAGGCCGTCGAGAACTCGTACATGTTGCCCCAGGGGGCGCGCTGCACGGACAGCGAGCGGGTGAACACGCTGGCGAAGTGCAGCAGGAAGGCGAGCACCGTCAGCGAGACGGCGATCCGCCCGTAGACGTCGCCCTGCTCGTCCCCGCCCGCGGCGCCGGGACCGTCCGGCAGATCGCCCTGGCGGCCGGCGGCGGAGCGCGTGACGACCTTCGGCTCGGCGGCCGGCGCCGGGCGCTCCAGCACGGCGGTGCCGGGACGCCCTCCGCCCTCGGCCCCCTCCGCCGCCTTCTTGCGGACCTGGACGGCGGGCGCCGCCTGCGCCGCCGCGGCGCCGCCCCTGTCGGCGGTGCTCAGCGCGGCGGCCGTACGGGCGACCTTGCTGCGGCTGCCGAACACCCACTCCGCGCTGTGGGCGCAGAAGGCGAGGACGTAGACGGCCATCGCCGAATAGATCAGATAGTTGCTGAGATTGGCTAGCTGCTCGTTCGTCGCGGCGGCGAGGTCGAGGGTCACTGGCGTTCTCCTGACGCTGGGTCCGGGTCCGGATCCGGGTCCGGGTCGGGTTCCGGTTGCTGGGCGACGGGCGCGGCGTCGTCCCGCAGGGCCTGCGCGAGGCGGCCGAGCTCCTCGGGGAGCCGGGTGGACTCGCTGCGGCCGAGCCCGGCCATCTCCACCACGGTGCGGCCGTCGTCCGCGGCGGCGGCACGCACCCACACCCGGCGGCGCTGGATGAACAGCGAGCCCGCGAGGCCCGCGATGGCGGCGAGCGCGCCGCCCAGGGCCCAGGCGTTGCCCACCTGGTGGGAGATCTGGAAGTTGGCCCACTCCTTGACGCCCTCGAACTTCAGGCTGCCCGCGCCGTCCGGGAGCTTCAGGGTCTGGCCGGGGACGAGCTTCTTCGCGAAGGGCCCGCCGTCCTTGCCCTTGAACTTCGTGAGGTTCTTGGTGTCGAGCTGGTAGACGTTCTGCGCCGCACCGCTGTCCAGGCCCAGATCGCCGTGGTAGGCGGTGAGCATCATCGCCGGGTTCTTCAGCTCGGGGGACTGCGAGAACATCGTTCCCGAGCCCGGCCGGAAGTCCGGTACGAAGAAGCCCTGGAAGCCGAGCTGGTCCGGGCGCCCCTTCGCGTCGCGGTAGTCGGTCACCTTGATGACGCCGCTGGACGTCTGGTTGTTGTCCTGCTGGAGGAAGGGGACCGGGCCCCGGTAGGCGATGTCGCCCTGGCCGTCCCGGACGGTGACGACCGGCGCGAACCCGTTGGCGACCAGGTACACCTTGGAGTCGCCGATCTGCAGCGGCTCGTTGACCTTGACGGTGGTCTTCGTCTCCTTGCCGTCCGCGCCCTTCCAGTAGGAGATGTCGGCGCGGTAGTCGCGCGCGGTGCCCTGCTCCGGGCCGCTCTGCGCGTACCGGGCGTGGAAGTCGTGCAGCCGGAAGCCGAACGAGTCCAGCTGGTCGGCGGTGAACAGGGAGCCGGAGCGGAAGTCGTCGTACTGGGTGAGGGTGTTGGAGAACCCGTCGCCCTGCACGATGAGCTTGTTGCCCTCCGACTTGAACAGCTGCCCGGCGGCGAAGGCCAGCAGCAGCACGATCAGCGCGACATGGAAGGCCAGGTTGCCCGCCTCCCGCAGATAGCCCTTCTCGGACGCGACGGAGTCGCCCTCCCGGTGCGCCCGGAACCGCCTGCGGCCCAGCAGTCCGCGCGCCGACGCCAGCACCTCCTCGGGCGCGGCCTCGGTCCGCCAGGTGGTGTAGGCGGGCATCCGGTCCAGCCGGCGCGGGGCGCGCGGCGGACGGGCGCGCAGCTGCCCGACGAACTGCCAGGAGCGCGGCACGATGCAGCCCGCGAGCGAGATGAACAGCAGGATGTAGATCGCCGAGAACCACACCGAGGTGTAGACGTCGAAGAGCTGGAGCTTGTCGTAGAGCGGGGAGAGCGTCTCGTGCCGCTGCCGGAAGTTGTCGACCTTGGTGGAGTCCACCGACGTCTGCGGGATGACCGAGCCGGGGATCGAGGCGAGCGAGAGCAGGAAGAGCAGGATCAGCGCCACCCGCATGGAGGTGAGCTGCCGCCAGAACCAGCGCGCCCAGCCGATCACGCCCAGCCCGGGGACGTTGAGCTTCTCCTCGGAGGGCGCCGTGGACAGCTGCGCCGAGGCCGCCTTCTCCGCGCTGCCGGCCTCGGTGCTGCTGGACTCGGTGCTGCTCGGCCCGGTGTCCGTGGTGCTCATGGTCAGACCCCCACCGTGAAGTCGGACGTCCAGATCTGCATCTCGTAGATGATCCGCTCCCAGACTCCGGTGACCAGCAGCACGCCGACCGCGACCAGCATCCCGCCGCCGATCCGCATCACCCACGCATAGTGCCGCTTCACCCAGTCGAACGCGCCCAGTGCGCGGCGGAAGGCGACCGCCGCGACGACGAACGGGACGCCGAGGCCGAGGCAGTACGCCACCGTCAGCAGCGCCCCGCGCCCCGCGCTGGCCTGGCTGAACGAGAGGGTCTGCACGGCGGCCAGCGTCGGCCCGATGCACGGCGTCCAGCCGATCCCGAACAGCACCCCGAGCATCGGCGCCCCGGCCAGCCCTATGGAGGGGCGTTTGTGGATCCGGAACTCACGCGAGGTGAACCGGGACAGCGGCCCCAGCACTCCCATGAACGCCAGCCCGAGCAGTATCGTCAGCGCGCCCATCACCGGGAACAGCACGTCCTGGTGGGCCTGCAGCTTCACCCCGAAGCCGCCGAAGAGCGCCCCGCCGGAGACGAAGACGGCGGTGAAGCCCAGCACGAACAGCGCGGCGCCCGCGAACATCCGCCCCCGCCGCGCCTCCGCGAGATCGGTGCCGCTCACGCCCGTCACATACGACAGATAGCCGGGGACCAGCGGCAGCACGCAGGGGGAGAAGAACGACACCAGGCCGCCCACCAGGGCGACCGGGAGGGCGAGCAGCAGAGCGCCGTTGAGCACGGTCTCGTTCATGCCGGTGGCGGCGAGCTCGATCATGGCCGGGTCACTGTGCCTCTCACTTCGCCTTGATCAGCGGGTCCAGGGCGGAGCGCAGCTCCTTCTCGCCGAGCTCCTTCAGCGCCCGTACGGCGATCCTCCCGTCCCGGTCGAGGATCACGGTGGACGGGATGGCCTGCGGCGAGAGGGTGTTCTTGGGGAACTTGAGGATCAGCTTCCCGCTCGGGTCGTAGAAACTCGGGTACGGGACCTTGTAGTTGCGCTCGAACGCTCTGGCGTTGGCCTTGTCCAGATCCCGGGTGTTGATCCCGAGGAACTGGACGCCCTTGTCCTTGGTCTCCCGGGCCACCTTGGCGAGATTCGGGGCCTCGGCACGGCAGGGGCTGCACCAGGAGCCCCAGACGTTCAGCACGACGATCTTGCCCCGGTAGTCGGACAGCTTGAGGTGCTCGCCGTCCACGGACTCACCGGACAGCTCGGGCGCGGCCTTGCGGTCCGCCCCGTCCACCTTGGTGATCTGGCCCGTACCCTGCACGAACTTCGTGTCGCCCGAGGACGATCCGGTCTGGCTTCCGCCGCAGCCGACCAGCAGGAGCGCGCCGGCGACGGTCCCGGCTGCCAGCAGGGTGATGCGGCGGGAGGCACGGCGGGTCTGGCTCATGTGAAAAGTTTCGCATGCCCCTTTAGCGGATCTTCCGCACCCCCCTCCAGCCGCCCCGCAAGCCCTCGCCGGGGGCAGATCCTGCCGGGCAGAAGCTGCCCCTTACTGCGCCATGCGGGGTGCGGCTGGTGCCGTGGTTGCGCGCGCAGTTCCCCCAAGCTCTCGGCTTCGCTCGAGCAGGGGGCACCCCCATCGGCGCCGCACCCCGCAATGCACGGGCCGGGACAGCACACCTAGGCGCCGTGGGTCTTCGCGCCCGGGCGGAGATGGGACGGCACCAGGTCCGCGGCCGGTTCGCTGTAGCCGAACGCCACCAGCCGGTCGCCCACGAACGTGAAGCTGGTCAGCGACGCCAGCGCGCACTGCCGGCGCCGCGGGTCGTGCCACAGCCGCCGCCCCTCGACCCAGCTGCGCAGCGTCCAGATGGGCAGCTGGTGGCTCACCAGCACGCCCTCCCGCCCGCGCGCGGCGTCCTTCGCCCGCTCCAGCGCCCCGCGCATCCGCACCACCTGGTCGACATAGGGTTCGCCCCAGGACGGGCGGAGCGGGTTGCGCAGGTGCCGCCAGTTCTCCGGCCTGCGCAGCGCCCCGTCGCCGACGCCGAACGTCTTGCCCTCGAAGACGTTGGCCGCCTCGATCAGCCGCCCGTCGGTGGCGACGTCCAGACCGTGCGCCTTGGCGATCGGCGTCGCGGTCTCCTGGGCCCGCTCCAGCGGGGAGGCGCCGACGTGTGCGATGTCACGCTCGGCGAGGTGCTCGGCGACCCGCTCCGCCATCTGCCGGCCGAGCGCCGAGAGGTGGTAGCCCGGCAGCCGCCCGTACAGGACGCCCTGGGGGTTCTCCACCTCACCGTGCCGTACGACGTGGACGACGGTGACGGTTTTGTCCTGGGGCACGCCGCCCCCTGCCTCGTCAGTCATGGAGCCCATTCTGCGCCCGGCGCCCGTCTCCCCGCTCATGCGGCCACCGCCTCGGCCGCGGCCCGCGCCGCCGCCGGCAGGGCCTGGGCGATCCGCTCCACCGCGCGCTCGTCGTGCGCCGTGGAGACGAACCACGACTCGAAGCCGGACGGCGGCAGATAGACGCCCTGCGCCAGCATCGCGTGGAAGAAGGCGGTGAAGCGGTGGGACTCCTGGCGCCGCGCGTCGTCGTAGTCGCGCACACCGCGCTCGCCGTAGTCCCCGAAGAAGACGGAGAACATGGTGCCCGCCGTCTGGAGGCGGTGCGCCACGCCCTCCTTCGCCAGCGCCTCGGCGACGAGCCCGCGCACCTGCCGGGAGGCGGCGTCCACCGCCGCGTACGCGGCGAAGCCGTCGGCGGCCAGCAGCCGAAGCTGGGCGAGGCCGGCGGCCGTGGCGACCGGGTTCCCGGAGAGGGTGCCCGCCTGGTAGACGGGGCCGGCCGGGGCGAGGTGCTCCATGACGTCCCGGCGCCCGCCGAACGCCGCGGCCGGGAAGCCGCCGCCCATGACCTTGCCGAACGTCATCAGATCGGGGACGACGCCGTCGATGCCGTACCAGCCCTGCGGGCTGACCCGGAAGCCCGTCATGACCTCGTCGGAGACGAAGAGCGCGCCGTCGGCCGCGCACAGCTCCTTCAGCCCCTGGTTGAAGCCCTCGGCGGGCGGCACGATGCCCATGTTGCCGGGCGACGCCTCGGTGATCACGCAGGCGATCTCGCGCGGGTGCGCGGCGAAGGCGGCACGCACCGCCTCCAGGTCGTTGTACGGCAGCACGATGGTGTCGCCCGCCTGCGCCCCCGTCACACCCGGGGTGTCCGGCAGGCCGAAGGTGGCGACCCCGGATCCGGCGGCGGCCAGCAGCGCGTCCACATGGCCGTGGTAGCACCCGGCGAACTTGACGACCTTGGCGCGGCCCGTGAAGCCCCGCGCGAGGCGGATCGCGGACATCGTCGCCTCGGTCCCGGAGGAGACCAGCCGCACCTGCTCGACGGGCGCGATCCGCTCGACGATCTCCTCCGCGAGCGCGACCTCGTCCTCGCCGGAGGTGCCGAAGGAGGTGCCCCGGGCCACGGCGGCCAGCACGGCCTCCTGCACCACGGGGTGCCGGTGTCCGAGGATCAGGGGCCCCCAGGAGCAGACGAGGTCCACGTACTCCCTGCCGTCCGCGTCCGTGAGGTACGGACCGGAGCCGGAGACCATGAAGCGGGGCGTACCGCCGACGGCCCCGAAGGCCCGGACCGGAGAGTTCACGCCTCCCGGCGTCACGGCGGCGGCGCGCTCGTAGAGGGACTGCGATACTGGGGCTTCGTACGAGTAAGTCACATCAGCCATGGTGTCAGAGGCGCTCCGCGGGGTCTGGGGGCGTTTCACAGTCCGTGAGGCGGGGAGGTCTCTGACACGATGATCGGGTTGCGCGGCGGGGGCTGTGCTTTCTGTGCTTTCTGAGTCTCTCGTGAGCACCGTTTCTCACGGGATTTACGAACGAGCGGTCGGGTGGTGACATGCATCGCGGTGGCGGACTGGGAGAGGGGACCGGCGGCCCCTTTGAGACTGGCCCCGAGCGCGCACGAGGACGCCACCGGCGAGAACGCGAGCGCCGGCGCGATGCGGTGGACGGCAGAGGCGCGGAGGGCGGCGGCGCGGGCGGCGGCACTGGGGGCGGCACGGGCGGCGGCGCGGAGGGCAGCACGGCACGCACCGGATACGGAGACGCGGGCGGCACGAACAGCAGCAGGAGTGGCCGCGTGGGGGTGACCTACAAGTACTTCGGGGCGCGGGACGGTGCCACGGCCGCCCGGGTGCCCATCTCGATGCGCCCGGAGGAACTCGGCGGGGACGAGCTCGGGCACGGCATGTTCACGAAGATCAAGCCGGAGACGATGGCGGCCATGGTGCTCACCGGCATCGAGGGCATACCCCTGGACCGCGTGCCGCCGCTCGAACTCGTCGTGCTGCACCCGGACTACGCGGTGGTGAAGCTCCCGATGACCGTCGTCGACCCGATGCGCGGCATCGGCGAGGAGTCGGTCGGCGCGGCGGCGTTCATCTGGTCCACCGTCCCGGACCGGGCCGGCCCGCAGGACGCCTTCAACGTCTACCAGTTGCTGCACCACTGGCAGGACTTCTCCGACCGCCTGCACGAGGTGGGCCACCAGGCGTACTGCCTGGTATGGCCCTAGGCCCCAGGTGTGTTGTCCGGGGAGGCTGGTGACCCGGCACCGTCCGGGCCAGGCGGTCACTCGCCCTCGCCGCGCGGCGTGGTCGCAGGGCCGATGCGGATCTCGAAGTCCCCGTCGTACAGCTCGCTCCCGGCGATCACCGCGCTGCCGACGGCCTCCTCGCCGATCTCGCCCCGCAGAATCAGCGGATCCCGCCGCAGATCGCGGGTGAGCGCCACACAGAGCCCGGCCATCACCAGCGTGAACGGGACGGCGACCAGGATCGTGAGGTTCTTCAGCCCCTCCAGCGCCGCGTCTCCGCCGCCCCCGATCAGCAGCATGACCGCGGCCACGGCCCCCGTCAGCACGCCCCAGACGACGACCACGAACCGGGTCGGCTCCAGCGTGCCGCGCTGCGAGAGCGTGCCCATGACGATGGACGCGGCGTCGGCGCCGGAGACGAAGAAGATGGCGACCAGGATCATCACCACCAGCGTGGTGGCGCCCACGATCGGGTACTCGCGCAGCACGGAGAAGAGCTGCCCCTCCTGGGTGGCCTCGTCCGTCAGCCGCGCCCCGCCGGCCTCCAGTTCCATCGCCGTGCCGCCGAGGATCGCGAACCAGATCAGGCTGACCACGCTGGGCACCAGGATGACGCCGCCGACGAACTGCCGGATGGTGCGGCCCCGGCTGATGCGGGCGATGAACATGCCGACGAACGGCGTCCAGGAGATCCACCACGCCCAGTAGAAGACCGTCCAGCCGGACAGCCACTCCGCGACGCCCTTGCCGCTGCTCGCGTCCGTACGGGCCATCAGCTGCGGCAGGTCGCCGACGTAACTGCCGACAGAGGTGGGCAGCAGATTGAGCATCAGAATGGTCGGGCCCACCACGAAGATGAAGGCGACCAGCAGCGCGGCCAGCACCATGTTGATGTTCGACAGCCACTGGATGCCCTTCTCCACCCCGGAGACGGCGGAGGCGACGAAGGCCGCTGTCAGCACCGCGATGATGGCGACCAGCACCCCGTCGCTCACCGAGCTCATCCACCCGACCTCCTGGAGCCCGCTGCGGATCTGCAGCGTGCCGAGCCCCAGCGAGGCGGCGGAGCCGAACAGCGTGGCGAAGATCGCGAGCACGTCGATGACCTTGCCGAGCGGCCCGTTGGCCCGCCGGTGGCCGATCAGCGGGGTGAACACGGCGCTGATCGTCTGGCGGCGTCCGCGGCGGAAGCAGCTGTAGGCGATGGCCAGCCCCACCACGGCGTAGATCGCCCACGGGTGCAGTGTCCAGTGGAAGAGCGTGGTCGCCATGGACTCCTCCATGGCCTGCGCCGCGTCGTCCGGGTGCGTGCCCGGGGGCGGTTCGGAGAAGTGCGAGAGCGGCTCGCTCACCCCGTAGAACATCAGCCCGATCCCCATGCCCGCGCTGAACATCATCGCGACCCAGGAGACCGTACGGAACTCCGGCGCCTCGCCCTCCGTACCGAGGGTGATCTTGCCGTAGCGGCTGAACGCCAGCCACAGCGAGAAGATCACAAAGCCGGACGCCGCGAGCACGAAGGCCCAACCGCCGTTGTGCATCGTCCAGTCGAGCATCTCGGCCGAGACGCCGCCCAGCGAGTCCGTCGCCACGGCGCCCCACAGGACGAAGGCGAGGGTCAGCGCCGCCGTGACGCCGAAGACCACCCGGTCCGTCCGCGGTGCGCCACGGACCGGCCCCCTGCTGGAGGCCGGGGCCTGCGCTGTCTCACCCTTCACGTGCCCACTCGCCCTTTCTCCGGCGTGCATCCCAGGGGAGACCTTGCCGTGCGGCACGGCGGCGCCGCGTGAGGTGGCGACGGCGACGCGCCGACGCCACACGGGTGCGCGCCGCGCACACCTCGTTCAGACGCCTTTCGGTGGGCTCCGCCCCGCCCCTGTGCCCCTGTGCCGCGGGGCGCGCCGGGCACGGCATAGCCTGGCCGGCATGCTCGCCCGCTCGATCCCCCTCTTCCTGCTCGCCGCCCTCTGTGAGATCGGCGGCGCCTGGCTCGTCTGGCAGGGCGTACGCGAGCACCGGGGCTGGATCTGGATCGGCGCGGGCGTGCTGGCCCTGGGCGCCTACGGTTTCGTGGCCACCCTCCAGCCCGACGCCCACTTCGGCCGGATCCTCGCGGCGTACGGCGGGGTGTTCGTCGCCGGCTCCCTGGCCTGGGGCATGGCGCTGGACGGCTTCCGGCCGGACCGCTGGGATGTGACCGGCGCGCTGCTGTGCCTGGCCGGGGTCGCGGTGATCATGTATATGCCGCGCGGCGGCTGAGCAGTCGGCACCGCAAAACGGAAAAGGCTTACTTTCGCCCGCATAGCCACCAGCGGACCGGACGCCCGCCCGCCGGGTGCGGTAGACAATGTGGTCCACCGCCCCACTGGCGGCCAAGCAGGTTCGACCCCACCGGGAGGCAGCCGTGCCGCGCAGGGCAAGGACGTACGCCAGCTCCGCAAGCCGTCGCCGCGGCGGCGCCACGGGCGCCGCGCTCGCGCTCGCGCTGGCCGGCGTCCTCTCCGCCTGCACCGGCTCCGGCACGCCGGACGACGCCTCCGACACCACCGGCGGCGCCTCGGCCTCGGACTCAGCGCCCCCGCCCGGCAAGTACGACTCGCTGCCCGAGCCCTGCGGCGCCGTCGGCGTCGGCACCCTGAAGGAGATGTTCCCCGGCGCCGCCGACACGACGGACGGCAGCGGGAGCACCCCGGACGTCACCCCCTCCCCGTTCGAGGGCGAGGCCGGCGTGACCTACGACACCGACCGCCGGGTCGGCTGCCGCTGGAAGAGCCCCGGCACGCTCGGCACCCGCCATCTGAAGGTCGACTTCGAACGCGTCGTCTCCTACGACACGGCGGTCAGCGACGACGAGCTGGCCGAGCAGCTGTTCGCCCGCAAGGCCAAGAAGGCGGACATCCCCCTGGCCAGCACCTCCCCGGAGAGCTCCGCTTCGGCCCCGTCC
>NZ_JAAKZZ010000003.1 GCF_011045075.1 Streptomyces boncukensis
CGTTCAAGGACGAGCCGCCGCCCCCTCCCCCGCCGCAGGACTTCATCAAGGACGCCAAGCGGGACAAGGCGCCGCTCAGCGCGGGCACCCTCTTCGACACCGAACGCTTCTCCGTCCAGGGCCGCGACTACGCGCTGACCAAGAAGGACACCAGCGGCAACTGCGCCGACGCCGCCTACGCGGGCCTCGGCCCCGTCCTGACCCGGCACGACTGCGGCGCCCTGTACCGCGCGACGTACCGCCGCGGCGGGCTCGCCGTCACCATCGGCATCGCCACGTTCCAGGACACGGCGACGGCTGCCCGGGTCAGGAAGGAGTACGCGCCCAACCTGGTCGCCCTCCCGGGCGGCGGCGTCCCCGACTTCTGCCGCACGGTCACCTGCCGTACGACGGCCAACCAGGTCGGCCGCTACGCCTACTTCACCATCGCGGGCCGCGTCGACGGCAAGCCGTCCGGCACCTCGGACACGGCGGCCACCCGGGCCGCGCGCGACGGCTCCGACTTCGCGCGGGCGCGGATACTGCAGCGCGGGAGGGAGCAGGCGGAGAAGTCGGTCCGCTCACCTTCCTGACGGGGCGCGGCTCAGCAGCAGCCGGGCCCTCCCGGGAGGGTGCGCCTGTTGCGGGCGGCGCGGTTGCGGGCGGCCAGCTCGGCCTCGTCCGGGTAGCCGACCTCCTCCAGGGTCAGCCCGTGCGGGCGCACGACATGCACCGCCGAGTCCCGCACCCCCGCCTCCAGCACCTTGCCCGGCCACTGAGGCGGACGGTGCCCGTCCCCGACGAACAGCAGCGCGCCGACCAGCGAGCGCACCATGTTGTGGCAGAACGCGTCCGCGAGCACCGTGGCCTCCAGCACCCCGTCGCCCCGCCGCACCCACTCCAGCCTCCGGAGCGTGCGGATCGTGCTGGCGCCCTCGCGCTTCTTGCAGTACGCGGCGAAGTCGTGCTCGCCCAGCAGCGGCCGCGCCGCGGCGTTCATCGCGTCGACGTCCAGCGGCCAGTTGTGCCACAGGACGTGGCCGCGCTGGAGGGGGTCCACTCCGCCGGGGTGGTCGCTGACCCGGTATGCGTAGCGGCGCCAGATCGCGGAGAAGCGCGCGTTGAAGTGCGGCGGGGCCTCGCTGACGCGGAAGACCCGCACATCCATGGGCAGCCGTCCGGCCAGCCGGCGCAGCAGCCCGCCGCCGTGCTCGGCCCAGACGTCCGCCGGCAGGTCGACGTGCGCGACCTGGCCGCGGGCGTGCACCCCGGCGTCCGTACGGCCCGCGACGGTCAGCTCGGGCGGGGCCGGCAGCCGCAGCACGACCCGCAGCGCGTCCTCCAGCTCGGCCTGCACCGTGCGCCGGTCGCCCTTCTGCCGGGCCCACCCGGAGAACGCCCGCCCGTCGTACGCCAGATCCAGCCGGGCCCGTACGAAGCCCGGCGCCACCTCGTCAGTCACCCCGTGATCCTCTCACCGCACAGCACAGCGGGCCCGCCCCGAGGGGCGGGCCCGCTGTGCACGCTCAGCAGCCGGCGTCAGGCGTCCTTGCTCTCGGACTCGCCCTCGGCGCCGGCGTCGCCCTCGGCGTCAGCCTCGGCATCGGCCTTCGGCTCGGCATCGGCCTTCGGCTCGGCGTCCTGCGGCTCGGCGCCCTTGGTCAGGTCCGTCTTGGCCTGCTCACCGGCGGCGTCCTTCGCGGAGCGCTTGGTCGCCGCCTCGGCCTCGCCGACCGCCTCCTGCTGCACCGTCAGCGCCTCGACCAGCTCGATCACGGCCATGGGCGCGTTGTCGCCACGGCGCGGGCCGATCTTGGTGATGCGGGTGTAGCCACCCGGCCGGTTGTCGTACCGCGGGCCGATCTCGGTGAAGAGGGTGTGCACGACGCTCTTGTCGCCGATCGTGCGCATGACCTGGCGACGGTTGTGCAGATCGCCCTTCTTCGCCTTGGTGATCAGCCGCTCGGCGACCGGACGCAGGCGGCGGGCCTTCGCCTCGGTCGTGGTGATCCGGCCGTGCTCGAAGAGGCTGGTGGCGAGGTTCGCCAGCATCGCCTTCTGGTGCGAGGCGCTGCCGCCGAGACGGGGGCCCTTGGTGGGCTTCGGCATGGTGGTGCTCCTTTACGTTGTCACTGCGTCGGCCGTGCCAGGCACCGACGGCAGTCCCGGCCGTGTCAGGTACCGGGGATGTGGGGGTGCGCCCCTGGCGGGGCGCACCTTCAGGGGCGCGGGGATACTGCGCGGCCCCCGTGCTCTCAGTACTGCTCGGTCTCCACAAAGCCCGCGTCCGCGTCGTCCTCGGCGCCGAAGGCGTCCGCGGCGGCGGTCGGGTCGAATCCGGGCGGGCTGTCCTTGAGGGCCAGGCCCATCCCGGCGAGCTTGGCCTTGACCTCGTCGATGGACTTCGCGCCGAAGTTGCGGATGTCCAGCAGATCCGCCTCGGAGCGGGCCACCAGCTCGCCCACCGAGTGGATGCCCTCGCGCTTCAGGCAGTTGTACGAGCGGACCGTGAGCTCCAGCTCCTCGATCGGCAGCGCCAGATCGGCGGCCAGGGCTGCGTCCGTCGGGGACGGGCCCATGTCGATGCCCTCGGCGTCCACGTTCAGCTCGCGGGCCAGGCCGAAGAGCTCGACCAGGGTCTTGCCGGCCGAGGCGACCGCGTCCCGCGGGCGCATGGCCTGCTTGGTCTCGACGTCGACGATCAGCTTGTCGAAGTCGGTGCGCTGCTCGACTCGGGTGGCCTCTACCTTGTAGGTGACCTTGAGCACCGGCGAGTAGATGGAGTCGACCGGGATACGGCCGATCTCCTGGCCGACCTGCTTGTTCTGCACGGCGGAGACATAGCCGCGGCCGCGCTCGACGGTCAGCTCCATCTCCAGCTTGCCCTTGCCGTTGAGGGTGGCGAGGACCAGCTCCGGGTTGTGCACCTCGACACCGGCCGGCGGGGCGATGTCGGCGGCCGTGACCAGTCCGGGGCCCTGCTTGCGCAGGTACATCACGACCGGCTCGTCGTGCTCCGAGGAGACGACCAGGGACTTGATGTTGAGGATGAGGTCGGTGACGTCCTCCTTGACGCCCGGCACGGTGGAGAACTCGTGCAGCACGCCGTCGATGCGGATGGACGTGACCGCCGCACCCGGGATCGAGGAGAGGAGCGTACGACGCAGGGAG
Organism: Streptomyces boncukensis; assembly: GCF_011045075.1. Lineage (GTDB taxonomy): Bacteria > Actinomycetota > Actinomycetes > Streptomycetales > Streptomycetaceae > Streptomyces > Streptomyces boncukensis. The sequence goes on from NZ_JAAKZZ010000003.1 coordinate 3,151, forward strand.
TTACCGAGGGTGTAGCCGAAGCCGGGCTCCAGCGGCTCGATCACGAACCGGGAGCGGAACTCGTCGACGACCTCTTCGGTCAGGGAAGGACGCTGAGCGATCAGCATGTGGTGTTTTCCTCCAGTTTTCGGCAACCGCTATTTGATGCCGTTACTGCAAGGGTACGGGCGGAACGGCGGTATTCCCAGCCGCTCCGCCCGCCCCCTGGCTGAGCCGTGACCCGAACTACTTCGAGTACAGCTCGACGATCAGCTGCTCCTGCACCTGGGTGTCGATCACCGGGCGCTCGGGCAGCGAGTGGACGAGGATCCGCATCCGGGACGGGATGGCCTCCAGCCACGCCGGAACCGTCTTCTCGCCGGCCTCCGCAGCCGCCACCTGGAAGGGTGTGAGGTTACGGGAGGACTCGCGGACCTCGACGATGTCGTTCACGGACACCCGCGCCGAGGGAATGTCGGTCTTGCGGCCGTTCAGCGCGATATGGCCGTGCTTGACCAGCTGACGGGCGTGGTCGCGGGACTTGGCGAAGCCCGCCCGGTAGACCACGTTGTCCAGCCGGGTCTCCAGGATCCGCAGCAGGTTCTCACCCGTCTTGCCCTGCTGGCGGTTGGCCTCCGTGAAGTACCCGCGGAACTGCTTCTCCAGGACCCCGTAGATACGGGCCGCCTTCTGCTTCTCACGCTTCTGCAGCAGGTACTCGGAGTCCTTGGTGCGCCCGCGTCCGTGCTCACCCGGGGGGTAAGGACGGATCTCGATCGGGCACTTCGCGCTCTCGCACTTGCTCCCCTTGAGGAAGAGCTTCTGCTTCTCCCGACGGCAACGCTTGCAGTCGGCCCCGGTGTAACGCGCCATGTGGAATTGATCTCCTACTTCAGTTGGTCAGACCCGGCGACGCTTCGGCGGGCGGCAGCCGTTGTGCGGGGTCGGGGTGACGTCCTGGATCGAGCCGACCTCCAGCCCGGTGGCCTGGAGCGAGCGGATCGCGGTCTCCCGGCCGGAGCCGGGGCCCTTGACGAAGACGTCGACCTTGCGCATGCCGTGCTCCTGCGCGCGGCGCGCGGCGTTCTCCGCGGCCATCTGCGCGGCGAACGGCGTGGACTTGCGCGAGCCCTTGAAGCCGACGTGACCGGCCGAAGCCCAGGAGATCACGTTGCCGGTCGGGTCGGTGATCGAGACGATGGTGTTGTTGAACGTGCTCTTGATGTGAGCGTGCCCGTGGGCGACGTTCTTCTTCTCCTTGCGGCGCACCTTCTTGGCGCCGGCCGTACGGCTCTTCGGAGGCATATGAGAGAACTCCCGTGGAGGTGGTCGGTCCTACAGCGCGGACCGCTTGCAGCGTGTCCGGTGCGGACTACTTCTTGCCCGGCTTCTTCTTGCCGGCGATGGCGCGACGCGGGCCCTTACGGGTGCGGGCGTTGGTCTTCGTGCGCTGACCGTGGACCGGGAGGCCGCGGCGGTGACGCAGCCCCTCGTAGCAGCCGATCTCGACCTTGCGGCGGATGTCGGCCTGGATCTCGCGCCGGAGGTCGCCCTCGACGCGGAAGTGGTTGTCCACGTAGTCGCGGAGCTGGACCAGCTCCTCCTCGGCCAGGTCGCGGACCCGGGTGTCCGGGCTCACGCCGGTGGCGGCCAGGGTCTGCTGGGACAGCGTCCTGCCGATGCCGAAGACGTAGGTGAGGGCGACCTCGATGCGCTTCTCACGCGGGAGGTCGACGCCTGCGAGGCGTGCCATGGATGTGACTCCAGATGGATTCGTCGGAGGTCTGCAACAGCGCCGCTCCCTTACCCCCCGCCTGTGCGGCCGGGGGTACCCCCTGCTCGAAGAGCTTGGGGGAAGGTCCCCGGCCTCCGACCGGGGGTGTCGCCGCCGTCACACCGGGTGTGCGGCAGCGGGCCCTGCTGTATGGCTGTTGTTGCGTGCGTCGCGCGAAGTGCTGCGAAAAGGCGTAAGGAGGGTGGTCGTGCGTCAGCCCTGGCGCTGCTTGTGGCGCAGGTTCTCGCAGATGACCATGACCCGGCCGTGACGGCGGATCACCTTGCACTTGTCGCAGATCTTCTTGACGCTCGGCTTGACCTTCATGCTGTGAGGTTCTCCGGGTCTCGATCTACTTGTAGCGGTAGACGATCCGTCCGCGCGTCAGGTCGTACGGAGACAGCTCCACCACGACCCTGTCGTCGGGAAGGATACGGATGTAGTGCATCCGCATCTTGCCGCTGATGTGCGCGAGGACCTGGTGCCCGTTCTGGAGCTCCACCTTGAACATAGCGTTCGGGAGAGACTCGACGACGGTGCCCTCGATCTCGATGGCCCCTTGTTTTTTGGCCATGCTTGAGCGCTTCACCTTCCGGGATCGGCTACCTGGGGTCAGCCCCGCGCACACCTGCATACGGGTACACCTGGGCCGACGAGCCAGTCTACGGCACGGCACCCGGAAAGACGAATCCGGGATTCTCCCCGGCAAGAGTGATCGTTAAGCCGGATGGGCCCGGCCGGTTACGCCAGCGGGTCGGGAGCGGCGGTCACACCCAGCTCCGCCAGCCTGGCCCGGCCGCCGTCCGGGGCCGTCAGCACCAGCGGGCCGTCCTCGGTGAGCGCCACCGAGTGCTCCCAGTGCGAGGACCAGGTGCCGTCGTTCGTCTTGACCGTCCAGTCGTCGGACAGCACATGCGTCTTCGCGGTGCCCAGGCTCAGCATCGGCTCGATGGCCAGGCACATCCCGGGCACCAGCTTGGGGCCCCGGCCGCGCTTGCGGTCGACGTAGTTCAGCAGATGGGGGTCCATATGCATCTGGGAGCCGATGCCGTGGCCGCCGTAGTCCTCGATGATGCCGTACTTCCCGGAGGACGGGCGGGGCTGGCGGCGCACATAGCCCTCGATGGCCTTGGAGACGTCCACCAGGCGGTTGCCCTTGTGCATCGCGGCGATACCGGCCCACATGGACCCCTCGGTCACCCGGCTGAGCTCGTGCAGCTCCGCCGAGTGGCCCTCGCCCACGAAGACGGTCAGCGCCGCGTCCCCGTGCCAGCCGTCGATGATCGCGCCGGCGTCGATGGAGAGCAGGTCACCGGCCTTCAGCACGGTCTCGCGGGAGGGGATGCCGTGGACGACGACATCGTTCACGGAGGTGCAGATATTGCCGGGGAAGCCGCCGTAACCGAGGAAGTTCGGCTTCGCGCCGTGGTCGGCCAGCACCTTGGCCGCGACCTCGTCGAGGTCCTTGGTCGTCGCGCCGGGCACGGCGGCCTCCGCGCACGCCCGGTGCATGGCGGCGACGACCAGCCCGGCCTCTCGCATCTTCGCGACCTGAGAGGGGGTCTTGATCTCCACCATGGCGGCTTCACCCTTCTTCCCGGTTTGACGTGATGGCGCCCTCCCAAGGATGCCATCTTGCTGGACAGGGGCTGCCCCGGCAGGCGCAGCCCCTGTCCAGCCCTCGGAGAAGGGCACGGCAAGGCGCCGGGCACGCCCCACAGGCTAGTCCCCGGAAAGTGCTCTCATCGCGCGCCGGGTGACCTCGCTCACCTCGCCGAGCGCGCTGATCGTCGTCACCAGGCCCTGCCGCTTGTAGTGGTCGATGATCGGCTCGGTCTCGCTGTGGTACACGGCGAGCCGCTTGCGCACCGTCTCCTCGCGGTCGTCGTCCCGCTGGAAGAGCTCCCCGCCGCACACGTCGCAGACGCCCTCCCGCTCGGGGGGCGTATAGGCGACGTGGAAGACATGGCTGCTGTCGTTCCGGCAGATCCGCCGGCCGGCGATCCGCTTGACGACCTCGTCCTCGGGGACCTCCAGGTCCAGCACGGCGTCCAGCTGCCGGCCGCCCTCGACCAGATAGGCGTCCAGCGCTTCGGCCTGCGCGATGTTCCGCGGGAAGCCGTCGAGCAGAAAGCCGTCTGCCGCGTCCGGCTCCGCCATCCGGCTCTGCGCCATCCCGATGGTGACCTCGTCCGGCACCAGTTGCCCGGCCCGCATGTACTCCTGGGCCTGCCGGCCCAGCGGGGTGCCCTGGTTGATGTTGGCGCGGAACAGGTCTCCGGTCGAGATGTGCGGAATCGACAGGTTCTCGGCGAGGAATGACGCCTGTGTTCCCTTGCCCGCACCCGGCGGTCCGACGAGGACGATACGCATCAGCGGAGGAACCCTTCGTAATGACGCTGCTGAAGCTGGCTCTCGATCTGCTTCACGGTCTCAAGTCCCACACCGACGACGATCAGAATGCTGGTCCCGCCGAACGGGAAGTCCTGGTTGGCGTTGAACAAGATCAGCGCGACGGTCGGCACCAACGCGATCAGCCCCAGATACAGCGAGCCCGGCCATGTGATCCGGTTCAGCACATAGCTCAGGTACTCGGCGGTGGGACGGCCCGCACGGATGCCCGGGATGAAGCCACCATACTTCTTCATGTTGTCGGCAACCTCCTCGGGGTTGAAGGAGATAGCCACGTAGAAGAACGCGAAGAAGACAATCAGCAGGAAGTACGTGACGATATAGATCGGGTGGTCACCCCGGACGAAGTGGTCCTGGATCCATGTCGCCCAGCCCGCGTTGGACCCGCTGAACTGCACGATGAGCGCCGGAATGTAGAGCAGCGAGGACGCGAAGATGACGGGAATCACACCGGCCTGATTGACCTTCAGCGGAATGTAGGTCGAGGTGCCGCCGTAACTCCGCCGACCGATCATGCGCTTGGCATACTGCACCGGAATGCGGCGCTGCGCCTGCTCCACGAAGACCACCAGGGCGACCATGGCCAGGCCGCAGGCGATGACCGCGCCGAACTCGATCCAGCCGTCCGCCAGCTTGCCCTGCTTCTTGATGGACCACAGCGCACCCGGGAACCCGGCGGAGATCGAGACGAACATCAGGATCGACATGCCGTTGCCGATGCCGCGGTCCGTGACCAGCTCACCGAGCCACATGATCAGACCGGTGCCCGCGGTCATCGTGATCACCATGGTGATCGTGTTGAAGATGTCCTGGTCGGGGACGATCTGGCTGCCGACCGAGCAGTTCTGGAAGAGCGAGCCGCTGCGCGCGGTCGCCACCAGCCCGGTGGCCTGCAGGATCGCGAGCGCGATGGTCAGATAGCGGGTGTACTGGGTGATCTTCGCCTGTCCGGCCTGGCCCTCCTTCTTCAGGGCCTCCAGCCGGGGGATCACCACCACCAGCAGCTGCAGGATGATGCTCGCCGTGATGTACGGCATGATCCCGAGGGCGAAGATGGTGATCTGGAGCAGCGCCCCGCCACTGAACATGTTCACCAGGCCGAAGAGCCCCTGCGCTCCCTGGGCCTCGTCCATGCACTGCTGGACGTTCTGATAGCTGATGCCCGGCACGGGAACGTGGGCTCCGATGCGGAAGAGCACCACGATGCCCAGCGTGAACAGCAGCTTCTTGCGCAGGTCGGGCGTCTGGAACGCTCGGGCGAACGCGGTGAGCACGGTGCCTCCTGCGCCCCCCGCGCGGGTCTCCTACGCGAGAGGTGACGGTCTTGAGGATCGACAGATAGCAACAGTGCCCGACACCTTACCGGCGATCGCACTGCCCTTGAAACGACGGACCTATACGAGCCGCAGAACGGCCGACCGGGGATGCCCCGTTGGGACATCCCCGGTCGCTCCGTCAGCCGGCCAACGAGCTCAGATGAGCTCGGTGACGGTGCCGCCGGCAGCGGCGATCTTCTCCTTGGCGGAACCGGAGACCTTGTCCACGGTCACCGTGAGCGCCACGGAGATGTCGCCCTCGCCGAGCACCTTGACCAGTTCGTTCTTGCGCACGGCGCCCTTGGCGACCAGATCGGCCACCGTGACCTCGCCACCCTGCGGGTAGAGCGCGGCCAGCCTCGTAAGGTTCACCACCTGGAACTGCTTGTGCGCCGGGTTGTTGAAGCCCTTCAGCTTGGGCAGCCGCATATGCAGCGGCATCTGCCCGCCCTCGAAGCGCTCCGGGACCTGGTAGCGGGCCTTGGTGCCCTTGGTGCCACGACCCGCGGTCTTGCCCTTCGACGCCTCGCCACGGCCCACCCGGGTCTTGGCGGTCTTGGCGCCGGGAGCAGGACGGAGGTTGTGGACCTTCAGCGGGTTCTCCCCCTGGGAGCCAGCCATCTCAGTCGACCTCCTCGACCGTCACGAGGTGGCGCACCGTGTGCACCTGACCGCGCACGACGGCGCTGTCCTCGCGGACGGCCACGTCGTTGACACGCTTGAGACCGAGGGTCCGCAGCGTGTCACGGTGGTTCTGCTTCGTCCCGATGACGGACTTGTTCTGCGTGATCTTCAGGCGAGCCATTACGCACTCACCCCGGCACGCGCCCGCAGCAGAGCGGCGGGAGCCACGTCCTCCAGCGGCAGGCCGCGGCGCGCCGCGATCTCCTCGGGGCGCTGCAGCCCCTGGAGCGCGGCACGCGTGGCGTGCACGATGTTGATCGGGTTGGCGGAGCCGAGCGACTTGCTCAGCACATCGTGGATGCCCGCGCACTCCAGCACGGCGCGCACCGGGCCACCGGCGATCACACCGGTACCCGGCGAAGCCGGCTTGAGCAGCACGACACCCGCGGCCTCCTCACCCTGGATCGGGTGCGGAATGGTGCCCTGGATACGCGGGACCTTGAAGAAGTGCTTCTTGGCCTCCTCCACACCCTTGGCGATGGCGGCCGGCACCTCCTTGGCCTTGCCGTATCCGACACCCACGGTGCCGTCACCGTCGCCCACCACGACCAGCGCGGTGAAGCTGAAGCGACGACCACCCTTCACAACCTTGGCGACGCGGTTGATCGCGACAACGCGCTCAACGTACGCGGTCTTCTCGGCGGCGGCGCCGCCATCCCGGCCCTTACGGTCCCGCCGCTCGCCGCCACCGGCGCCGCCACCGCGGCGCTGGGGTCCAGCCATTGGAATTACCTCTCTCGATTCACGTCCGCTTGCGGGCGGCTCAGAACTTGAGTCCGGCCTCGCGGGCGGCGTCGGCCAGAGCGGCAATCCGCCCTGCGTACTTGTTGCCGCCGCGGTCGAACACGACGGCCTCGATGTCCGCGGCCCTCGCGCGCTCGGCAACCAGCGCGCCGACCTGCTTGGCCTGCGCTGTCTTGTCGCCCTCAGCGCCGCGGACCGACGCGTCCAGGTGCGAGGCGGAGGCCAGCGTGTGGCCCGCCACATCGTCGATCACCTGGGCGGTGATCCCGCGGTTCGAACGCGTCACGACCAGACGGGGGCGCTCGGGGGTGCCCGAGACCTTCTTCCGGATGCGGATGTGACGGCGCTTGGCGGCGGCGCGCTTGTAGGCGTCGCCCTTAGCGATCTTCACGCCGTATGCCATGGCTTACTTACCAGCCTTTCCGACCTTGCGGCGGATGACCTCGCCCGCGTACTTGACGCCCTTGGCCTTGTACGGGTCGGGCTTGCGCAGCTTGCGGATGTTCGCGGCGACCTCGCCGACCTTCTGCTTGTCGATGCCCTCGACCGAGAACTTGGTCGGCGACTCGACCTTGAAGGAGATGCCCTCGGGGGCCTCCACCAGGATCGGGTGGCTGTAGCCCAGGGAGAACTCCAGATCGGAGCCCTTGGCCTGGACGCGGTAGCCTACACCGCTGATCTCCAGGTCCTTGGTGAATCCCGCGGTCACGCCAGTGATCATGTTCGCCACCAGCGTGCGGGACAGACCGTGCAGGGCCCTGTTCCGGCTCTCGTCGTTCGGGCGGGTGACGACGAGCGCGCCGTCCTCGCCCTTGGCGATCTCGATGGGCGCGACAACGGTGTGCGAGAGGGAGCCCTTGGGGCCCTTCACCGCGACCGTCTGGCCATCGATGGTGACGTCCACACCGGCGGGAACCTGGATGGGGAGCTTGCCGATACGCGACATGGCTTTACCTCCGTTCCCTTCCGTTACCAGACGTAGGCGAGGACTTCCCCGCCCACACCCTTCTTGCTCGCCTGCTTGTCGGTGAGCAGGCCGTGCGACGTGGAGATGATCGCCACGCCCAGGCCGCCGAGCACCTTCGGCAGGTTGGTGGACTTTGCGTAGACCCGCAGACCCGGCTTGGAGATCCGCTTGATGCCGGCGATCGAGCGCTCGCGGTTCGGGCCGAACTTCAGCTCCAGCACGAGGCTCTTGCCCACCTGGGCGTCCTCGGTCTTCCAGCCGGTGATGTAGCCCTCCTGCTGGAGGATCTCCGCGATATGCGACTTGATCTTGCTGTGCGGCATCACGACGGTGTCGTGGTACGCCGAGTTCGCGTTACGCAGACGCGTGAGCATGTCTGCGATCGGATCGGTCATGGTCATGTGATGGCCTTCGGCCTCTCTCGCCGGGGTTTCCCGCTTGCGTCGCGGGACCTACGGCGTAGTAAGCGACTTTGCAGCTTACCGAGAGTCCTGGTCTGTCCCGGAAGGGATTACCAGGAGCTCTTGGTCACGCCCGGCAGCTCGCCACGGTGCGCCATCTCGCGGAGGCACACGCGGCACAGGCCGAACTTGCGGTAGACGGAGTGCGGACGGCCGCAGCGCTGGCAGCGCGTGTACGCGCGCACCGAGAACTTCGGCTTGCGGCTGGCCTTCGAGATCAGAGCCTTCTTCGCCATGATCAGTTCTCCTTGAACGGGAAGCCGAGGTGACGAAGCAGGGCACGGCCCTCGTCGTCCGTGTTCGCCGTGGTGACCACGGTGATGTCCATGCCCCGGACCCGGTCGATCTTGTCCTGGTCGATCTCGTGGAACATGACCTGCTCCGTGAGACCGAAGGTGTAGTTGCCCCGGCCGTCGAACTGCTTCGGCGACAGCCCGCGGAAGTCGCGGATGCGCGGCAGCGCGAGCGACAGCAGGCGGTCCAGGAACTCCCACATCCGGTCGCCACGCAGGGTCACGTGGGCACCGATCGGCTGGCCCTCACGCAGCTTGAACTGCGCGATGGACCTGCGGGCCTTGGTCACGGCGGGCTTCTGGCCGGTGATCGTGGCGAGGTCCTTGACGGCGCCCTCGATCAGCTTGGAGTCGCGGGCGGCGTCGCCCACACCCATGTTGACCACGATCTTGGTCAGCCCGGGGATCTGCATGACGTTCTCGTAGGTGAACTCGTCCTGCAGCTTGCCCTGGATCTCGGCGCGGTAGCGCTCCTTCAGGCGCGGGGCCTGAGTGATGGTGGCAGTCATCAGATGTCCTCACCGGTCCGCTTGGCAACGCGGATCTTGTTGCCTTCGTCGTCGAAGCGGTAACCGACGCGGGTGACGACCTTCTGGCCGTCCTTCTCCACGACGAGCTGCACATTGCTCACGTGGACCGGGGCCTCGGTCGTCACAATGCCGCCGGTCTTGGAGCCGCGCGCCGTCTGGCCGGCCTTGGTGTGCTTCTTGACCCGGTTGACACCCTCGACCAGGACCCGGTCCTCGCGCGGGTAGGCCACGATGACCTTGCCCTGCTTGCCCTTGTCCTTGCCGGTGATGACCTGTACCAGGTCGCCCTTCTTGATCTTCATGCTCACAGCACCTCCGGCGCGAGGGAGATGATCTTCATAAACTTCTTCTCGCGCAGCTCCCGGCCCACCGGGCCGAAGATACGAGTGCCGCGGGGGTCGCCATCGTTCTTGAGGATGACGGCCGCGTTCTCATCGAAGCGGATGTACGAGCCGTCGGGGCGGCGGCGCTCCTTGACGGTGCGCACGATGACCGCCTTGACGATGTCGCCCTTCTTTACGTTCCCGCCCGGGATCGCGTCCTTGACGGTAGCGACGACGACGTCACCGATGCCCGCGTAGCGCCGGCCCGAGCCGCCGAGCACGCGGATGGTCAGGATTTCCTTCGCACCCGTGTTGTCGGCGACGCGAAGCCGAGACTCCTGCTGGATCACGTCTATCTCCTGTATGTCTGCCGGTTCCCCGACGGGGCTGGGTCAGCCCCGTCGGAGCCTGGCGGAACGAACCTGGGGCCTGGAGTGGTCCCAGGAATTACTTGGCCTTTTCGAGGATCTCGACGATGCGCCAGCGCTTGGTGGCGGACAGCGGCCGGGTCTCCATCAGGAGGACGCGGTCGCCGACACCGGCAGCGTTCTGCTCGTCGTGCGCCTTGAGCTTGTTGGTACGGCGGATGACCTTGCCGTACAGCGCGTGCTTCACCCGGTCCTCGACGGCGACAACGACGGTCTTGTCCATCTTGTCGCTGACGACCAGACCCTCGCGGGTCTTGCGGAAGCCGCGCTCGTTCTTTGCCTCAGTCACATTCGTCTCGCTCATCAGGCGCTCTCCACGCTCTCCACCGTCTCGATGCCCAGCTCACGCTCGCGCATCAGGGTGTAGATCCGGGCGATGTCCTTGCGGACGGCCTTCAGCCGGCCGTGGTTCTCAAGCTGCCCCGTCGCCGCCTGGAAGCGGAGGTTGAACAGCTCTTCCTTGGCCTCGCGGAGCTTGGAAACCAGCTCCTCGTTGCCCAGCTCGCGCAGCTCGGACGCCTTGGTTCCGGCCGCCATCACGCGTCACCTGCCTCGCGCCGCACGATGCGGCACTTCATCGGAAGCTTGTGAGCAGCGCGGGTGAGCGCCTCACGAGCAATCTTCTCGTTCGGGTAGGACAGCTCGAACATCACGCGCCCCGGCTTGACGTTCGCGATCCACCACTCCGGCGAGCCCTTGCCGGAACCCATGCGGGTCTCGGCGGGCTTCTTGGTCAGCGGACGGTCCGGGTAGATGTTGATCCACACCTTGCCGCCACGCTTGATGTGCCGGGTCATCGAGATACGCGCGGCCTCGATCTGCCGGTTCGTCACATACGCGCCGGTCACGGCCTGGATGCCAAACTCACCGAAAGCCACCTCGGTGCCACCCTTAGCCATGCCCTTGCGCTTGGGGTGGTGCTGCTTGCGGTGCTTGACCCTGCGAGGGATCAGCATGTCGGTCAGCCCTCCGTTCCCGTGCTCTCAGCCGGAGCAGCGGCCGGAGCGGCGGCGGCCTCGGCCTTGGGGGCCTCGGAGGCGCCGGCGCCCTGGTTGCCCTGCTGCTGCGGCTTCCGGCCGCGGCCGCCACGCTCGCCACCACGGCGGGGGCGGTCGTTGCCGCCACCGCCACGCGACGGGCGGTTGCCCGCGCGGGCCGCGGCGTTCTCGGCGCGAACCTCAGCGATGTTCTTGACGTCGCCCTTGTAGATCCAGACCTTCACGCCGATCCGGCCGAAGGTGGTGCGGGCCTCGAAGAAGCCGTAGTCCACGTTCGCGCGGAGCGTGTGCAGCGGCACCCGGCCCTCGCGGTAGAACTCCGAGCGGGACATCTCGGCGCCGCCGAGGCGGCCACCGCACTGGATCTTGATGCCCTTGGCGCCGGCCTTCATCGCCGTCTGCATGCTCTTGCGCATGGCGCGGCGGAAGGAGACCCGGGAGGACAGCTGCTCGGCGACCGCCTGGGCCACGAGCTGCGCGTCCGTCTCGGGGTTCTTCACCTCAAGGATGTTGAACTGGATCTGCTTGCCGGTGAGCTTCTCCAGGTTGCCGCGCAGGCGGTCGGCCTCGGCGCCGCGGCGGCCGATGACGATGCCCGGACGCGCGGTGTGCACGTCCACCCGGACGCGGTCCCGGGTGCGCTCGATCTCGACCTTGGAGATGCCCGCCCGCTCCATGCCCTGCGTGAGCATGCGGCGGATGGCGACGTCTTCCTTGACGTAGTCCTTGTACAGCTTGTCGGCGTACCACCGGGACTTGAAGTCGGTGGTCACACCGAGCCGGAACCCGTGCGGGTTTACCTTCTGGCCCATTACCGGGTTCCTTCCTTGCTGCTCACGACCACGGTGATGTGGCTCGTCCGCTTGCGGATCCGGTAGGCGCGGCCCTGGGCGCGCGGCCGGAACCGCTTCAGGGTCGGGCCCTCGTCGACGTACGCCTCGGAGATGTAGAGGCTGTCGGCGTCCGTGTGGTCGTAGTTGTGCGCGGCATTGGCGATGGCACTGTCCAGTACCTTGCCCACGGGCACGCTCGCGGCCTGCGGGGCGAAACGCAGGACCGCCTGAGCCTCCGTGGCGCCCATGCCACGGACGAGGTCCACCACCCGGCGGGCCTTCATGGGCGTGACGCGCACGTAGCGCGCTCGGGCCCTGGCTTCCATGGTTGTCCCTTCGGTGTCAGTCATAGTCGGATCACCCCCGCTCTCGCGGGGAACCACCCTTCGTTGGCTCTGCGCTCATCAGCGACGACGCGACTTGCGGTCGTCCTTGACGTGGCCGCGGAAGGTGCGGGTCGGCGCAAACTCGCCGAGCTTGTGGCCGACCATCGACTCGGTGACGAACACCGGGACGTGCTTGCGGCCGTCGTGCACCGCGATCGTGTGGCCCAGCATGGCCGGGACGATCATCGAGCGGCGAGACCAGGTCTTGATGACGTTCTTGGTGCCCGCGTCGTTCTGGACCTCGACCTTCTTGGCGAGGTGGTCGTCGACGAAGGGCCCCTTCTTGAGACTGCGCGGCATCTAAAACCCGCCTCCTAGCGCTTCTTGTTCGTCTTGCGGCGGCGGACGATGTACTTGTTGCTGGCCTTCTTCGGCGCGCGCGTACGGCCTTCCTTCTGGCCCCACGGCGACACCGGGTGGCGGCCACCGGAGGTCCGGCCCTCACCACCACCGTGCGGGTGGTCGATCGGGTTCATGACCACACCGCGCACGGTCGGCCGGACGCCCTTCCAGCGCTTCCGGCCGGCCTTGCCCCAGTTGATGTTCGACTGCTCGGCGTTGCCGACCTCGCCGACGGTGGCGCGGCAGCGGACGTCGACCAGCCGGATCTCACCGGACGGCATGCGCAGGTGGGCCATCCGGCCCTCCTTCGCCAGCAGCTGCACCGAGGAGCCGGCGGAGCGGGCGAACTTGGCGCCGCCGCCCGGCTTCAGCTCCACGGCGTGGATCGTCGTACCGACCGGCATATGACGCAGCGGCAGGTTGTTGCCCGGCTTGATGTCGGCGCCCTGACCGTTCTCCACCCGGTCGCCCTGCTTCAGATCGCGGGGGGCGAGGATGTAGCGCTTCTCGCCGTCCACATAGTGCAGCAGCGCGATGCGCGCGGTGCGGTTCGGGTCGTACTCGATGTGCGCGACCTTGGCCGGCACGCCGTCCTTGTCGTGCCGACGGAAGTCGATCACGCGGTAGGCGCGCTTGTGGCCGCCGCCCTGGTGACGTGCTGTCACACGACCGGCGTTGTTACGGCCGCCCTTGCTGTGCAGCGGGCGGACCAGCGACTTCTCCGGCGTGGACCGCGTGATCTCGACGAAGTCGGCGACACTGGCGCCACGACGGCCCGGAGTCGTCGGCTTGTACTTGCGGATACCCATTGTCTCTCAGTCCTCGGAAGAATCCGGACTTCTGGACGATCCAGACCTCCGTCAGGAGGTCGGACCGCCGAAGATGTCGATACGGTCGCCCTCGGCGAGGGTCACGACGGCGCGCTTGGTGTCCGCGCGCTTGCCGTAGCCGGTGCGGGTGCGCTTGCGCTTGCCCTGCCGGTTGAGCGTGTTGACGCCGATGACCTTGACCGAGAAGACCTCTTCGACGGCCTGCTTGATCTGGGTCTTGTTGGCGCGCGGGTCGACGATGAACGTGTACTTGTTCTCGTCCAGCAGCGCATAGCTCTTCTCCGAGACGACCGGCTTGATCAGCAGGTCGCGCGGGTCGGTGAAGGTCTTGCTCGGGTCGGCGGGCGCGATCGGCCCCGGACCCTCGGCGGCGCGGCGCGCGGCCCTGGCGACGCGCGCGGCCTTGGCGGCCTTGGCGGCCTTCGGCGCGATGCTCGGGTGCCGGATGGCCATCAGGCGTCACTCCCCTCGGTCTTCGTACGCGCGGCCACGAAGGACTCGAAGGCGGCCTGGGTGAAGACCACGTCGTCGGACACGAGCACGTCGTACGTGTTCAGCTGGCCCGGCTCCAGGATGTGCACCTGGGGCAGGTTGCGGGCGGACAGCCACGCGGCCTCTTCGGCGCGCTCGGCGACCAGCAGCAGCTGCTTGCGGCCGCTGATCCCGCCGAGCAGGGTGCGGGCCGCCTTGGTGGACGGGGCTTCGCCCTCGATCACACCGGAGACCACGTGCACCCGGTCGTGGCGGGCCCGGTCGGAGAGGGCACCGCGCAGCGCGGCGGCCTTCATCTTCTTCGGGGTCCGCTGGCTGTAGTCGCGCGGCACGGGGCCGTGCACGACGCCGCCGCCGGCGAACTGCGGAGCGCGGGTCGAGCCCTGGCGCGCCCGGCCTGTGCCCTTCTGGCGGTACGGCTTCTTGCCGCCGCCGCGGGTCTCACCGCGGGTCTTGGTCTTGTGCGTGCCCTGACGGGCCGCTGCCTGCTGCGCGACGACGACCTGGTGGATCAGCGGAACGCTGACCTGCGCGTCGAAGATCTCCTCGGGGAGCTCGACGGTCCCGGTCTTCTCGCCAGCGGGCGAAAGGATGTCAATGGTGCTCATTTACCTTCAGGCCCCCTTGGCCGCGGTACGGACCAGGACGAGGCCGCCGTTCGGACCGGGGACCGCGCCCTTGATGAGCAGCAGACCCTTCTCCGCGTCAACGGCGTGGACGGTCAGGTTCTGGGTGGTGACCCGCTCGTTGCCCATACGGCCGGCCATGCGGGTGCCCTTGAAGACCCGGCCCGGGGTGGCGCAGCCGCCGATGGCGCCGGGCTTGCGGTGGATGCGGTGGGCACCGTGGCTGGCCTTGCCGCCGCGGAAGCCGTGCCGCTTCATACCGCCGGCGAAGCCCTTGCCCTTCGACTTGCCGGTCACGTCGACCTTGCGGCCCGCCTCGAAGGTCTCCGCCGTGACCTCCTGGCCGAGGGTGTACTCGGCGGCGTCGGAGGTGCGGATCTCCACCAGGTGGCGGCGGGGGGTGACGTCGGCCTTGGCGAAGTGGCCCTTGAGGGGCTTGTTCACCTTGCGCGGGTCGATCTCGCCGAAGGCGAGCTGAACGGCCTCGTAGCCGTCCCTGTCTGCGGTGCGGACCTGGGTGACCACATTGGGCCCGGCCTTGACGACGGTCACGGGGACAATACGGTTGTTCTCGTCCCAGACCTGGGTCATGCCGAGCTTCTCGCCCAGGACGCCCTTGATCTGCTTAGCCATCTTCCCGCACCCCTCAGAGCTTGATCTCGATGTCGACGCCCGCCGGCAGGTCGAGGCGCATCAGCGAGTCAACGGTCTTGGGCGTCGGGTCGAGGATGTCGATCAGACGCTTGTGCGTGCGCATCTCGAAGTGCTCGCGCGAGTCCTTGTACTTGTGCGGCGACTTGATGACGCAGTACACGTTCTTCTCGGTGGGCAGCGGCACCGGGCCAGCGACCGACGCACCAGTACGGGTCACCGTCTCGACGATCTTCTTCGCCGAGTTGTCGATGACCTCGTGGTCGTAGGCCTTGAGCCGGATGCGGATCTTTTGTCCCGCCATGGCTACTTCGTAGTCCTGTCTCTCGTAACGCTCTGGAACCTGTGGGCCACTCCCTCCCGCCGATCCCTGCTCTCGACCCACGCGGTCGGGCGTGTCGCACGCCTTCTCGCACGTCGCCGAGGAGGTGTTTCCCGAAGCGGGGGACGGGGGAGAAAACCCACCGGTGCCTGGTTGGAAGCCCCTCCCGCACTTCCCGGAAGATTCCCGTACTTCCGCCCCTGATGAGGAGCGACGAATACGCTGGGACTCGCTTCCAGTCCTCCCGGCGGGAGGCGTGCGGCATCGGCACTCAACCGAGCAACCCCGATAGTCTGCCACAGAGGGCGTCCCGCCTGCCAATCGGGCTTCTATCACACGGGGCCGTACCCGGGCGCCGTGCCGAATGTCACACCGAAGGCTCGCGGAGCCGGCGGCCGCAGCGCCTCAGGGGCCTCAGGGATGGGCCCCGCCCAGCGGGTTCCGCCAGTCACGGGCCTCGCCGGTGCGCGGCTTGCGCTGGAGCCACTGCCAGGGGGTGCGCCGCGGCAGGCGGGCCACGATGTCGCCGCCGGTCGAACGGCCGGCGAGCAGGACGCGGAGCAGCACCGGGGCATCCGGGTCGGCGGGCGGCTGGATGCTGATGTCGCCGCGGGTGTAGGTGATGTCGTCGGCGTCGACCACGATGCCCGGTCTGGTCACCAGCGTGAGATTGCCGCCGATGCGCAGGTCCAGGTCGATGTGCAGGGTGTCGTGGGTGATCACGGCCTCGGTGAAGTCGAGCTTCAGCTCGCCGAACTTCAGCCGGATCTCCATCCGCCGGGGCACCAGCCACCGGCCGGTCCGCTTGGCGTCGCCGAGGCGCTGGTCGATCCGGATCACGTCCCGGGCCTGCTGCGGCATCCCCTCGGGCGGCAGATCGGCGGTCAGCACCGCGAGGTCGGCGGCGGTGCGCGCCGCGAGCGCAGCGCCGACGCGTTCGTCCAGCTCGTCGGCCGTCAGCCGGCCCTCGCCCGCCGCGACCCGCAGGACCTCCACGGCGCGGTCCCGGTCCCGGTGGGACACGCGCAGCTCGGCGGCGTCGCGACGGGATGAAGAACCCTCTGTTCCGGAGACCTCGCCTGGCATGCGTCCAGTGTGCTCGCGGGGCCCGCGCACCAGCAACACACCCCCGCGGAAATGGGGGATTCCCCTGATCTCCGCCGGGGCCCGCGCCGCGCCGGGCCGGGCCCCGGCCGCCGGGCTCAGCCGACCCGGCCGGCCCCGGCGCGGCGGTCCACGAGGGCGGGGACGGCCCGCGGGTGGTGCACCCGGGCGCGGAGGGTCGGGGTCCAGCCGACGCCCCGCTGCAGGGCGTCGTCCGGGTTCGCCGCGTTGTGCGCGGCGATCAGGTCGGTCCGCCTGCCGTTGACGTAGTTGTTCTCCGCCGTCAGCGGCGCCTCGCTCCACTTCTTCAGGGTCCGGGCCGCGCCGACGCCCGGCGGGAGGGAGAAGGCGTTGTCGGTGGCGTACAGCCGGCAGTCCTTGCCGACGCCGAAGGTGTAGCCGTAGGGCTCGTCCTGGTTCACCACGAAGTGGTTGTTGTACGCGTCGACCTGGCCGAAGCGCACCCGGGGCGCCCGCTCCACGATGCCCTCGAAGCGGTTGTGGTGCAGGGTGACCCTGAGCTTGCCCGCGTCCGTGTCGCCCGCGCTGTCGCTGTTGCCGATCAGCATGGTCTTGTCGTGGTCCTCGAAGGAGTTCCAGGACAGGGTGACGCGGTCGGCGCCGCGCACGATGTCGACCAGGCCGTCGTGCTGCTGGTACCGCTTGCCGAAGTACCTCGGCAGGGAGCTGTCGGGGTGGCGGCCGTCGGTGAGGGTGTTGTGGTCGAGCCACACCTGGCGGGAGCCGTACACGACGACGCCGTCGTACTCGGAGTTCCAGGCACCGGTCCCCTCGTCGTCGGTCGGATCCCACTGCGGGAAGCAGTCGAGCGAGGCCTCGACGGTGAGGTTGCGGACAATGACGTTCTCGACGCCCCTGATCTGCAGGCTGCCGCCCAGGATCCCGGAGCGCGGGCCCACGCCGACGATGGTGGTGTTGGCGGGGACCCGCGCCGTGACGGCCTCGGCCTGGCGCTGCGCCGACGCGGCCCGCAGATCCTCCTGCTCGCCGCTGACGGGGGTGTCGTGACCCCACACCTCGGGGTCGTAGTCGGCGAGGTACCGCTGGAAGTCGTAGCCCTCGGCTGCGAACGCGTCGCAGCCCCGGGACACGGCGTCGATCATGCCCTTGACCCGGATGATCCTGGGCTCGTTGCCGTCCTGCGCCAGCGCGGACCTCAGCTCCCGCCAGGTGGTGACGGTGTGGACGCGCGCGGCGCCGGCGGCCGAGCCGCCGGTGGTGCCCGGACCCGCCGCGGCCCAGCCGTCGCCCTCGGGCAGCACCTGGCGGCCGAGGTCCCGGCCGCGCTCGTGGGCCGACGCCGGGGCCGCCGTCAGGGACAGCGTCAGGGCGGTGCAGGCGAGCAGTGCGGAGACCGGCAGGCCCTGCAGGACATGGCCATGCCCCTTACGTATGTTCACGGTGCGGCTCTCCTCCCTCGGGGACCCCCGCGGATCCCCACACCGCCTGGTCGCCGCGGGAGCCCCGCGCGTTGACGCCCGCCCCGCACGGCCCGCACACACGCGTCGGGGCCCGCACACCTCGCGGTGCGCGGGCCCCGTCGGCGGCGGGTCAGCCCCCTGCGGCTTCGCCGCCTCCGGCGTGCTCCGTGTCTTCGGCGAACAGTTCCCCGGCCGCGGCGACGTCGAGGGCCCGGTCCGCCCAGCGGTCCAGCATGTCCGCGTCGTCGCAGGCTCGGATGCGCTCCCGGACATCGTCCGGGACGGGGATCCCGCGGTGGTCGAGGATGCGCAGAATCATCCGGGACCGCTCCTCGACGCGAGTCGCTGCCGCGCCCTTGAGGTAGTACTCCTCGACGAGGGTCCCCCGGCCGGGGAAGAAAACGCCACTACGCGCCATGTCTCTCCAGACGTCTCCGGCCGGGCTGCCTGCCAGGCCGATCTCCAGCAGTTCGGTGAAGTACTCGGCGGACTCGTCATCGACCTCGCCGAGCGCGGTGGCCAGCGCTTCCAGTATGGCTGCCGCATCCGCATCCCGGGCGTGTGTGATGGCAGAGAACGTGGCGAGCGCAAGGTCCCGCGCGGCCCGCCCCGCATCTCGGATCACGGGAACGTTCCCAGGCCCCAGAACCAGCGGCCGCACCGACAGCGCGGCCCGCCAGCCGTCGGGCCCGAGGGCGAACGGCCCCGACGCCCAGCGGGCCGTGCCCTGCTCCTGGCAGGTCACCAGCAGCAGGACCGGGACCGCGTACTTCGCCCTCATATAGGCCAGGTAGTACGCCCAGCTCGCAGGCTTCTCGGCATCCCGTCTCCCCTGGGCCTCGATGGCCAGCAGAAAGCCGTCGTCGTCCGCCGCCTTCGGACGGACGCGCAGCACGCTGTCGACGCGCCGCTCCAGCGGCCGGATCTCCGTCGCGTCCGGCGACAGGACCTCGACATCGGCGGGTGCGGGTAACGGCACATCCAGCAGTCGGAAGACCGGGACCAGCAGATCCGGGTGCTCCTGGAAGATCCGGTGTGCCGCCTCGTGGGAGGAGTTGACCATGCGGGCGAACGTACGCGCCCGGAAGACGGGCTCGCGGCGCGATAAACGTATGTTCACCCGGACGGGTGGACGGCGGCGCACGAGGCGACGTCCGCGCTCAGGGCATGCAAAGGGCCCGTACGAGCGGATTCTCTCGTACGGGCCCTTTCGACCGGACCGGCTGAGCCGGGTCAGTCGACCAGGTTCACTTGACGATCTTGGTGACCTGGCCGGCGCCCACGGTGCGGCCACCCTCGCGGATGGCGAACTTGAGGCCCTCCTCCATGGCGACCGGCTGGATGAGCTGGACGCTCATCGAGGTGTTGTCGCCCGGCATGACCATCTCGGTGCCCTCGGGGAGGGTCACCACGCCGGTCACGTCCGTGGTACGGAAGTAGAACTGCGGGCGGTAGTTGTTGAAGAACGGGGTGTGGCGGCCGCCCTCGTCCTTCGACAGGATGTACGCCTGCGCCTCGAACTCCGTGTGCGGGGTGACCGAGCCCGGCTTGATGATGACCTGGCCGCGCTCGACGTCCTCGCGCTTGATGCCGCGGAGCAGCAGACCGACGTTCTCACCGGCCTGGCCCTCGTCGAGGAGCTTGCGGAACATCTCGATACCGGTAACGGTCGTGGAGGTCTTGTCCTCCTTGATACCGATGATGTCCACCGACTCGTTCACCTTGAGCACACCGCGCTCGATACGGCCGGTGACGACCGTACCGCGGCCGGTGATGGTGAAGACGTCCTCGATCGGCATCAGGAACGGCTTGTCGGTGTCGCGCTCCGGGGCCGGGATGGCCTCGTCGACGGCGGACATCAGGTCCAGCACCGACTGGCCCCAGGTCTCGTCGCCCTCCAGCGCCTTCAGCGCGGAGACCTTGACGACCGGAACCTCGTCGCCCGGGAACTCGTACTCGGAGAGCAGCTCACGGACCTCAAGCTCGACGAGCTCCATGATCTCCTCGTCGTCCACCATGTCGGCCTTGTTCAGGGCGACGACGATGTACGGAACGCCGACCTGGCGGGCCAGGAGCACATGCTCCTTGGTCTGCGGCATCGGGCCGTCCGTGGCGGCGACCACGAGGATGGCGCCGTCCATCTGGGCAGCACCGGTGATCATGTTCTTGATGTAGTCCGCGTGACCCGGGCAGTCGACGTGGGCGTAGTGCCGGTTCTCCGTCTGGTATTCGACATGCGCGATGGAGATGGTGATACCGCGCTGGCGCTCCTCGGGAGCCTTGTCAATGTTCTCGAACGCCGATGCCTCGTTGAGGTCGGGGTACGCGTCGTGCAGCACCTTGGTGATCGCCGCGGTGAGCGTCGTCTTACCGTGGTCGATGTGACCGATGGTGCCGATATTGACGTGCGGCTTAGTCCGCTCGAACTTCGCCTTCGCCACTGGGGTCCTCCTGTGGACTGGTGCTGTACACCCTCCACACTCTGCGGAGGGGTTCAGGTGGTCATTCCGAACGGGACAGGACCCCTAGGGGGATGCCCTTGTCCAGTTCGCTTGGGTGGGCCGGCGGCCGGGGCCCGGTCAGACCGTACGGACGTGCCGTACGGTCTGCCCCGGATTGCCCCGAATGCCGATGCTCCAGCCTAAGGGGTGAGCGTGGGGCCTGCGGCCGCCTTACTCGCCCTTGGCCTTCGCGATGATCTCCTCGGCGACGCTCTTCGGAACCTCGCCGTAGGAGTCGAACTGCATGGAGAAGTTCGCCCGGCCGGAGGTCTTGCTGCGCAGATCCCCGATGTAGCCGAACATCTCCGAGAGCGGGACCAGAGCCGTCACGAGCTTGGCGCCCGCGCGGTCGTCCATGGACTGGATCTGGCCACGGCGCGAGTTGAGGTCGCCGATCACATCGCCCATGTACTCCTCGGGCGTGATGACCTCGACCTTCATCAGCGGCTCCAGCAGGGCCGGGCTGGCCTTGCGCGCGGCCTCCTTGAAGGCCATGGAACCGGCGATCTTGAAGGCCATCTCGGACGAGTCCACATCGTGGAAAGCACCGTCGAGCAGCGTCACCTTGACGCCGGTCAGCGGGTAGCCCGCCAGCACGCCGAACTCCATGGCCTCCTGGCAGCCCGCGTCCACGGACGGGATGTACTCCCGCGGGATGCGGCCACCGGTGACCTTGTTCTCGAACTCGTAGCCGTCGCCCTCAAGCGGTTCGACATCGATGATCACGCGGCCGAACTGGCCGGAACCACCGGTCTGCTTCTTGTGCGTGTAGTCGATCTTCTCGACCTTCTTGCGCAGCGTCTCGCGGTACGCGACCTGCGGCTTGCCGATGTTGGCCTCGACCCGGAACTCACGCTTCATCCGGTCGACCATCACATCGAGCTGGAGCTCGCCCATACCGGCGATGATGGTCTGGCCGGTCTCCTCGTCGGACTTGACCTGGAAGGTCGGGTCCTCCTCGGAGAGCCGCTGGATCGCGACGCTCAGCTTCTCCTGGTCGGCCTTCGACTTCGGCTCGATGGCCACCTCGATGACCGGCGTCGGGAACTCCATCGACTCCAGGATCACCGGGTCCGACGCATCGCAGAGGGTCTCGCCGGTGGTGGTCTGCTTCAGACCCATGACGGCGACGATGTCGCCGGCACCCACCGACTCGATCTCCTCACGCTTGTTCGCGTGCATCCGGTAGATCTTGCCGATGCGCTCCTTCTTGCCCTTCACCGGGTTCAGCACCTGAGTACCGGTGTGCAGCCGGCCGGAGTAGACCCGGACGAAGGTGAGCTTGCCGAGGTGCGGGTCGCTGGCGATCTTGAACGCCAGGGCCGACATCGGCTCCTCCTCGGAGGGGCGGCGCGCGATGACCTTGCCCGAGTCCTTCGGGTCGTGGCCCTCGATCGCCTCGACGTCCAGCGGGGCCGGCAGATACCGGCAGATCGCGTCGAGCAGGGGCTGCACGCCCTTGTTCTTGAACGCGGTACCGCAGAAGACGGGAGTGACCGTGGTCGTGCCCTCGGCACCGGTGGAGGCGAGGGTGATCCGGCGGATCGCCGCGATGAGCTGCTCCTCGGAGGGCTCCTCGCCCTCCAGGTACAGCTCCATCATCTCCTCGTCGTTCTCCGCGACGGCCTCAAGCAGCTTGCCGCGCCACTCGTCGGCGGCCTCGGCGTGCGTCTCGGGGATGTCGACGGTGTCGTACGCCTCGCCCAGCTTCGTCTCGGCCGACCACACCAGGGCCTTCATCGACACCAGGTCGACGAGGCCCTTGAAGTCGGCCTCGGCGCCGATCGGCAGCTGCATGACCAGCGGCTGCGCGCCCAGCCGGTCGACGATCATGTCGACGCAGCGGTGGAACTCGGCGCCGGTCCGGTCCAGCTTGTTGACGAAGCAGATACGCGGAACGCCGTACCGGTCCGCCTGCCGCCAGACGTTCTCCGACTGGGGCTCGACGCCAGCCACACCGTCGAACACCGTGACCGCACCGTCGAGCACGCGCAGCGAGCGCTCCACCTCGGAGGTGAAGTCGACGTGGCCCGGCGTGTCGATGATGTTGATGGTGTAGTCGACGTCGTTGAGCGGCCAGTGAGTGGTCGTCGCGGCGGACGTGATCGTGATGCCGCGCTCCTGCTCCTGCTCCATCCAGTCCATCGTGGCTGCGCCGTCGTGGACCTCACCGATCTTGTAGCTGCGACCGGTGTAGAAGAGAATCCGCTCGGTGGTGGTCGTCTTGCCCGCGTCGATGTGGGCCATGATCCCGATGTTTCGGACCTTGGCCAGGTCAAGTGAAGTGGTAGCCATAAGGCTGTCAGTCTTCTCTCGGTCTCGATGGGGTCAGCGACTACCAGCGGTAGTGCGCGAAGGCCTTGTTGGACTCGGCCATCTTGTGCGTGTCCTCGCGCTTCTTGACGGCGGCGCCGAGCCCGTTGGAGGCGTCGAGCAGCTCGTTCATCAGGCGCTCGGTCATGGTCTTCTCGCGGCGGGCGCGGGAGTACCCCACGATCCAGCGCAGCGCGAGGGTGGAGGAGCGGCCGGGGCGGACCTCGACCGGCACCTGGTAGGTGGCGCCGCCGACACGCCGGGAGCGGACCTCCAGGGTCGGCTTCACATTCTCCAGGGCGCGCTTGAGGGTGATGACCGGGTCGTTGCCGGTCTTCTCCCGCAGACCCTCCATGGCGCCGTAGACGATGCGCTCGGCGGTGGAGCGCTTGCCGTTCAGCAGCACCTTGTTGATCAGGGAGGTCACCAGAGGAGAGCCGTAAACCGGGTCGATGATGACCGGGCGCTTCGGGGCGGGGCCCTTACGAGGCATGCTTACTTCTCCTTCTTGGCGCCGTAGCGGCTGCGAGCCTGCTTGCGGTTCTTGACGCCCTGCGTGTCGAGGGAACCGCGGATGATCTTGTAGCGAACACCCGGCAGGTCCTTCACACGGCCACCGCGCACGAGCACGATCGAGTGCTCCTGCAGGTTGTGGCCCTCACCCGGAATATAAGCGGTGACCTCGATCCCGCTGGTCAGACGCACACGCGCGACCTTACGCAGGGCCGAGTTCGGCTTCTTCGGGGTGGTCGTGAACACACGCGTGCAGACGCCGCGGCGCTGGGGCGAGCCCTCCAGTGCGGGCGTCTTGTTCTTCTCGACCTTGTCCTGCCGGCCCTTGCGGACCAGCTGCTGGATCGTAGGCACCGTTTCTCCGGTTTCTGTGTGCCGTCTGAGTAAAGCTAACCTGGGCCAACCCCGACCCACGAGGTCGGGTGTGTCGAAAGCTGCGGAATCCCACCAGGGAAGAACGCCTCACATACCACGATGAAGCCGCAGATTTCGGTGTCACCGTCCGTGCTGGACGCTCTCTGCTCGGCGGGGCCGCAGCAGAGCAGGGGACACCCCAGGCACAAGGTCAGATCGTACCGAGCGCAACGGCTCGGGTCAAAACGAGTCCCGCGCCACCGTATCCCTCACCACCTGCGAGGAGAAGGGCGACGCGGGCCCGGCAGGCGTTCTCCGCCCGTCCCGGCGCCCGTCAGCTGGCGCCGATGACGATCAGCATGATCATCACGGCTACTCCGATCGCCATCCAGCCGAGCACCAGCCCGGCCGTGGCCAGCCCTTCCCCTTCCTCGCCGTTCTTGCGGATCTCCGCCTTCGCCTTGTGCCCCAGGATGACGGCCGGGATGGCGGTGAGCCCGTACATCGGCGTGAGAATGCCGCACACCAGTGCGCCGATCGCCGTGCCGTTCGTCTTGGGCATCGGCTTGGCGGGCAGGAAGGTGCGGGGGGCGACCGGCTGGGGCTGCGGGAAGTGCTGCTGCGGAACCGGGGACGGAAGCGGCACCGGCCCCTGCGGCAGATCGGCCAGCAGCGCGTGCAGATCTCCGTAGGTCTCGGCCTGCGCGGCGCGGGCCAGCCGCTGCTCGTACTCGTCCTGGCCCAGCCTGCCCTCGCTGAAGCCCGCCTTCAGCACATCGATCGCCCGCTCGCGGTCGGAGTGCGACGCACGCATGACGTGCAGCGGCTGCCCCGGCTGCTGCGGTCCCGGGACACCACCCGGATTCCATGGTCCAAACGACACTGCCCCCACCTCCCAGTCGCCTCTTCCCCATCATCCATGACGCGGACGCCTTCTGGCCGGTTCACAGCGAGGCCGAAGTCAGTTACCAGCCACGGTAAGCCCTCTCACGTAAGGCCCCCATAACCGTGCCTCGTCTCCATTAAACGCCGCGAGGCGGCCACCCGGGATGGGTGACCGCCTCGCGCGGGGCCTGCCGGGCCCGGCAGGGCCGTCAGGCGTTGTACGGACCGTAGTCGTAGTCCTCCAGCGGGACCGCCTGGCCGGAGCCGGTGCCGAACGGCGAGTAGTCGATGTCGTCGTAACCGACGGCCGAGTACATCGCGGCCTTGGCCTCCTCGGTGGGCTCCACCCGGATGTTGCGGTAGCGGGACAGGCCCGTACCGGCCGGGATCAGCTTACCGATGATCACGTTCTCCTTGAGGCCGATCAGGGAGTCGGACTTGGCGTTGATCGCCGCGTCCGTCAGGACCCTGGTCGTCTCCTGGAAGGACGCCGCCGACAGCCAGGACTCGGTGGCCAGCGACGCCTTGGTGATGCCCATCAGCTGCGGACGGCCGGAGGCCGGGTGACCGCCCTCAGCCACCACGCGGCGGTTCTCGCCCTCGAACTTGGTGCGCTCCACCAGCTCGCCCGGCAGCAGCTCCGCGTCGCCGGACTCGATGATCGTCACACGGCGCAGCATCTGCCGGATGATGATCTCGATGTGCTTGTCGTGGATCGACACACCCTGCGAGTTGTAGACCTTCTGGACCTCGCCCACCAGGTGCACCTGGACCGCGCGCTGGCCGAGGATACGGAGCACGTCGTGCGGGTTCTCCGTACCGACGGTGAGCTTCTGGCCGACCGCGACATGGTCGCCCTCGCCCACCATGAGCCGGGCGCGCTTGGAGACGCTGTACGCCGTCTCGTCCGAGCCGTCGTCCGGGGTGACGACGACCTTCTTGGTCTTCTCCGTCTCCTCGATCCGGACCCGGCCCGCCGTCTCGCAGATCGGGGCCACGCCCTTGGGCGTACGGGCCTCGAACAGCTCGACGACACGCGGCAGACCCTGGGTGATGTCGTCACCCGCCACACCGCCGGTGTGGAAGGTCCGCATCGTCAGCTGGGTGCCGGGCTCACCGATCGACTGGGCCGCGATGATGCCGACGGCCTCGCCGATGTCCACCAGCTTGCCGGTGGCCAGCGAGCGGCCGTAGCACATGGCGCAGGTGCCGACCGCCGACTCGCAGGTGAGGATCGAGCGGGTCTTGACGGTCCCCACGCCGTGCCGCACCAGCTCGTCGATGAGCACGTCGCCCAGGTCGGTGCCGGCCGGGGCCAGCACCTTGCCGTCCACGACGATGTCCTCGGCGAGGCAGCGCGCGTACACGCTGGTCTCGACGTCCTCCGCCTTGCGCAGCACGCCGTCCGTGCCCTGGGAGGCGATCGTCAGCTTGAGGCCGCGGTCGGTGCCGCAGTCCTCCTCGCGGATGATCACGTCCTGCGAGACGTCGACCAGGCGGCGGGTGAGGTAGCCGGAGTCCGCGGTCCGCAGCGCGGTGTCCGCGAGGCCCTTGCGGGCACCGTGCGTGGAGATGAAGTACTCCAGCACGGAGAGGCCCTCGCGGAACGACGCCTTGATCGGCCGCGGGATGGTCTCGTTCTTCGCGTTGGACACCAGACCGCGCATACCCGCGATCTGCCGCATCTGCATCATGTTCCCTCGGGCGCCCGAGTCCACCATCATGAAGATCGGGTTCGTCTTCGGGAAGTTCTCGTTCATCGCCTCGGAGACCTCGTTGGTCGCCTTGGTCCAGATGGCGATGAGCTCCTGAGTGCGCTCGTCCTTGGTGATCAGGCCGCGCTCGTACTGCTTCTGGACCTTCTCGTCCTGGGCCTCGTAGGAGCCGATGATCTCCTTCTTGGCCTCCGGGACGACCACGTCCGAGATGGCGATGGTGACGCCGGAGCGGGTCGCCCAGAAGTAGCCGGCCGCCTTGAGGTTGTCCAGCGCCGCCGCGACGACGACCTTGGGGTAGCGCTCGGCCAGGTCGTTGACGATCTGGGAGAGCTGCTTCTTGCCCACGGTGTAGTCGACGTAGGGGTACTCGTCGGGCAGCAGCTCGTTGAAGAGCGCGCGGCCCAGCGAGGTCGTCAGCCGGAAGCCGTCGCCCGGCTGCCACTCCGGCTCGCCCTCCTCCGGCTGCGGCGGGGTCCAGCCCAGCGGCGGGGTGGTCCCGACCGGGAAGCGGATGTCGACCGTCGCCTGGAGCGAGAGCTCCCCGGCGTCGAACGCCATGATCGCTTCGGCGGTGGAGTTGAACGAGCGCCCGTCGCCCTTGGTCTCGCGCTGCTCCTCGTCGGTGGTGAGGAAGAACAGCCCGAGCACCATGTCCTGCGTCGGCATGGTCACCGGACGGCCGTCGGCGGGCTTGAGGATGTTGTTCGAGGACAGCATCAGGATGCGGGCCTCGGCCTGGGCCTCAGCGGACAGCGGCAGATGCACGGCCATCTGGTCACCGTCGAAGTCCGCGTTGAACGCGGTGCACACGAGCGGGTGAATCTGAATGGCCTTGCCCTCGACCAGCTGCGGCTCGAACGCCTGGATGCCGAGGCGGTGCAGCGTCGGCGCGCGGTTGAGCAGCACCGGGTGCTCCGCGATGACCTCTTCCAGCACGTCGTACACGACCGTGCGGCCGCGCTCGACCATGCGCTTGGCGCTCTTGATGTTCTGCGCGTGGTTCAGGTCCACCAGGCGCTTCATCACGAACGGCTTGAACAGCTCCAGCGCCATGGCCTTGGGCAGACCGCACTGGTGCAGCTTGAGCTGCGGGCCGACGACGATCACGGAGCGCGCGGAGTAGTCGACGCGCTTGCCGAGCAGGTTCTGCCGGAACCGGCCCTGCTTGCCCTTGAGCATGTCGGACAGCGACTTCAGCGGGCGGTTGCCGGGCCCGGTGACCGGGCGGCCGCGGCGGCCGTTGTCGAACAGCGCGTCGACGGCCTCCTGGAGCATCCGCTTCTCGTTGTTCACGATGATCTCGGGCGCGCCGAGGTCGAGAAGCCGCTTGAGGCGGTTGTTCCGGTTGATGACGCGGCGGTACAGGTCGTTCAGGTCGGAGGTCGCGAAGCGGCCGCCGTCCAGCTGCACCATCGGACGCAGGTCCGGCGGGATCACCGGGACGCAGTCCAGCACCATGCCCTTGGGGCTGTTGCTGGTCTGCAGGAAGGCCGAGACGACCTTGAGGCGCTTGAGCGCCCGGGTCTTCTTCTGGCCCTTGCCGGTGCGGATGACCTCGCGGAGCTTCTCCGCCTCCTCGTTCAGGTCGAAGGTCTCCAGGCGCTTCTGCAGCGCGTTGGCGCCCATGGAGCCGTCGAAGTAGGTCCCGAAGCGGTCGCGCAGCTCGCGGTAGAGCAGCTCGTCGCCCTCCAGGTCCTGCACCTTGAGGTTCTTGAAGCGGTTCCACACCTCGTCGAGGCGGTCGATCTCGCGCTGCGCGCGGTCGCGGAGCTGCTTCATCTCGCGCTCGGCGCCCTCGCGCACCTTGCGGCGGACATCCGCCTTGGCACCCTCGGACTCCAGCTCGGCGAGGTCCGCCTCCTGCTTCTTGGCGCGGGCCTCCAGGTCGGCGTCGCGGCGCTGCTCGATCTGCTGGCGCTCCACGCCGACGTGCGCCTCCAGGGAGGGCAGGTCGCGGGTGCGGCGCTCCTCGTCGACGTACGTGATCATGTACGCCGCGAAGTAGATGACCTTCTCCAGGTCCTTCGGGGCGAGGTCCAGCAGATAGCCCAGCCGGGACGGGACGCCCTTGAAGTACCAGATGTGGGTGACGGGCGCGGCCAGCTCGATGTGGCCCATCCGCTCACGGCGCACCTTGGCGCGGGTGACCTCGACGCCGCAGCGCTCGCAGATGATGCCCTTGAAGCGGACGCGCTTGTACTTGCCGCAGTAGCACTCCCAGTCCCGGGTCGGGCCGAAGATCTTCTCGCAGAAGAGGCCGTCCTTCTCGGGCTTGAGGGTGCGGTAGTTGATGGTCTCCGGCTTCTTGACCTCGCCGTGCGACCACTGACGGATGTCGTCAGCGGTGGCCAGGCCGATTCGCAGTTCGTCGAAGAAGTTGACGTCGAGCACTCTCGTCAATCCCTCTCAGGGTCGTATGTCAATGGTCTGAACTGGGTCCCGGGAGGGCCGGAGCCGCCGCGGTGGCGGCTCCGGCGAACCCGTCAGACCTCTTCGACGCTGCTCGGCTCGCGCCGGGACAGGTCGATACCGAGCTCCTCCGCGGCGCGGAAGACGTCCTCGTCGGTGTCGCGCATCTCGATCGACATGCCGTCCGAGGACAGCACCTCGACGTTGAGGCAGAGCGACTGCATCTCCTTGATGAGCACCTTGAAGGACTCGGGGATGCCCGGCTCGGGGATGTTCTCGCCCTTGACGATGGCCTCGTAGACCTTCACTCGGCCGGTGACGTCGTCGGACTTGATGGTGAGCAGCTCCTGCAGCGCGTACGCGGCGCCGTACGCCTCCAGGGCCCACACCTCCATCTCGCCGAAGCGCTGGCCGCCGAACTGGGCCTTACCGCCCAGCGGCTGCTGCGTGATCATGCTGTACGGGCCGGTGGAGCGGGCGTGCAGCTTGTCGTCGACCAGGTGGTGCAGCTTGAGGATGTACATATAGCCGACGGAGATCGGGTCCGGGAACGGCTCGCCGGAGCGGCCGTCGAACAGCCGGGCCTTGCCGGACGGGAGGACCGTGCGGTCGCCGTCGCGGTTCGGCAGCGCGGACTGGAACAGACCGGCGATCTCGTCCTCGCGGGCGCCGTCGAAGACCGGGGTGGCGACGTTGGTCCGCGGGGCCACGTCGTCCGCGCCGATCTCCACCAGGCGCTGCTGCCACTCCTCGTCCAGGCTCTCGATCTTCCAGCCCTGGCTGGCGAGCCAGCCCAGGTGGATCTCCAGGACCTGGCCCGGGTTCATCCGGGAGGGGACGCCCAGCGGGTTGAGGATGATGTCGACCGGGGTGCCGTCCTCCATGAACGGCATGTCCTCGACCGGCAGGATCTTGGAGATGACGCCCTTGTTGCCGTGCCGGCCGGCGAGCTTGTCACCGTCGGTGATCTTGCGCTTCTGGGCGACGTAGACCCGCACCAGCTGGTTGACGCCCGGGGGCAGCTCGTCGCCCTCCTCGCGGTCGAACACGCGGACGCCGATGACCTTGCCGGTCTCGCCGTGCGGCACCTTCAGCGAGGTGTCGCGGACCTCGCGCGCCTTCTCGCCGAAGATCGCGCGCAGCAGCCGCTCCTCCGGGGTCAGCTCGGTCTCGCCCTTCGGGGTGACCTTGCCGACCAGGATGTCGCCCGCCTCGACCTCGGCGCCGATGCGGATGATGCCGCGCTCGTCGAGGTCGGCGAGGACCTCCTCGGAGACGTTCGGGATGTCCCGGGTGATCTCCTCCGGGCCCAGCTTGGTGTCCCGCGCGTCGACCTCGTGCTCCTCGATGTGGATCGAGGAGAGGACGTCGTCCTGCACCAGGCGCTGGCTGAGGATGATCGCGTCCTCGTAGTTGTAGCCCTCCCAGGGCATGAAGGCGACCAGGAGGTTCTTGCCGAGCGCCAGCTCGCCGTCCTCGGTGGACGGGCCGTCGGCCAGCACCTGGCCCTCGATGACCCGGGAGCCCTCGTCGACCAGCGTCTTCTGGTTGAAGGAGGTGCCCTGGTTGGAGCGGGTGAACTTGGAGACGCGGTAGGTGGTGTAGGTGCCGTCGTCGTTGGCCACCGTGACGTAGTCCGCGGAGACCTCCTGGACCACACCGTCCTTCTCGGCCTTGATGACGTCCCCGGCGTCCACCGCGGTGCGGTACTCCATGCCGGTGCCGACCAGCGGCGACTCGGTCTTGATGAGCGGCACGGCCTGCCGCATCATGTTCGACCCCATCAGGGCGCGGTTGGCGTCGTCGTGCTCCAGGAAGGGGATCATCGCGGTGGCGACGGACACCATCTGGCGCGGCGAGACGTCCATGTAGTCCACGTCGTCGCCGGGGATGTAGTCGATCTCGCCGCCGCGGCGGCGGACCAGCACCCGGTCCTCGGCGAACCGCATGTCCTCGCCCAGCGGCGCGTTCGCCTGGGCGATGACGAACCGGTCCTCTTCGTCCGCCGTGAGGTAGTTCACCTCGTCGCCGACGACGCCGTCGGTCACCTTGCGGTACGGCGTCTCGACGAAGCCGAAGGCGTTGACCCGCCCGAAGGTGGCGAGCGAGCCGATCAGGCCGATGTTCGGGCCTTCCGGGGTCTCGATCGGGCACATCCGGCCGTAGTGCGAGGGGTGCACGTCCCGGACCTCGAAGCCCGCGCGCTCCCGGCTCAGACCACCCGGGCCCAGCGAGTTCAGCCGGCGCTTGTGGGTGAGCCCGGAGAGCGGGTTCGTCTGGTCCATGAACTGGGACAGCTGGCTGGTGCCGAAGAACTCCTTGATGGAGGCGACGACCGGCCGGATGTTGATCAGCGTCTGCGGCGTGATCGCCTCGACGTCCTGGGTGGTCATCCGCTCGCGGACGACCCGCTCCATCCGGGCGAGGCCGGTGCGGACCTGGTTCTGGATCAGCTCGCCGACGTTGCGCAGCCGGCGGTTGCCGAAGTGGTCGATGTCATCGGTCTCGATGACGATCTCGTCGCCCTCGGCGGAGGTGGACTCCGTCTCCCCCGCGTGCAGCTTCACCAGGTACTTGATGGTGGCGATGATGTCGGCGGTGGTGAGCACGCCGGAGCTGAGCGGCTCTTCGCCGCCGAGCTTCTTGTTGACCTTGTGCCGGCCGACCTTGGCCAGGTCGTACCGCTTCGGGTTGAAGTAGAGGTTCTCCAGCAGCGTCTGCGCGGCCTCGCGGGTCGGTGGCTCGCCCGGACGCAGCTTGCGGTAGATGTCGAGGAGCGCGTCGTCCTGGCCCTGGGTGTGGTCCTTCTCCAGGGTGGCGCGCATCGACTCGTACTGGCCGAACTCCTCCAGGATCTGCTCGTTCGTCCAGCCGAGGGCCTTGAGCAGCACGGTCACCGACTGCTTGCGCTTGCGGTCGATGCGCACACCGACCATGTCGCGCTTGTCGACCTCCATCTCCAGCCAGGCACCGCGGGACGGGATGATCTTGGCGGAGTAGATGTCCTTGTCGGACGTCTTGTCGATGGAGCTGTCGAAGTAGACGCCGGGCGAGCGGACGAGCTGGGTGACGACGACCCGCTCGGTGCCGTTGACCACGAAGGTGCCCTTGTCGGTCATGAGCGGGAAGTCGCCCATGAAGACCGTCTGGGACTTGATCTCGCCGGTCTCGTTGTTGGTGAACTCGGCCGTGACGAAGAGCGGGGCCGCGTAGGTGAAGTCGCGCTCCTTGCACTCGTCGATCGAGTTCTTGGGGGGCTCGAAGCGGTGGTCGCGGAAGGTCAGCGACATCGACCCGGAGAAGTCCTCGATCGGGGAGATCTCCTCGAAGATCTCTTCCAGACCGGACTTGGTGGGGACGTCCTGTCCACTGTCCAGAGCGGCCTCGACGCGACCCTTCCAGGCGTCGTTGCCGAGCAGCCAGTCAAAGCTCTCGGTCTGGAGCGCGAGGAGGTTGGGAACCTCCAGCGGTTCCCGGATCTTCGCAAAGGAGATACGCAGCGGGGCAGTGCTGGCGCCGTTGTTCGAATTGGCAGTCGAGGCAGTGCGCGAGGCGGCCAAGAGGGGGTCCTTCCGAGGGCTCGGACTCTCTACACGCATACCGGTGCCCCTGGTGACGGGCAGGGGGCAGCTAAAAGGCAGCGCAAAGGGTCAGTGTAGCCACAAGGCCCACTGATGTCCAGAGGGGAATGCGGGAAACCGGCTCACGCCCCGGTCTCCACCTCCTGCGGTTGTTCTTCTCGGCACTGCCGCCGCCCTCCCGGCGGCCTCGATCGCCGGTCCGGACTGCGTCTGCCGCAACACTTCCCGCTCCGCCCCCGATCCATGCCTCGGATCCAGGATCGATGTGACGACGCGTCCCGAGAATTGCGCGCTGCGTGCCGTTCGTCAAGGCCCCCTAGGGCAACGAAGATCACCATACCTGCCACCGGGCCCAGGGCCGCGCAGGCGTCACAGATACGCCGAAGGGCGATCACCCGTACGGGTGATCGCCCTTCGCTGCTCCGCTCCCCCGCGGGGGTTTCCGGAGCGATGACTGCGCGCACCGGCCGGGCCGGTGCGGCGCGTCAGGCCGGTGTGACCGGTGTCACTTGACCTCGACGCTGGCGCCGGCGCCCTCCAGGGACTCCTTCGCCTTGTCGGCGGCGTCCTTGGCCACCTTCTCCAGGACCGGCTTCGGGGTGCCGTCGACCAGCTCCTTGGCCTCCTTCAGGCCGAGCGAGGTCAGCTCCCGCACCACCTTGATGACCTGGATCTTCTTGTCGCCCGCACCGGTGAGCACGACGTCGAACTCGTCCTGCTCCTCGACGGCGGCGGCCTCGCCGCCGCCCTGCGCCGGGGCGGCGACCACGGCGGCGGCCGGCGCGGCGGCCTCGACGTCGAACTCCTCCTCGAACTTCTTCACGAAGTCCGAGAGCTCGACGAGGGTCATCTCCTTGAACTGCTCCAGCAGCTCGTCCTGGCTGAGCTTCGCCATGGTGGCGGTCCTTCCACTAATTCGGCTGGTGCCGGATGTACAGATGAGGCGGGCGTACTAGCGGCCCGCTGCGGCCCCCGCGTACACGGCGCTGCACCGCCGCGCGGGGGTCAGTGCGCGAGCCGAGTTACTCGGCACCGCCCTGCTCTTCCTGCTTGGCACGGAGCGCGTCCGCGGTGCGGACGAACTTCGTGAGCGGGGCCTCGAAGGTCGCCGCGGCCTTGGCCATCGACCCCTTCATCGCGCCCGCCAGCTTGGAGAGCAGCACCTCGCGGGACTCCAGGTCCGCGAGCTTCTTCAGATCGTCGGCGCCGTAGAGCGTGCCGTCGACGATGCCGCCCTTGAGCACCAGGGCGGGGTGGTCCTTGGCGAAGTCACGAAGACCCTTCGCCGCCTCGACCGGGTCACCGGTCACAAAGGCGACAGCCGACGAGCCCGTGAAGAACTCGTCCAGCTCGCTGATCCCGGCCTCATTGGCCGCGATCTTGGTCAGCGTGTTCTTCACCACTCGGTACTGAGCGTTGTCACCGAGCGACCGGCGCAGCTGCTTGAGCTGAGCCACGGAGAGTCCGGTGTACGCGGTGACCACCGCAGCGCTGGAGTTGCGGAACTGATCCGTCATCTCGGCGACCGCTTCGATCTTGTCGGGCGCGACCTGCTCCCTCGCCATGGGCCTCGGCCTCCTTCCGGGTGATGAGGACCGCTCGGAAGGGGCTGACACAGCGAAACGCCCCGGCGCAGGCACACGGGGCGCAGCTCGACCGGGGCGGCGGAGCGCTCCGGGAGTCATTCCTCGTCACCTGCGCGGGTCGTCCGCAGCGAGCGGATCCTTCGGCCGTCGTGCCCTCTTGTACGCGCACGACAGCGACCAGCGGTCTTTGGCTTCCCGACGAGAGTACGCGAGCGGCCCCGCAGGCGCCAAATCGCCCGCGGGGCCGCTCCGCACCTGCGGCGGCTGTCAGCTCTGGCCGGCCGCGGCTCCCGCGCCCGCCATGTCCTCGAAGTTCATGGCGCCGGCCGGCGCCGAGACGTTCACGGGGGTGCCGTAGTCCGAGTAGTAGACCGTGTTGTCCACGTCGGTGGACCCCGTGCTGCTCCGGGCGACCTCGCGCTTCTTGATCAGCAGGTCCTTGTCGTCGATCCAGAGGTCGATCCGCTCCTTGGTGAGCCCGAGCTGGCGGAACTGCTGCTCCAGCGCCTTCAGATCGGACTCGCTGAGCTCCTGGGACTGCGAGCGCGTCAGCTCGCCCAGCTCGACCACACCGGTGTAGTGCGTGGCCTGCACGCCGCGCACGGACTCCTTGCCGACCGCCTTGACCTTGCCGGTGGCCAGCAGCAGCTGCACGGAGCGGGCCGGGTTGTTGTTCTGGATCTGGTCCTTCAGATACGCGCCGGAGGCGCCGCCCTTCTGGGCGAGCACGTCGTAGTCGTACTTGACCCACTTGCCCTCGTAGGGCCCGGCCGGCAGCTGGGTGTACATCGCGTCCTTGAGGTAGCGCGCCTGCATCGGCCTGCCGCCGGCGGCGCCCGCCGCGCTGCCCTCCGTGGTGATCTCGGCGGTGCCGGTCATCCCGGACCCGGCCCACTCGAAGGAGCCCTCGCTCCGGGAGCGCATCGAGGCGCCCCGCGCGGTCTGCTTCTGGTCGCCCTCGACCTTCGCCGACTCCTGCTTCTGCGTGGTCTTGGACGCGGCCTGGAGCGCGGTGAGCGCGCTGCGGACGGGCGAGTCGCCGTCCTTCTTGCCGCCTTCGCTGCTGCTGCCCCCGGCCTTGCTGCTGCCGCCGCTGCTGCCGCCGTCGCCGTCGCTGCCGCACGCGGTCAGTCCCGCCATCAGGACGACGCTCGCCGCGGCGACGGCTATTCGAGTCTTGCGCACCGGATTACCCCCCATGATTCAGAGCCAGGCTCGGGATGTTTATCCGAACCTTACGCAACGGCGAAGACGCCTCCTGCGCCAGGTGGGGTTCCAGCGGTTCCCACCGGGCGCGGGGCGGACGACAGACGCCGGGGTCCCGGGGCGTGCCGCCCCGGGACCCCGGCGTCGGAATGCGGCGGCGTCAGACGGCCGCCGGGCCCTCCTCGACGAGGAGGTTGCGAGTGCGCTGGGCGTCGACCGGGACGCCCGGTCCCATCGTCGTCGAGACGGTGGTCTTCTTGATGTAGCGCCCCTTGGCCGCGGACGGCTTCAGCCGGGTGACCTCTTCCAGCGCCGCCGCGTAGTTCTCCACCAGCTGCTCGTCCGTGAAGGACGTCTTGCCGATGATGAAGTGCAGGTTGGCGTGCTTGTCGACGCGGAACTCGATCTTGCCGCCCTTGATGTCGCCGACGGCCTTGGTGACGTCCGGCGTCACGGTGCCGGTCTTCGGGTTCGGCATCAGACCGCGCGGGCCGAGCACCCGGCCCAGCCGGCCGACCTTGCCCATCAGGTCCGGGGTGGCGACCACGGCGTCGAAGTCGAGACGGCCGCCCGCCACCTCCTCGATGAGTTCGTCGGCGCCGACGATGTCGGCGCCCGCGGCCTCCGCCGCCGCAGCACGG
Organism: Streptomyces boncukensis; assembly: GCF_011045075.1. GTDB lineage: Bacteria > Actinomycetota > Actinomycetes > Streptomycetales > Streptomycetaceae > Streptomyces > Streptomyces boncukensis. The sequence continues at coordinate 38,795 of NZ_JAAKZZ010000003.1, forward strand.
TCACCGGTCGCGAAGACCAGGACCCGGGCCGTCTTGCCGGTGCCGTGCGGAAGGTTCACGGTGCCGCGCACCATCTGGTCGGCCTTGCGCGGGTCGACACCCAGGCGCATGGCGACCTCGACGGTGGCGTCGAAGTTCTTCGTGGAGGTGTCCTTCGCGAGCCGGACGGCCTCCAGCGGCGCGTACTGCCGCGCCCTGTCGACCTTGGCGTCCGCTGCGCGGAGATTCTTGCTGCGCTTCACTGCTGCTCCTGAGACGGATGGAGTCGTGGTGCGGGCCAGCGCCGGCCCTGCCACGGGGATGGGACGGGGTGGGTCAGCTCTCGACGGTGACGCCCATGGAGCGGGCGGTGCCGGCGATGATCTTCTCGGCCGCCTCCATGTCGTTGGCGTTGAGGTCGGGCATCTTGGTGGTGGCGATCTCGCGCACCTGGTCGCGGGTGATCTTGGCGACCTTGGTGGTGTGCGGGGTGCCGGAGCCCTTCTCCACGCCCGCGGCCTTGAGGATCATCTTGGCGGCCGGCGGCGTCTTGGTGACGAAGGTGAAGGAGCGGTCCTCGTAGACCGTGATCTCCACCGGGATGACCCAGCCGCGCTGCGACTCGGTCGCGGCGTTGTACGCCTTGCAGAACTCCATGATGTTGACGCCGTGCTGACCCAGCGCCGGGCCCACCGGCGGTGCCGGGTTCGCCTGGCCGGCCTGGATCTGGAGCTTGATCAGCCCCGCGACCTTCTTCTTCTTGGGAGGCATGCTCTCTCCGGGTCCTAGTGAGAGGTGATTCGCCCTCCGCCCGGCAACCGGGCGGAGGCATACCGCACAACGATAGCCCGTACCGTCGCGCGCGCTGAAACCGAGCAGGTCAGGCAGCCCCGAGGGCTGCCTGACCTGGCCGGAAACTCGATGGGAAGATCCGGGAGGAACTCAGTTCTTCTGGATCTGGTCGAAGCTCAGCTCGACCGGGGTCTCGCGGCCGAAGATCTCGACGAGGCCCTTGACCTTCTTCGAGTCGGCGTTGATCTCGTTGATCGTGGCCTGCAGGGTGGCGAACGGGCCGTCGGTGACGGTGACCGAGTCGCCGACCTCGAAGTCCAGCACCTGGACCTCGACCTTGCGGCCCGGCGTGCCCGCCGGCTTGCCCTCCTCGGCCTCGGTCGCGGCCTTGGCGGCCTTCTCCTCGGCCTCCGGGGCGAGCATCTTGACGATCTCGTCGAGCGTCAGCGGGTACGGGTCGTAGGCGTTGCCGACGAAGCCGGTGACGCCCGGCGTGTTCCGTACGACGCCCCAGGACTCGTTCGTCAGCTCCATACGCACCAGGCAGTAGCCCGGGAGCTTGTTCTGGCGGACGGTGCGGCGGTCGCCGTTCTTGATCTGGACGACCTCCTCCTGCGGCACCTCGGCCTGGAAGATGTAGTCCTCGACGTTGAGCGAGACGGCGCGCTGCTCCAGGTTGGTCTTCACGCGGTTCTCGTAGCCGGCGTAGGTGTGGATGACGTACCACTCGCCGGGGAGGAAGCGCAGCTCCTCGCGGAGCTGGGCGACCGGGTCGACCGGCTCCTCTTCCTGCTCCTGCTCCGGGGCGGGCTCCGCCTGCTCCTCGGGGGACTGCGCGGCCGCTTCTTCGGCGTCCTCTGCCGTCTCGGCGACGGCGTCGGTCTCGACGTGCACGGCAGCCTCTTCGGCCGCCTCGCCGACCGCGGCCTCGGCAGCTTCCGCCTGGTCAACGCCGGCGTCCGCGCCCTCGACGATGTCGCGCGCGGTGTCGTCGCCCTCGGCGGGCTCGACTGCGTCGTTCGGGTTCGGCTCAGACACGGTGGCTGCTTCTTCCTGGCTTCAAGGGGTCGAACATGCGGAAAGCGCCGCCGGGGCGGCTCCGCTTCAGGTCAGCCGAAGACGTGCTTCATGACTTCGGACAACCCATAGTCAAGCACGAACACGAAGGCGATGACGACGATCACGAAGATGATCACCACGGTCGTGTACGTGGACAGCTGGTTCCGCGAGGGCCAGACGACCTTGCGGAGCTCCGCGACGATCTGCCGGTAGAACAGCGCGAGCCGACCCAGGGGGCCCCGCTTGCCGCGCCTGCTGCCCCGCCGGGGCTTCTTACCGTCCGACGACCCTCCGGGCTCGGGGACCTCGGTGGTGTCCGTGATCTCCGTCACTCGTCCTCACCTGATCCGGGTCGTTGCCCTGCGGCGTCCGGGCCCGGCCGCACGGCGGTGCAATTCAGTGCAGTTCGTCACGTACGCAAGCACACGCCTTGGTGCGTGTGTAGCAGGGCCGGAGGGACTCGAACCCCCAACCGCTGGTTTTGGAGACCAGTGCTCTTCCAATTGAGCTACGACCCTTTGTGTCCCCCTCAACCTACCGCATCCGCGCGGCTGCATGGAGTGCGCGCTCCGGACGAGCTGCCGGACGGTTGAGGGCCAACGACGTGTGAGTGTACGTGCTCGGCGCGCGGGCGTCGAACAGGAAGCAGCCGCCGACCCGGCCCGGAACCCCGCGAACCGCCGTGCTCCGGGCGCCGGGGGTCTGGGAACATGCCTGTATGACCGCTGCGACTCCTCCTGCACAGTCCCCTGCCGAGCGACGCGTCTCCGCCCGGATCGGCGCCATCTCCGAGTCGGCGACGCTCGCCGTCGACGCCAAGGCGAAGGCCCTGAAGGCGGCCGGGCGGCCGGTGATCGGGTTCGGCGCCGGCGAGCCCGACTTCCCCACGCCCGGCTATATCGTCGACGCCGCGGTGGAGGCCGCCCGCGACCCGAAGAACCACCGCTACACCCCGGCGGGCGGACTCCCCGAACTGAGGTCCGCCATCGCCGAGAAGACGCTGCGCGACTCCGGCTACGCCCTCGACGCGTCCCAGGTGCTCGTCACCAACGGCGGCAAGCAGGCCATCTACGAGGCGTTCGCCACCCTGCTCGACCCGGGCGACGAGGTCATCGTGCCCGCGCCGTACTGGACCACCTACCCCGAGTCCATCCGGCTGGCAGGCGGCGTCCCGGTCGAGGTCACCGCCGACGAGACGACGGGCTACCGGGTGACCGTCGAGCAGCTGGAGGCCGCCCGCACGGAGCGCACCAAGGTGCTGCTCTTCGTCTCGCCGTCCAACCCGACCGGCGCGGTCTACCCCCGCGAGCAGGTCGAGGCGATCGGCCGGTGGGCCGCCGAGCGCGGCCTGTGGGTGCTGACGGACGAGATCTACGAGCACCTGGTGTACGGCGAGGCGGAGTTCTCCTCCCTGCCCGTCGTCGTCCCCGAGCTGCGGGACAGGTGCGTGGTCGTCAACGGCGTCGCGAAGACCTACGCCATGACCGGCTGGCGCGTCGGCTGGCTGATCGGCCCGCAGGACGTGGTCAAGGCGGCGGCCAACCTGCAGTCGCACGCCACCTCGAACGTGAGCAACGTCGCGCAGCGCGCCGCGCTCGCCGCCGTCTCCGGCGACCTGACGGCCGTCGCCGAGATGCGCGAGGCGTTCGACCGGCGCCGCCGCACGATTGTGCGGATGCTGAGCGAGATCGACGGTGTGGTCTGCCCGGAGCCGGAGGGCGCCTTCTACGCGTACCCCTCGGTCAAGGGGCTGCTCGGCAGGGAGATCCGGGGCAGGCGGCCGCAGACCTCGGTCGAGCTGGCCGCGCTGATCCTGGAGGAGGTCGAGGTCGCCGTCGTCCCGGGCGAGGCGTTCGGCACCCCGGGCTATCTGCGGATGTCCTACGCGCTGGGCGACGAGGACCTGGTCGAGGGCGTCTCCCGGATGCAGAAGCTCCTGGCCGAGGCGCGCTAGCCAGGCGCTCTCGGGGCCCCGGCCCTCTCGTCCAGCTCCCCCGGCTCCTCCGGGGGAACCGGCTACCGGTCGCACACGCCGGTACGGCAGGATCTGGGGATGTTGCACGAAAGCGCGAACGGCGAGGGTACGGGGCGGGATCTGCGGGCGCTGCCGAAGGCCCATCTGCATCTGCACTTCACGGGCTCCATGCGCCCCGGCACCCTGCTGGAACTGGCCGACAAGTACGGCGTCCACCTGCCGGACGCGCTGAGCGGCGGCGAGCCCCCCAGGCTGCGCGCGACCGACGAGCGCGGCTGGTTCCGGTTCCAGCGGCTCTACGACATCGCCCGCTCCTGCCTGCGCACCCCGGAGGACATCCAGCGGCTGGTGCGCGAGGCCGCCGAGGAGGACGTGCGGGACGGCTCGCGCTGGCTGGAGATCCAGGTCGACCCCACCTCGTACGCGCCCCGGCTGGGCGGCCTCACGCCCGCGCTGGAGGTCATCGTGGACGCGGTGGACAGCGCCGCGCGGGAGACCGGGCTCGGCATCCGGCTGCTGGTCGCGGCGAACCGGATGAAGCACCCGCTGGACGCCCGTACGCTGGCCCGGCTCGCGGTCCGCTACCGGGACCGGGGCGTGGTCGGCTTCGGGCTGTCCAACGACGAGCGGCGCGGGTTCGCGCGGGACTTCGACCGCGCCTTCACCATCGCGCGGGACGGCGGGCTGCTGGCGGCGCCGCACGGCGGGGAGCTGGCGGGCCCGTTCAGCGTGCGCGACTGCCTGGACGACCTGCGCGCCCGGCGCGTGGGCCACGGAGTGCGCGCCGCCGAGGACCCGTGGCTGCTGGCGCGGCTCGCCGAACAGGGCGTCACCTGCGAGGTGTGCCCGGCGTCCAATGTCGCGCTGGGGGTGTACGAGAAGGCGGAGGACGTGCCGGTGCGCGCGCTGTGGCGGGCCGGGGTGCCGATGGCGCTGGGCGCCGACGACCCGCTGCTGTTCGGCTCCCGGCTGGCCGCGCAGTACGAGCTGGTGCGGGAGGCGCACGGCTTCTCCGACGCGGAGGTCGCCGAGCTGGCCCGCCAGTCCGTACGGGGTTCCGCGATGCCGGCGGACCTGCGGGAGAAGACGCTGGCCGACATCGACGCCTGGCTGGCCGCCTGAGCGCGGGCCGTGCCCCTCGCCTCCCCTCGTCTCGTCTACCCTTCGCCGCCCAGCCCGCGCATCAGGGTCCGCACGAGCCCCGCCACGAACACCTCGTCGCTCTCGGGCGCCGGGGCGCCCTCGGCCGCGTCGTAGACGAACGCCCGCTGCGCGCAGGCGCCCAGCAGCAGCGCGGCCGCCGCGTCGACATCGGCGTCGGCCCGGATCGCACCGCGCTCGCGCTCGGCGCGCAGATAGCCGGCGAGCGCCTCCAGCGGCTTGTGCGGGCCCTGCCCCAGCTCCCGTACGCCGTCGAAGTGCCGTTTGCGCAGCGCGGGCTCCGCGAACAGGGAGGCGGTGATGGGGAAGCTCTCGGCGTAGAAGCGCACGGCGTGCCCGGCGACGCGGGTGAGGTTGTGCGCCACCCCCGCATCGCCGGGGTCCCGGGCCAGCTCGTCGAGCAGCGGGTTGAGGCGGGGCAGCCGGTCCCGCAGGACACGGACGTAGATCTCCTCCTTGCTGCGGTAGTGCTTGTAGAGGGCCGCCTCGGAGCAGCCCGCCTCGCGGGCGATCTCCTTGGTGGTGGTGCGGACCAGCCCGGCGGTGCGCAGCAGATGCTCGGCGGCGTCGATGATCCGCTCGCGGGTGGGACGCGTTGACTTCCGGTTGGGCATGCCCGCACCCTAAGGGGTGAGTGAGCACTTACCCACCCTGATCGAGGGAAGAGGCGCGACACCATGCGGTTGACGGTCTTCGGCGCGAGCGGCGGCACCGGACAGCAGGTCGTACGGCAGGCACTGGACGCCGGGCACGAGGTGACGGCGGTGGTACGGAACCCGGACCGGCTGCCGGTGCGGCACGAGCGGCTGGAGGTGGTCACGGCCGAGCTGGCGGACCCCGAACCGCTGCGCGCGGCGGTCGCGGGGCGCGACGCGGCGCTGTCCGGGCTGGGCGCGCCCACCAACAAGGCCGCCGGGATCGCATCGCGGGGCACCCGGACGATCCTGCGCGCCCTGGAGGCGGAGGGCGTGCGCCGCTATGTCGCGGTGAGCGCCCCGCCCGCCGGGCCGGTCCCCGAGGGCGAGAGCCTGCTGTTCCGCGCGGTGATGTGGCCGCTGATCGGCCGCGTGTTCAAGGACATCTACGCCGATCTGCGGCTGATGGAGCGGGAGATCCGGGCCAGCGCCACGGACTGGACGCTGGTCCACCCGCCGCAGCTGAAGGACGGCCCGCCGACGGGCGCGTACCAGAAGCGGATCGGCGGCGCGGTGCCGCGCAGCCACACCGTCGTCCGCGCGGACGTCGCACACCTGATGCTCGCACTGCTGGACGACCCGGCGACGGTGCATCAGGTGGTCGGCGTCGCCGCGGGCAGGCGCTCGCGGACGCGGCCGGGGCCGGAGACGGGGCCGGAGCCAGGGCCGGGGACGGCTACAGCGCGCAGCCGACGGTGACCGGCTCGTTGACCAGGGTGACCCCGAAGGCGTCCCGCACCCCGTCCCGCACCTCGCGGGCGAGCGCGAGCAGGTCGGCGGTGCGCGCGGAGCCCCGGTTGGTGAGCGCGAGAGTGTGCTTGCTGGAGATCCGGGCCGGGCCCGAGCCGTACCCCTTGGTGAAGCCCGCGCGGTCGATCAGCCAGGCGGCCGAGGTCTTGGTGCGCCCCTCCCCCGCCGGGAAGGCGGGCGGCGCCGCGTCCGCGCCGAGCCGCTCGCGGACACGCGCGGCGAAGGCGGCGAACTCGGCCTCCGCCAGGATCGGGTTGGTGAAGAACGAGCCCGCCGACCAGGTGTCGTGGTCCTCGGGGTCGAGCACCATGCCCTTCCCGGCGCGCAGCTTCAGCACGGTGTCGCGCGCGGTGGGGAGCGGCACCCGCGCGCCGGTCTCGACACCGAGCAGCCGCGCGGTCTCCGCGTAGCGCAGCGGCGCCGAGCGGCCGCCCGCGTCCTGAAGCGCGAACCGCACCCGCAGCACGACGAAGCGCTCGGGGTCGGCCTTGAAGCGGCTGTGCCGGTACGCGAAGCCGCACTCGGCGCCCGCGAGGGTGACGGTGGCCCGCTCCCGCCGGTCGTACGCGACGACCTCGGTGAGGGTGGCGGCCACCTCCTGGCCGTACGCGCCGACGTTCTGCACCGGGGTCGCGCCCGCCGACCCCGGGATGCCGGCCAGGCACTCGATGCCCGCCAGCCCCGCGTCCACGGTCCGCGCGACGGCGTCCGACCAGTTCTCCCCCGCGGCCAGCTCCAGGCGGGTGCCGTCCAGCCGGAACCCGGAGGTGGCGATCCGCACGGCGGTGCCCTCGAACCCCTCGTCCGCGATCACGAGGTTGCTGCCGCCCGCGATGAGCAGCAGCGGGGTCCCGGTGTCGTCGGCCTCCCGTACCGCCCGCACCAGCGCGTCGTCGGTGGTGGCGGTGACGAGGCGGCGGGCGGGCCCGCCGAGCCGGAGCGTGGTCAGCGGGGCGAGGGGGGCGTCGGTGGCTGCGTGGTTGTCGTCCTGCACGGGCCCAAGCGTACGGGGCGGAGCGGTCCGGTCCGGGCCCGCGTCCGCCCCGTACGCTCTGTCATGGCCTCGCCGAACCCGCCCCGTCCGTGCGCAGCTCCCCGCGCCCCTGACCGGACACCGGTGTGCTCTGCGCCTGGGGGGTCTGCGCTGGGGAGGTCTGCGCCACAGGCGAAGGGATGCCCCCGCCCCGCAGGGCCCCCGGGATCAGGAGGGCCGCCAGGGCGCCCACGGCCACCGCCGCGGTTCCGGCCCACAGCGCGGGGCGCAGCCCGTCGGCGAACGTCTGGGGCGACTCGTAGCCGCCGCGCGCCGCGAAGACGGCCGCGAGGACGGCGATGCCCAGTGCGCCGCCCAGTTCGCGCAGCGCGTTGTTCGCGCCGGAGGCGATGCCCTGCTCGTGGGGGCGCACGGCGGACATCACGACGTTCGCGGCAGGCGCGAAGTACATCGCCATGCCCACGCCATTCACCAGGAACGCGGGCAGGTACGCCCCGTAGGAGAAGTCCGCCGAGACCAGTGCCGCGATCCAGCCGAGCCCGACGGCCTGGAGCGCGAGCCCGGCCGCGACGACGGGACCGCCCCCGATCCGGTCGGAGAGCACGCCCGCGAGCGGGGCGACGATCAGCGACATACCGGTCCACGGCAGCATCCGCACCCCGGCCTCGGTCGGCGAGTAGCCGCCGACGCCCTGGAGGAACTGGCTCAGCAGGAAGATCGAGCCGAACATGCCGACGAACATCAGCAGACTCGCCGCGTTGACGGAGCTGAAGGCCCGGTTCCTGAAGAGCCGCATCGGCAGCATGGGGGACGCGGCCCGCAGCTCGTAGCCGACGAACACGGGCAGCAGGAGGCCGCCGCCGACCAGCCCGGCCAGGACGGTGCCGCTCGTCCAGCCGTCGGGGTTGCCGCGCACCAGGCCGTAGACGACGCCGAAGAGGCTGACGCTGGCGAGCGCCGTGCCGGTGAGGTCGAGCCGGCGGTCTTTCGCGCCGTGGCTCTCGTCGAGCCGCAGCAGCACCAGCGGGATCAGCACCAGCCCGATGGGGACGTTCAGCCAGAAGATCCAGTGCCAGGAGATGTGCTCGGTGAGCGCGCCGCCGACCAGCGGCCCGGTGGCGACGGCCACGCCCTGCACCGCCCCCCACACGCCGAGCGCGGTACCCCGCCGGGCCGCGGGCACGGCGGCGGTCAGCAGGGTGAGGCTGAGCGGCATCAGGATCGCGGCGCCGACCCCCTGCACGGCCCGCGCGGCGACCAGCGCGTCGATGCCGTCCGCGAGCGCGGCCCCCGCGGACGCCGCGGTGAAGATCCCGATGCCGATGGCGAAGAGCCGCCGGCGCCCGAACCGGTCGCCGAGCGCGGCGCCGGTCAGGAGCAGGACGGCGAAGGTGAGGGTGTACGCGCTCACCGTCCACTCCAGGTCCTCCAGGCCGCCGCCGAGGTCCTCGCGGATCCGGGGCAGGGCCGTGGTGACGACGAGGTTGTCGAGCGCGCCCATGAAACTGGCCACGCTGGTGACGACCAGGGCCCAGACGGCGCTGCCGCGCGCGGTGGGCGGCGCGGTGGGCGGGTGGTGCTGCATAGGTTCCCCCTGAAATTAGTTATCAGTCACTAAGTTTTTACGGCGTACGAAGCCGGCCCGGAACGCCGGAACGCCGGATCGGAGAGCCGGAGGCCGGAGGACCGGCGCGCCGGTTCAGTCAGCCGACGGCTTCGGGCACGGCACGATGTCGAACCCCTCCCACACCCGGTGCCCCTGCGGGTAGCCCAGCGAGGCGAGCACGTTGATCAGCATCCCGAAGGCCAGGAACTCCGTCGTCTGTCCGACGTCGGCGCCGAGCGCCAGGTGCAGCGCGTCCCACAGCTCCTCCCACATGGCGCGCACCTCCGCGCCGAACGCGTGGTCCCCCGTCGCCTCCGCCGAGGCGACGGCGACGTACACCTGCATCTGCAGGAGCAGCGTGTCCGGGTCGGCGAGCAGCTGCTTGTACGCCTCGGCCATGGCGTCGTGCGCCTCGTGCGGCTCAAGCCCGTCCGCCGCCTCGGTCATCCGCTGCCGGGCCTCGGCGACACAGCGCCGCGCGACGACGAGGAAGAGCTCCTCCTTGCTCTTGAACAGCCGGAAGAGATACGGCTGGGAGACGCCGACGCGCCGCGCGATGACCTCCGTGGACGTGCCCCGGTACCCGCCGCGGGCGAACTCGGTCATCGCCGCACGGATGACGCTCTCGCGCCGCTCCTCGGCGCTCATCCTGACCATGCGACTAAGTTATTGGCTACTCACTAACTATGTCAACACCCGGCCGACACCCTGGTGCCCTCGAGGCCCCAGGGCCGGGAGGCCGGGAGGTCCGAAGGGCCGGGGGGCCGGTGTCAGGCCAGCCGGACGACCGCCCGGGACATACCGAGCACCTTCCGCCCCTCGCTGGTGACGGTCAGGTCCACCCGGACCGTCCGCTCCGCGTCGTCCAGCTTGGCCCCGACCTTCGCGGAGACCTCGATCAGGGCGCCCTCGGCGTCGTCCGGCACGACGACCGGCTTGGTGAAGCGGACGCCGTAGTCCACCACGGCCCCCGGGTCGCCGGCCCAGTCGGTCACCACGCGGGCCGCCTGCGCCATGGTGAACATGCCGTGCGCGATGACGTCCGGGAGCCCGACCTCCTTGGCGAACCGCTCGTTCCAGTGGATGGGGTTGAAGTCCCGCGAGGCGCCCGCGTACCGCACGAGCGTCGCGCGGTCCACGGGGAAGCTCCGCGCGGGCAGTTCGGCGCCGACCTCGACATCGGCGTACGCGACCTTGGCTGTCATCTGGGTCACTCCCCTTCCGCCGCGCGGACGACCAGCTTGGTGTGCACGGTCACCACGAGCTCTCCCTGCGCGTCGTGCACATCGCCGCGGACGTCCATGACCTCGTTCCCCGCGAGGGACTTGATCGACTCGATGGTGGAGGTGACGGAGAGCAGGTCACCGGCGCACACGGGGCGCACGTAGTGGAACTTCTGGTCGCCGTGCACCAGCCTGCCGTAGTCCAGGCCGAGCTGCGGATCGCGCACCACGCGCATCGCCTCGTCGAAGGTGAGGGTGAACACGAAGGTCGGCGGCGCGATCACGTCCGGGTGGCCGAGCTCCTTCGCCGCCGCCATGTCCACGTAAGCGGGACTGTCGTCGCCGATGGCCTCCGCGAACTCGCGGATCTTCTCCCTGCCCACCTCATACGGACGGGCGGGCGGATACGTCCGCCCGGTGAAGGACTGATCGAGCGCCATCGACGGCACCTCCTGCGAGAGCGTACGAACGGAAGCCTACGGGCGGGCCCGCCAAACACCACGAGGCCGTCCCCGGCTCCGGGGGCGGCCTCATGGCGAAGACAGTGGAGCGGTGAAGCGGAACTCAGGCGCTCAGCGCGTCTCGCGGTGCACGGTGTGCCGGTTGTCGCGCGGGCAGAACTTCTTCATCTCCATACGGTCCGGGTTGTTACGCCGGTTCTTCTTCGTGATGTAGTTCCGCTCCTTGCACTCCACGCAGGCCAGCGTGATCTTCGGGCGGACGTCTGTGGCAGCCACGTGAGTGCTCCTTGACGAACGGACGGAATTAACGCAGAAAGAGTAGCCGATCGGAGGACCGAGCCCACAATCGGCTACTGTCAGTGAAGTAGCGGTGACCGGACTTGAACCGGTGACACAGCGATTATGAGCCGCTTGCTCTACCGACTGAGCTACACCGCCACGATGCGGCGACCCCCGCCGGGCGACGGAAGATCTCTCACATCAGAGCCCCAAAACGGAATCGAACCGTTGACCTTCTCCTTACCATGGAGACGCTCTGCCGACTGAGCTATTGGGGCGAGCGGTGAAGACATTACACGCCCGGCCGCCAAAGGTGAAATCCGTATTGGCGCGTTCGGCGCCCTCGCCGCGCCCTCCCGCCTCCCGCGCCCCAACCGGCGCACGCACCACGTCAGTACGACTATTCATCACCTCCCCGGC
>NZ_JAAKZZ010000400.1 GCF_011045075.1 Streptomyces boncukensis
CTCCACCACCCCGCCGCCGCTCTACCGCCGTTCAGCCCGGCATGCCAGCATGGGATGAGCTCCGGAGACGCCAGCAGGGCGCTTCGAGACGATCACAGGAGAACGCAGCGATGCAGCAGCAGAACTCTTCGCGGCAGCATGCCCGGAATGACGGGAATGCCCTCTATGGCGGGAAGCGCAACCGTCGGGTGACGGTGCGCGATCTCGCACTGGCCAAGGAACGCGGCGAGAAGTGGCCCATGCTCACCGCCTACGACGCCATGACGGCCTCCGTCTTCGACGAGTCCGGCATCCCCGTCCTGCTCGTCGGCGACTCGATGGGCAACTGCCACCTCGGATACGAGAGCACCGTCCCGGTCACCCTGGACGAGGTCGCGATGCTGACGGCCGCGGTCGTCCGGGGCACCCGGCACAGCCTGGTGCTGGCCGACCTCCCCTTCGGCTCGTACCAGGAGGGCGCCGTCCAGGCCCTCCGCAGCGCCACCCGGCTGGTCAAGGAGTCCGGCGCCGGAGCCGTGAAGCTGGAGGGCGGCGAGCGGTCGGCCGACCAGATCGACCTGCTGGTCCGCTCCGGCATCCCCGTCATGGCCCATGTCGGCCTCACCCCGCAGTCCGTGCACGCGATGGGGTACCGGGTGCAGGGGCGCGGCGAGGAGGCGGCACAGCAGCTGCTGCGGGACGCCAAGGCGGTGCAGGACGCCGGCGCCTTCGCGGTGGTGCTGGAGCTGGTGCCGGGGCAGGTCGCGGCGGAGGTGACGCGCTCCCTCCACATCCCGACGGTCGGCATCGGCGCAGGCCCGGACTGCGACGCGCAAGTGCTGGTCTGGACGGACATGGCGGGGCTGACGCCCGGCAAGCTCCCGCGCTTCGTGAAGCGGTACGCGGAGCTGCGGTCCGCGCTGGGCGAGGCGGCGACGGCGTTCGCGGAGGACGTGGCCGGCGGCGCGTATCCGGGCGCCGAGCACACGGTCAGCTGACCTTGTGGTGAGCTGACCTTACTCTCCGCCCCCGGCGCCGAGGGCCGCGTCTGGGCTGCCCCTTGGCGCCCATCGCGGGCCGCGGGTGCGCGGGGCCGAGCGCGCGGTTCCCGCGCCCCTGGCGGGGCGCTCTTGGCTCGGGAGACCGCTGCGCGCCCCGCAGGGGCGCGGGGCACTGCGCGCTCGGCACTCCCCCACGCTCTCGGCTTCGCTTGAGCAGAGGGGTGCCCCCACGGCGGCGCAGTCGGCGAAGCACGGGCAGGGGCAGCCCGGACGCCGACCGGGCCGGGAGCCAACTGCGCGCGGTGGCAGTATGAGGAGGTGGGTTATCGCTACTGCCTCCTCGGGACCACGCGGGTCACCCGCGAAGACGGCACCGACGTCCCCGTCGCCGGTGCCCGGCTGCGCGCCCTGCTGACGGCCCTGGCCCTCGCCGGCGGAGCGCCCGTCCGCACGGACGCGCTGGCCGCCGCCGTCTGGCCGGACGGGGACGGCGACGACGTACCGGCCGACGAGCCGGCCGCCGTGCAGGCGCTGGTCGGCCGGCTGCGCCGGGCGCTGGGCAAGGAGGCCGTCGTCTCCGCCGCAGGCGGCGGCTACCGCCTCGACGCGGAGCGCGAAGCCGTCGACCTCTTCCGCTTCGAGCGCCTCGCGGACGAGGGGGCGGGCGCCCTCGCCGACGGCGACCCCGACAAGGCGGCGGCGCTGCTGGACGACGCCCTCGCGCTGTGGCGCGGGCCCGCGCTGGCCGACCTGCCGGACGGCGGCGGCGCCTCCGCGCTCCGCGCCGCCGCGCGGCACCTCGCCGCACGCCGCGACCGGCTGGAGGCCGCGCTCGCGCTGGGCCAGGCGGAGTCCGTACTGCCCGCCGTGCGGCAACTGGCCGCCGAACACCCGCTGGACGAGCCGCTCCAGGCGCTCCGGCTGCGCGCGCTGCGCGACGCGGGGCGTACGGCCGAGGCGCTGGCCGCCTACGAGGAGGTGCGGGCCGGGCTGGCCGAGCAGTTGGGGGCCGACCCCGGGCCCCGGCTGCGCGCCCTGCACGCCGAGCTGCTGCACGCCGAGCCCGCCCCGGCACCGCACCCCGCCGCACCGGGCCCCACCGCACCGGGCCCCACCGCGCCGGGCCCCGCCGCGCCGCGGCCCGCGCGCGGGAATCTCCGCAGCCGCCTCACCTCGTTCGTCGGGCGGGACGAGGAGATCGCGGCGCTGGGCAGCGCGCTCGGCTGCTCCCGGCTGGTCACCCTGACCGGGCCCGGCGGGGCCGGGAAGACCCGGCTGTCCCTGGAGGCCGCCGAGCGGGCGCAGGCCGACCGGTCGCGGCCCGGACCGCGCTGGCGGGACGGGGTGTGGATCGCCGAACTCGCGCCCGTACGCGCCCCGGAGGACACCGCGGAGGCGGTTCTGGGCGCGCTCGGCGGCCGGGAGACCGTGCTGCGGCACAGCGCCGCCGAGGAGCTGCAGGCCGTGGCCGACCCAGCCGCGCTCGACCCGCTCGCACAGCTCGCCGAGCGCTGCGCCACCCGCGACATGCTGCTGGTGCTCGACAACTGCGAGCACATCATCGAGGCCGCGGCGCGCATCGCCGAGACGCTGCTGGTGGAGTGCCCGGGGGTGACCGTGCTGGCCACCAGCAGGGAGCCGCTGGGCGTGCCCGGGGAGGCCGTGCGCCCGGTGGAGCCGCTGCCGGACCCGATGGCGCTGCGGCTGCTGGCCGACCGGGGCGCGGCCGCGCGGCCCGGCTTCCGCGTGGAGGACGACCCCGAGGCGTGCGCGGAGCTGTGCCGCCGGCTGGACGGGCTGCCGCTGGCGATCGAGCTGGCGGCGGCGCGGCTGCGCTCGCTCACCCCGCGCCAGTTGGCCTGCCGGCTGGATGACCGGTTCCGGCTGCTGACCAGCGGCAGCCGTACGGTGCTGCCCCGGCAGCAGACGCTGCGCGCGGTCGTGGACTGGTCCTGGGAGCTGCTGGACGACGGGGAACGGGCGGTGCTGCGGCGGCTGTCGGTGTTCTCCGGCGGGTGCGAGCTGGAGCAGGCCGAGGAGGTGTGCGGCGGCCCCGAGCGGGAGACGGACGCGCTGCTGGGTTCCCTTGTCGACAAGTCGCTGGTGACAGCGGAGCCGTTCGGGGGCGCGGCGGACGCGGGGTGCGGGATGCGCTACCGGCTGCTGGAGACCGTCGCCGAGTACGCCGCGGAGAAGCTGGACGAGGTGCCCGGGGAGCGCGCGGCCGCCGAGCGGGCGCACCTGGTGGCGTACCGCGAGCTCGCCCGCACCGCCGATCCGCTGCTGCGCGGCCCCCGGCAGGCCGAGTGGCTGGCGCGGCTGGAGCGGGAGCACGACAACGTCCGCACGGCCCTGCGCCGCGCCGTGGCCGCGGGGGACGAGCAGGAGGTGCTCTGCCTGACGCTCTGCATGGGCTGGTTCTGGCAGCTGCGCGACCACCGCCCGGACGCCCGCACCTGGGCCGCGGCCGCCAGTGCGCTCGGCCCCGACCCGTTCGCCTCGCCCGCGTCCCCGGCGCCGCCGGTGTACGAGCGGGTGACGGACGCGCCGCCGCCGATGAGCGAGGAACTGCTGTGGGAGTCCCGCCGCGGCGTACGGCTGATGGTGCTGGCCGACGACTTCCACGGAGTCGCCGAGCTGGAGGACCCGCAGATGCAGCAGCGGCTGCGGAACATCACCGAGGTCTACTCCCCCGGGCTGCCGCAGACCTGCCGGGTCCCCGGCTGTATGTGGTTCTTCGCGTGGATCATGTTCGGGCGCTTCGACCGGCTCAGCGAGCTGGCCGACGCGATGGTCGACGGCTGCCGTGCGCTGGGCTACGACTGGGAGCTGGCGTTCGCCCTCCAGCTGCGGGCCAAGCTGACCAGCGACCGCTGGGGCGGCTCGGCGCACACGCACGAGGACGCGGCCGAGTCCCTGGAGATCTTCCGTCGGGTCGGCGACGCCTGGGGCGAGGCGGAGGCGCTGTCCAGCCGCGCCGAGGCGCACTGCCTGCACGGCCGCTTCCACGATGCCGCCGACGACTACCGGCTGGCCATCGAGCGCGCCGAGGAGCTCGGCGCGCACAGCCAGATCCCGATGATCAAGTCCCGGCTGGGCAACGCGCTGGTGGAGACCGGCGACCCGGACGACGCGGCCGAGGGCGACCGGCTGCTGTGGGAGGCGGTACGGGCGCACGAGAGCGGCGAGAGCGGGGACGGCGCCAACTTCGCCGCGTTCCAGCTCGCCGTCCACCTCGGCCGCCAGGGCAGGACCGGGCAGGCGCGGGAGCTGCTGCGCCCGCTGGAGGAGGAGCTCAGGGACAGGGCGCCCGCGCTGTTCGGCGGGATGACGCTCGGGCTGGTCGCGTGGACGCACATCGTGGACGGGAACGCCTCCGCGGCGCTGGCCACGGTGCGCGAGGCGCTGGACAAGAGCTGCAGCGTGCTCGCCGAGGCCGTGGCCCCGTATCTCGCCCTCGCCCAGCTGCTGACGGCCGCACGGGCGCTGGCGGCGCTGGGGCACCCGGAGCGGGCGGCGCGGCTGCTGGGGGCCTACGACGGGCTGCACCCGCTTCCGGACGGGAGCCATCCGCACCCCGTCGAGCACGAGTCGCGCCAGGCCGCCGAGGAGGCGGCGCGGGCGGGGCTGTCCGGGGAGGCGTTCGCCCGCGCGTACGCCGAGGGCGACGGCCTCTCGATCGGTGAGGCCGTCGCCCTGGCGACGGAGCCGGTACGGAACCCCGATCCCGGTCCCGGCTCCGCGCTATGACGCGGCAGCGGCAGGAACGAACCGCGCGTCAGGTCTTCTTGCGGAACATGGAGATGGCCATCGGCGCCGTCACCAGGGTGAGCCCCACGGCCCACACCACGGTCCACATCACCGGTCCGGCCACGGCGCCCTCGCCGAGCATCAGGCCGCGTGCCGAGTCCGCCACATGGGTGAGCGGATTGACGTGGGTGAACGCCTCCAGCCAGCCGGGCATGGTGTCCGTGGGGACGAACACCGAGGAGCCGAACTGCAGCGGCATCAGCACGATGAACGAGACGCCCTGCACGGCCTGCGCCGTGCGCATCGTGAGCCCCAGCAGGATGAATATCCACAGCAGCGAGGCGCCGAACAGCGCGGTGAGGCCGATGGAGGCCAGCATGCCCAGCCAGTGCCCGTTGACGTCGAAGCCGACCAGGAAGCCGACGATCAGCAGCACGACGATGGCGACCAGCATCCGGCCGACCTCCACCACCGACTTGGCGACCAGCACGGAGGACCGGGAGATGGGCATGGCCCGGAAGCGGTCCATCACGCCCTTGCGGAAGTCCTCGTTGATGCCGGTGCCGACCGCCATGGCGATCGACATGCCCATCATGCCCATCATGCCGGGGATCAGATACTGCACGTACTGGTCCCGGCTGCCCCCGCCGTCGCCGCCGATGGCGCCGCCGAAGACATAGACGAACAGCAGGGTGAAGATGATGGGCATCAGCAGCGCGTCCATCATCGACTCGGGGTCCTGCTTGATCTGCAGCGCGTTGCGGCGGGCGAGCGCGCCGATGTGCCGCAGATTCGCGCGCAGTCCGATGCGCCCCTCGCCGCCGCCGCGCCGGGCCTGCGCGGCGTCCGCACCGGGGCTCGGCGCGGCCGGCGTCGCCGACCGTGCCCCAGGAGTATCGGCCGTACCGGCCGTCTCGGCCGTATCGGTGGCGCTGCTCATGCGGCGACCTCCTCTTTCTCGTCCACGTACGCGGTCTCGTCCTCGTGGGTGGCCTTCTGGCCGGTGAGGGCCAGGAACACCTCGTCCAGGCTGGGCAGATGGGTGGCGATGTCGGCTATCCCGAAACCGCGCTCGCCGAGCAGCCCGACCACGGCCGTCAACTGCTCGTCGCTGACGATGGGCACGCTGACGACGCCCGTCTCCTCACTGGCCGTCGCGCCCCCCACGCCGTCCAGTCCGGCCTGGGCCAGGGCGCCGACCAGCTGGTGCAGCTCCGCGGCGCGCTGCGGGCGGATCTCCAGCGTCCGGCCGCCGACCTTCGCCTTCAGCTCGGGCACCCGGCCCTCGGCGATGATCTTGCCGCGGTCGATGACCGTCAGCTCGCTGGCGAGCCGTTCGGCCTCCTCCATGTACTGCGTGGTGAGCAGGACGGTGTTGCCGTCCGCCACGATGTTCTGCACCTCGTCCCACACCTCGTTGCGGGTGCGCGGGTCGAGGCCGGTGGTGGGCTCGTCCAGATACAGCACCCGGGGCCGGCCGATCATGGAGGCGGCCAGGTCGAGCCGGCGGCGCATGCCGCCGCTGTACTTGCTCACGGGGCGCCTGGCCGCCTCGGTGAGGGAGAACCGCTCCAGCATCTCGTCCGCGCGCCGGCGGGACTGGAGGCGGGGGAGGTCGAGCAGCCGCCCGATCATATAGAGGTTCTCCCAGCCGGAGAGCTTCTCGTCGACCGAGGCGTACTGCCCGGTGAGGCCGATGGTGCGGCGCAGCTCGCGGGGCTGGCGCACCACGTCGTACCCCGCGACGGTGGCCTGGCCCGCGTCGGGCTGCAGGAGAGTGGAGAGTATCCGCACCAGCGTCGTCTTGCCCGCGCCGTTCGGGCCGAGGACACCCATGACGGTGCCCTCGCGTACGTCGAGATCGATGCCGTCCACGGCCCTGGTCTCGCCGAAGTGCTTGACCAGGCCGCGAACCTCCACGGCGTTTGCGGTGGTCTTCTGTCGCGTCATGCCGTCCACAGTGCCAGGCCCCACCGACAAACGACCGACAGCCCGCCTACAGCGCCGCCAGCCTCGGCGGGGTGAGGGCCGGCCCTTCTTCCGGTGCCCCTCTTCCGGGTCCGGATTCGGGCTGCCACCGGCCGTACTTCGCGGTCTGCGGGTGCGCGGTACCCGGCCGCGCAGTTCCCCGCGCCCCTTCGGGGCACATCCGGTTCCGGTTACGGGGCACAGGCGGCGCGGAGGGCGCGGAGGGCCTCCACGATCGCGGGGCGGCGGGATGCCGCGCCGCGCCACATCGCGTACAGCTGCCGCACCGGCACCGGCTCCAGCGGCCGCAGCACCGCCCCCTCCGGCAG
>NZ_JAAKZZ010000401.1 GCF_011045075.1 Streptomyces boncukensis
GGTGCGGGCGGGGGCGCCCCGGCCCTCCGGGCCAGGACGGTGGCGGCCGGGAGCGTCCGGGCCGTGCGCGGGTCTCGCCACGGGGTGCGGAGGAACGTCGCGGGGATGTACGCGGTCGGCCGGTCGGCGTTCACGGGGGTGGGCCTCCAAGTCACGGCGGCGGGGTCAGTCGGAGAGGGAACGTTTCTCGGCGGCGAGCCTGCGGATCGCGGAGAGCGGCACGGACAGCCACGCGGGCCGGTTGCGGGCCTCGTACAGCACCTCGTAGACCGCCTTGTCCGTCTCGTAGGCGCGCAGCAGCACCGCGTCCTCGCGCGGGTCCACCCCGCAGGCCGCCGCGTAGCCCGCGCAGTACGCGGCCCGGTTGCGCGCCGCCCAGCCGCGGGCGAACGGGTCGCCGCACGCGTCGGGGTCCGGCTCGCAGCCGCCGTGTGCCGGGCGCTGGCAGGCGGCGTAGTCGAAGGAGCGCAGTATCCCGGCGATGTCGCGGGCCACCGGGTGGTGCCCGCGCCGCTCGGCGAGCGGCCGGGCCGGCTCTCCCTCGAAGTCGATCAGGGTCCAGCGGCCGTCCGCCGCGCGGAGGGTCTGCCCGAGGTGCAGATCGCCGTGCACCCGCTGGGCCGGGCGCGGGTCGCCGCGCCGCCCCTGCTCGGCGAGCGCGTGGAAGGTGCCGCGCAGCGCCGTACGGTACGGGCGCAGCGCGGGCACCGCAGCGCTGGCCGCGTCCAGCCGCTCCGCCATGCCCCCGGCGACCCGCTCCAGTTGGGCCCCGTCCAGCGCGGCGGTGGGCAGCGCGCGGGCCAGCCCGGCGTGCACCTCCGCCGTGGTGCGGCCCAGCGCGCCGGCCGGGCCGGTGAAGTCGCGGCGCGCGGCGAGGGCGCGCAGCGCGAGCTGCCAGCCGTCGGTCGCGCCCGGCAGGAACGGCTGGAGCACCCCGAGGGTGCGGGTGCCGGCGGCGTGGGACGGCTCCGCGCAGGCATCGTGCGTCTCGCACACCTCGCACGTCTCGCGTGTCTCGAACCACGCCGTCGGCGCGGGCACCCGGCCGCACCCGGAGCGGGCGAGCGCGAGCGGCAGCTCCAGGTCCGGGTTGACGCCGACGTCGACCCGGCGGAAGAGCTTGAGGACGAAGGAGGAGCCGTAGACCACCGAGGAGTTGGACTGCTCGGCGTCCAGCGGGCTGGGGCGCAGGCCCGAGGGGATCACCGCGTCGGGCTCGCGGGCGAAGCGCAGCGGGCCGAGCCGCCCGGGGGCGCGCAGCCGTTCGAGTAGCAGGCCGGTGAGGCGGGGGTCGTGCAGCGCCTCGTAGACGGCGCGGCCGCGCAGCGTGCCGGAGCCGGGGCGGCCGATCAGCGCGGGGGCCAGCTCCGGCGGCAGCGCCTCGCGGACGCCGAGCAGCAGCTGGTAGCAGTCGCCGGTGTCGGCGGGCGCCGCGCCCTGCCGGGCGCGGACGAGCAGATGGAGCAGCCCCACCGCCGCGCCGCCCGGCCCGCACGGCAGCAGCTCGGTCGCCGCGACGAGCGAGAACCCGGCCAGCGGCCGCCCCTTGCCCGCGAACCAGCGCTGCCTCGGCAGCCATTCCACGAGCAGCGGGGCCAGCGAGCGCAGCAGCGCCCTGCCCCGGGGCTCGCCACCGGCTCCGCTCGCCGGACCGGGGGCGGCGAGGGGCAAGGAGCTGTCCGACATGGCGTCCATGGCGTCCTTTCCCCGGGCACACGAAAGGTACGCAGAGTGTCCCGGATCGCTGGGATTGATGTCCGGGCGCGCGGGACGTGTCGGCGTTATTCACTTCGATGCGGGAGTGCCGGGCGATCGCGTGTGCCCCGAAGGGGCGCGGGGAACTGCGCGCGCGACCACGGCACACCCGCACCTCGCGAAGCACGGGAAAGGGGCAGCCCCGACAAAGGGGCAGCCCCGACCGGGGAAATCCCTAGGCGCGGCGCAGCCGGAACCAGTAGAAGCCGTGCCCCGCGAGCGTCAGCAGGTACGGCAGCTCGCCGATCGGCGGAAACCGCACGCCCCCGATGAGCTCCACGGGAACGCGTCCGCGCCAGGTCCGCAGATCGAGCTCGGTCGGCTGCGGAAACCGGGAGAAGTTGTTGACGCACATCACCAGGTCGTCGCCGCCCTCCGGCAGCCGGACCGCGCGGAGGAAGGCGAGTACGGCCGGATTGGACGAGGACAGCTCCTCGTATGTCCCCAGCCCGAAGGCCGGATTCTGCTTGCGGATCTCGATCATCCGCCGGGTCCAGTGCAGCAGCGAGCTGGGCGAGCTCATCGCCGCCTCGACATTGGTGACCTGGTAGCCGTGCACCGGGTCCATGATGGTGGGCAGAAAGAGCCGGCCGGGGTCGCAGGAGGAGAAGCCCGCGTTGCGGTCCGGCGTCCACTGCATGGGGGTGCGGACGGCGTCCCGGTCGCCCAGCCAGATGTTGTCGCCCATACCGATCTCGTCGCCGTAGTAGAGGATCGGTGAGCCGGGCAGCGAGAAGAGCAGGGCGGTGAAGAGCTCGATCTGCTTGCGGTCGTTGTCGAGCAGCGGCGCGAGGCGGCGCCGGATTCCGATGTTGGCGCGCATACGCGGGTCCTTCGCGTACTCCGCGTACATATAGTCGCGCTCTTCGTCGGTGACCATTTCCAGGGTCAGCTCGTCGTGGTTGCGCAGGAAGATTCCCCACTGGCAGCCGGAGGGGATCTGCGGCGTCTTGGCCAGGATTTCCGAGACCGGGTAGCGGGACTCGCGGCGCACCGCCATGAAGATCCGGGGCATCACCGGGAAGTGGAATGCCATATGGCACTCGTCGCCGCCGCTCTCGAACGACCCGAAGTAGTCGACGACGTCTTCCGGCCACTGGTTCGCCTCGGCGAGCAGTACGGTGTCCGGGTAGCCGGCGTCGATCTCGGCGCGCACCCGCTTGAGGAACGCGTGGGAGCGCGGCAGGTTCTCGCAGTTGGTGCCCTCCTCCGCGTACAGATAGGGCACGGCGTCCAGCCGGAATCCGTCGATTCCCAGATCGAGCCAGAAGCGGAGCGCGGAGATGATTTCGTCCTGGACGGCCGGGTTCTCGTAGTTCAGGTCCGGCTGGTGCGAGAAGAACCGGTGCCAGTAGTACTGCTTGCGCACCGGGTCGAAGGTCCAGTTGGACGCCTCGGTGTCCACGAAGATGATGCGCGCGTCCTGGTACGCCTTGTCGTCGTCCGCCCAGACGTAGTAGTCGCCGTACGGGCCCTCCGGGTCGCGCCGGGACTCCTGGAACCACGGGTGCTGGTCGCTGGTGTGGTTCATGACGAAGTCGATGATGACCCGCATGCCGCGCTGGTGCGCGGAGTCCACGAACTCCACGAAGTCCGCGAGGTCGCCGAACTCGGGGAGTACGGAGGTGTAGTCGGAGACGTCGTAGCCGCCGTCCCGCAGCGGGGACTTGAAGAACGGCGGCAGCCACAGGCAGTCGACTCCGAGCCACTGCAGATAGTCGAGTTTCGCGGTGAGCCCTTTGAGGTCGCCGACACCGTCTCCGTCGCTGTCCTGGAAGGAGCGGACCAGGACTTCGTAGAAGACCGCGCGCTTGAACCAATCCGGGTCACGGTCCCTGGCGGGCGTGTCCTCGAAGGTGTCGGGAACGGGCTCATTGACGATCATGAGTGGGTGACCCTCCGGTCGGTGAGGACGGTCGCAGGGTGCAGATATGGGCCGCGGCGGGGGACTCACCCCCCGGCTCCAGGCGCACATAGTTGTCCCTGCCCCAGTGGTAGGTCTCGCCGGTGAGCTCATCGCGCACCGGGAGCGGATCCGCTCCGCTCATCTGAGCGGCGGTCAGTCCGGATGCTTCGAACTGCGCCATGTCCAACGACACCGTTGCCTCGTGGGTGTGGTGCGGGTCGAGGTTCACCACGATCAGCACCGTGTCGGCGTACGGGGTGCGGCAGTGCTTGGAGTAGGCCAGCACCTGCTCGTTGTCCGTGGGGTGGAAGCGCAGGCCACGAAGGTGCCGCAGGGCCGGATGACGGCGGCGCAGCCGGTTGAGCGTGGTGATCAGCCCGCTCAGCGAGCGGCCCTCGCGCTCGGCCGCCGCCCAGTCCCGGGGACGCAGCTGGTACTTCTCCGAGGACAGGTACTCCTCGCTGCCCGGCCGCAGCGGGGTGTTCTCGCACAGCTCGTACCCCGCGTACATCCCCCACGACGGGGACAGCGTCGCCGCCAGCACCGCGCGCGCCGCGAACGCCGCGCGGCCGCCGTCCTGGAGGTAGGCGTGCAGGATGTCCGGCGTGTTGACGAAGAGGTTCGGCCGCAGATAGGCGGCGGACTCGCCGGTCAGCTCCGTGAGGTACTCCGTCAGCTCGTGCTTGGCGGTGCGCCAGGTGAAGTACGTGTACGACTGCTGGAAGCCGACCTTCGCCAGGGTGTGCAGCATCGCGGGCCGGGTGAACGCCTCCGCCAGGAACACCACGTCCGGGTCCGTGCGGGCGATCTCCGCCAGCACCCTCTCCCAGAACACCACCGGCTTGGTGTGCGGGTTGTCCACCCGGAAGATCCGCACGCCGCGCGCCATCCAGAACCGCAGCACCCGCAGCGTCTCGGCCACCAGCCCGGCGTACGCGCCCGGGTCGGCGTCGAAGGAGAGGGGGTAGATGTCCTGGTACTTCTTCGGCGGGTTCTCGGCGTAGGCGATGCTCCCGTCGGCGCGGCGCGCGAACCACTCCGGGTGCTCCCTGACCCAGGGGTGGTCCGGCGAGCACTGGAGCGCGAAGTCCAGCGCCACCTCCATCCGCAGCTCCCGGGCGCGCGCCACGAAGGCGTCGAAGTCCGCGAAGGTGCCGAGATCCGGGTGGAGCGCGTCGTGCCCGCCGGCCGCCGAGCCGATCGCCCACGGCGAGCCCACGTCGTGCGGACCGGCGGTCAGCGCGTTGTCCGGGCCCTTGCGGTGGGTGGCCCCGATGGGGTGGACGGGCGGCAGGTACACCACGTCGAAGCCCATCGCGGCCACCGCGTCCAGCCGCTCGGCCGCCGTGCGCAGCGTGCCGCTGACCGGCCGCTCGCCCTCCCGCACCCTGGCTCCCTCGGAGCGCGGGAACATCTCGTACCAGGAGCCGAACAGCGCCCGCTCCCGCTCCACTTGCAGCGGGTAGGCCCGCGAGGCGGTCACCAGCTCGCGCAGCGGATACCGGTCCAGCACGGCGGCCACCCCCGGCGCCAGCGCGGCGGCGAGCCGCGCGGCCGGGTCCCGGGAGGCGTCCCGCAGGCCGTCCACCGCCTCCAGCACCTCCGCGCGCCCCTCCCGCTTGGGCACCTGCTCGGCGGCGCGCTCGTGCAGCAGCGCGCCCTCCTCCAGGGTGAGTTCGGTGTCGATACCCGCCGGAACCTTGATCCGCGCGTGCCGCCGCCAGGTGCGCACCGGGTCGCCCCACGCCTCCACGGCGTAGGTCCAGCGGCCCTCCGCGTCCGGGGTGACCTCGGCGCCCCACCGGTCGGTGCCGGGCGCCAGCTCGCGCATCGGCGTCCAGGGCCCGGCGCGGCCCGCGGGCCCGCGCAGCACCACGTTGGCGCCGACGTCCTCGTGCCCTTCGCGGAAGACGGTGGCCGAGACCTGGAAGGTCTCGCCGGGCACGGCCTTGGCGGGGCGGCTGCCGCAGTCGACGAGCGGGCGGACGTCGAGCACGGGAATACGACCAATCATCGGCTCACCTGGGTGCAATCACGAAAGACAACGGACTCGCCCCAGTTCTAGCCGCTCACCGCAGGGCTACCGTGCCGATGGGATGACGCCCCCCGTCCGCGTTCACCCGGATGGTGCTGGGCAGGGGGCTGCCCCGTGCGGCTTCGCCGCAGGGTGCGGGCGTTCGGTGGTCGCCCGCGCAGTTCCTCGCGCCCCTTGCGGGGCGCACGGATGTGCCCCGTCAGGGGCGCGGGGAACTGCGCGACCGGCCATGGGGGTACCTCCCTGCTCGAGCGAAGCCGAGAGCTTGGGGGAGACAGCCGCAGTCCGCACGGCACGGGCCGGGGCAGCCCCTGCCCGGCAGCCCCGGCAGAGGCGACCATGATCCGCCGGACACGCCCCAGCAGACTGCGTAGCTGCCGCAAGGGGCGGCCCCTGTCCGGTGGGGTTCGCCGGGCAGGGGCCGCAGGTCGCTCAGGGGCAGGCGCTACTCGTAGGAGATGTCCCCCTCGCTGTAGAGGCAGTGCCGGCCGTCGGGACCGGAGCCGGACTCCGTCGGCTCGCCCCCGCCCTCCTTGCCCTGCCACCGCACGCACGGCCGGATCCTCCGGTCGCCGTCGCCCTTGACGGTGATGTTGCGCAGCCGGGCGGTGTCGCCGAAGTTCTCGTTGATGCCGACGATGTCCTTGCCGGGCGCCGTGACCTCGATGGTGTCGAGCTCGACATGGCGCTCGTACTGGGTGGAGCAGTTGCCGCACGAGCGGTAGAGCTTGCCGAAGTCCTCGACGGCGAAGCCGCGGACCTTCAGGGTGCCCCCGCCGTTGTGCTGGAGGACCTTGTCCTCGGCCTTGCGGGCGCCGCCGCCGATGACCTGGAAGGTGGCGCCGTTGCCGCCCCGGAAGGTGGCCGCGTCCTCGCCGACGTCCTCCCACCACACGTTCTCCAGGGTGCAGGACCCCGAGCAGTGGATGCCGTCGGCGGCGGGGGCGCCCAGGATGACGTTCTTGAGCGTGGCGCCGTCCGCCAGCTTGAACATCGGCGGCTGGCCCTCGTCCTGGCCGCCGTCGCCGAGGTCGCCCTCGCCGATGTAGCGGACCATGCCGCCGTCGACCTCGCCGCTGATCTCCTGCGTCTCGCTGATCCGCCTGTCGTCGCTGGGCGTGGGCCACTCGGCGGCCGACGCGGGCGACATCATCGACGTCGTGGTCAGCGCGCCCGCGACCAGCACGCCGGCGCTGATCCCGCCGATGAGGGACCGGCGGGTGGTGAAGAGCTTCCTGCGGTGGTTGTTCGCCATGATCTCGTCGATCTCTTCCGGTGTTGTGGGGGTGGGGGGT
>NZ_JAAKZZ010000402.1 GCF_011045075.1 Streptomyces boncukensis
GGGGGCGGGGTGGGCTCCTCCACGCTCACCCCGAAGTCCGCCGCGATACCGCCCAGCCCGTTGGCGTACCCCTGGCCCACCGCGCGGACCTTCCACGCGCCGCCCCTGCGGTAGATCTCGACGACCACGAGCGCCGTCTCCGGGCCGAGCTGGGGCGGGGTGAAGGTGGCGAGCACCGCGTTCGACTGGGCGTCGCGGACCGTGGCGGTGGGCTCGGTGCCCGCGAAGGTGGCTCCCGGCGCGTCCAGGCTCGCCGTGACGACGACCTTCTCGATCGCGGCGGGGACCGCCGCGGTGTCCACGCTGATGGTGTCGGCGGCACCGCCGCTGTGCGTCACGCCGGGGGCGCTCGGCTGGTTGTAGAACACGAAGTCGTCATCCGAGCGGACCTTTCCCTCGGAGCTCAGGAGCAGCGCGGAGACGTCGAGCTTCGAGGGTGCGGTCACATCCACCGCCACACGGGGCGCTGACAGCGGAAGGTTGGAGCCGGGAGTCATTGCGGTCATGCTCGGGGTAACGACCGGCCCGGCTTTGCGGTTCCTTTGCCGTCGCCGTCAGCACGCCGGCCACGCACACCGCCATTCCGGCCAGGGCCTCGGCGCCCGGCGCCGCACCGAACATGGCGTACGCCCACAGCGTGGTGGTCGGCGGCGTGAGGTACATCAGCGCGCTGGTGCGGGTGACGCCGTTGTGGCGCAGGCTCAGCCAGTAGAAGCCGTAGCCGCCCAGGGTGGACAGGACGAAGACCCAGGCGACCGCCAGCCAGAACCCGCCCTCGGCCGGAGGCCGCAGCTGCCCCAGCGCCGCGGCGGCGGCCGTGAAGACGACGGCGCTCACCAGGCAGTGCAGCGGCAGCGTGTCGGAGGCGGGGAGCGGGTGGCGGGCGCGGCGCTCCAGGAAGCTCGCGGTGAGCAAGCCCGCCATGCCCAGGAACGGGAGGGCGTACGCCCAGGACGGCGCGGAGCCGGCGGAGCCGAGGTCGCCCCGGACGACGAGCGCGACGCCGAGCAGGCCGATCGCCAGCCCGGCCCACTGGCGGCGGCTGACCCGCTCGCCGAGCAGCCGCCCGGCGAGCGCGCCCGCCGCCAGCGGCTGGAGCGCGGCGATCAGCGCGGAGGTGCCGGCGGGCACGCCGAGGTCGGCGGCCCAGACGACGGAGCCGAGGTAGACGCCCTGGGACAGCAGTCCGATCGCGGCCTGCTCGGCGAGCGCGCGGCGGGGCAGCGGACCGCCGCGCCGGCGCCGGCGCAGCAGCAGCCAGGCGGCGCACAGCAGGGTGCTCGCGACGAGGAAGCGCCAGCTGAGGAGGGTCGCGGCGGGCGAGTGCCGGGTGCCGAGCTCGGCGCCTATGAAGCCGGAGCTCCACATGACGACGAGCCCCGCTGAGATGACGGTACTGGGCACGGGTCCCCACTTCGGATCGTGAGTAGACAGATCGGTTTACTCGGCCGAGGGTCTAGAGTGAACTAAACAGATCTGTTTAGCGCAAGTCGCGGAGGCAGCAGAGGCAGGAGGGACGGACCATGACGCAGGAGGCGGCCAGGGAGCCGGAGACGCTGACCCCCGGCGCGCGGAAGATCCTCGACACCGCGGCCGGACTGTTCTACGAGCGCGGGATCACGGCCGTCGGCGTCGATCTCATCGCCCGGGAGGCGGGGGTCACCAAGAAGACGCTGTACGACCGCTTCGGCTCCAAGGACGCGCTGGTCGCCGCGTATCTGCGGGAGCGGGACGAGCGCTGGCGGGACTGGCTCACCGGGCAGGTGGGGCTGCGCGGTGACGCGGACCCCGGCGAGCGGGTGCTGGCGACGTTCGACGCGCTCGCCGCCTGGGTGCGGCGGGAGAATCCGCGCGGCTGCGGCTTCGTCAACGCCGCGGCCGAGCTGCCGGACCCCGGCCACCCGGGGCGCCAGGTGATCATGGGCCAGAAGCGCTGGCTGCGCGGCTATCTGCGGGAGCTGGCCGCGGCTGCGGGCGCGCGCGAGCCCGGCCGGCTCGCGGACGAGCTGGTGCTGCTGCACGAGGGGGCGACCGTGCTGAACGGGCTCGGGATCGTCGACGACGCGGTGGCGCGGGCCCGCGACCTGGCCGCCGCGGCGCTGGACCGGGGCACGGGCTAGCGGGTGCCGGGAGCACGGTGCCGGGTCGGGGCAGCCCCTTGCTGTTTCGCCGCAGTCTGCGGGTGATGTGTGGCTTGGCGCGCAGTTCCCCGCGCCCCTTACGGGGCGCAGGGCGCCCTGCGCCCTGCGGCGAGTCGCAGGGCGCAGCTCCGTGCCGGGTGCGGGTCGGTGCTGGGGGTTACCCCGGTGAGCTGAGCGGATGCCGTCGTCATACTCCGGCATCATCCGACCGCTCGCGCCGCTGGAGGATACATGGCATCGGGGACATCGGACGCCGACTTCGTCCACCACGGGGCGGCCCCGCGAGACACACCCGCCGCGGCCGACCGCGCGTACGCGCCCGCCGTCGACGGGCTGCGCGCGGTGGCGGCCCTGCTGATCCTGCTGATCCACCTCGGCGTGTGGACCGGCGCCACGGTGGACGCCGCGACGGGGGAGGAGACCTGGCTCGGCACCGCCGTCGGCCACACCCGGGTCGGGGTGCAGATCTTCTTCGTCATCTCCGGCTACCTGCTGTACCGCGCCTGGGCCGGCGCGGCGCTCGACGGCCGCGCCCGGCCCCGCGCCCGGGTGTACTACTGGCACCGGTTCCTGCGGATCGTGCCCGCCTACTGGGTGCTGCTGCTGGTCGTGCTGCTCGCCTGGCACCGGGACCTGTTCGGCGCGGGCTGGCGCACCGTGCGGATCGTCACCCTGCAGCACACCTTCACCACGTACGACCTCCCGCCGGGCTGGAACCCGCTGGTGCAGATCTGGAGCCTGGTCACGGAGGTGCACTTCTATCTGCTGCTGCCGCTGCTCGCGCTCGTCCTCGACCGGCTGCTGCGCGTCGCCCGGCGCGGCACGGCCCTGGCGTTCGGGCTCCTCGGCCTGCTGGGCGCCGTGAGCATCGCCTGGGTGTGGCTGCTCTACGACCTCGTCCCGGCCCCCGAGACGCAGGCGCGGAACGTGTGGCTGCCCGCGTTCTTCCTGTGCTTCTGCGCCGGGATGGCGATGGCCCTGCTGCGGGCGCGTGCGGAGCGGGGCGCGCTCCCGTCCGCGCCGGAGCGCTTCGCCGTCCGCCGGCCGTGGACCTGCTGGGGCGTGGCCCTGGCGGCGTATGTGCTGATCACGGTGGGCAAGCAGGAGTGGTTCGGACCACCGCACGCGGCGGGCGGGCAGCCGGGCACGGGGGAGGCGCTGTTCAACTCCCTGCTGCTCGCGTTCATCGCCTGGGCGCTGACGGCGCCGGTGCTGCTGGCGCCCGGCAGCGGCCCGCATCGGCTGCTGGCGCGCCCGGCGATGGCCTGGCTCGGCCGCATCTCGTACGGGATCTTCCTCTGGCACATCGCCGTGATGCACGTGGTCATCCAGGAGGTCCTCGGCGAGTCCGTCGGCACCCTGGGCATGGCCGGTTTCTGGGTCCTGCTCCCGGTCACCACCGCGGTGACGGTGCTCGTCGCCTGGCTCAGCTACGTTCTGGTCGAGGCCCCGCTGCGCCGCCGGTTCCGGGCGGCACCGCGGCCCTGATCCCCGGCCGGTGTCCCGGTGCCGTTGCTGGGGTCAACCCCGGTGAGACGGGCGGCCCGCGCACGCAGACTCGGACACGCCGCGGCCGCTCTCCGCCCGGCCCGGCGTTCCCGCTGCGCGGAGCAGGAGGACCGGATGGCCACTGACCAGCAATCCGCCCCGGAAGGTGTCGGGGAGTTCTACGACCGCATCACCGACGTCTACGCCCAGGTGTGGGGCAGCAACATCCATGTCGGCTACTGGGCCGACGCCGAGGACCACACGCCGATCGAGCAGGCCACCGAGCGGCTGACCGGCCTGCTCGTCGACCGCCTCGCCCCGGAGCCGGACCAGCACGTCCTGGACGTCGGCTGCGGCATCGGCCAGCCCGCGATCACCCTGGCACGCAGCAGCGGCGCCTCGGTGACGGGGATCTCGGTCAGCGGCCACCAGGTCGCGCGCGCGACCGAGCGCGCCCGGGAGGCGGGGCTCGGCGACCGGGTGCGGTTCCAGCGGGCCGACGCCAACGACCTCCCCTTTCCCGACGCCTCGTTCGACGCCGCCTGGGCCGTCGAGTCCCTCATCCATATGCCGGACAAGGACCGGGCGCTGCGGGAGGTGGCGCGCGTGCTGCGGCCCGGGGCCCGCCTCGCGATCGCGGACATGTTCCACCAGCCCGGGACGGACCTGTCGTACCGGGGCATCGTCGAGACGGTGGGCATCGACGAGTACCGGGGCATGCTGGAGCGGGCCGGGCTGATCCCGCTGGACGTCACCGACATCACCGAGCGCACCCGTATCCCCGAGCCCATCAAGGAGGCGTTCCGCCGGCGGCTCCTGGAGCGCGCCGAGGAGTTTCTGCCCACGGTCGGCCAGGAGGTGTACGACCAGCTCCGGGACCCCTCCTCGGACGTGTTCGACCACCCCGGCTTCGGCTATGTGCTGGCCACGGCCCGGCGGGAGGCGGCGACGTGAGCGGCGGAACGGGCGGCGGGGCCGGGCAGCGCACCGCCGCCCAGCCCGCCGCCGCCCAGCCCACCGCCGCCGGGCCCGCGTTCACCGACCCGGCCTTCCACGACTGGCTGGCCTCGATGCGCCGGGAGCGGCCCGTCTGCTTCGACGAGTCCCTCCACATGTGGCGGGTCTTCCGGTACGCGGACGCCACCCGGGTGCTCTCGGACCCGGACGCCTACTCCAGCGAACTGACCCGGCTGATGCCCGAGCAGAGCTTCACCCGCGGCCAGCTGACCATGATGGACCCGCCGGACCACCGCAAGGTGCGCAACCTCGTCGGCCAGGCGTTCAGCGCGCGGGTCGTGGCCGACCTGGAGCCGCGCATCGCCACCCTCACCACCGAGCTGCTCGACGCGGTCGTCGACCAGGGGCGCCTCGAACTCGTCGCGGACCTGGCCCACCCGCTGCCGGTGCTGGTGATCGCGGAACTGCTCGGCGTCTCCGACGGCGACCGCGCGTTCTTCCGCGCGTCCGCCGAGGCCGTCCTCGCGATCGACTCCGTGGACCTCGGGGACCCGGAGTTCGTGCGCAGCGCCGAGGAGGCCCAGCGGGGCCTCACCGACTACATGCTCGACCAGGTGCGCCAGCGCCGTACCCACCCGCGCGCCGACCTGATCAGCCGGCTCGCCGCGGCCGAGCTGAACGGCGAACTGCTGGACGACGAGGAAGTGGCCAACGTCTGCACCCTGCTGCTCTACAGCGGCCACATCACCACCACGCTGGTCCTCGGCAACGCGCTGCTGTGCCTGACCGACCACCCGGACGCCGCCGCCGAGCTGCGCGCCGATCCGGGGCTCGCCGCCTCGGCCGTGGAGGAGGTGCTGCGGCTGCGGCCGCCGTTCATCATGAACACCCGGCTCACCACGCGGGAGTGCGAGCTGGCCGGCGTCCGGATCCCGGAGGGCTCGCTCGTCGCCCCCTCGCTGGAGTCGGCGAACCGGGACGAGCGCCAGTTCGCCGCGCCCGACCGGTTCGACATCCGGCGCAGCCCGAACCCGCACCTCGGCTTCGGGCACGGCATCCACTACTGCCTCGGCGCCCCGCTCGCCCGGCTGGAGGCCCGGACGGTGCTGCGCATCCTGCTGGAGCGGTGCACCGATCTGGCCCGCACGCCGGGCACCCGGCTGGACTACTACACGACGCCGGCCATCCGCGGCGTCCGCAGCCTGCCCCTGGAGTTCACGGCCGCTCAGCGCTCGTAGTACCACGCCATGGACGGCGCCCCCGCGGACCCGGAGGGCGCCGCAGCGGCCGGGGCGAACTCCTGGCGGAGCTCGTTCAGCCGGGGGAGCGCGCCGAGCACCGTGTCGAACGGCAGCCCGAAGTCGACCAGGCAGGCGATCTCGTCCACCCCGATGTCCGCCAGCCGGCGCACCACGTCGGCGCACTTGACCTGGGTGCCCAGCAGGGAGCGGCGCCGGTAGTAGTCGTCGGCCATCACCCGGGCCAGGGTGTCCCGCTCGGAGTCGCTGGCCGTCTGGCCGGTGCCCTCCGTCCTGCTGTCGTTGCTCTTCTGGGTGAGGAAGGACGCCAGATAGTTCTTCACCGGCTCCTCGACGAGCGCGCGCACCTGGTCCTCGTCCTCGCCCAGGAAGGTGTGCAGCCCGACGGTGACGGTGCCTCCGGCCGGGTCGAGGCCCGCGCCGCGCCGGGCCTCGCGGTAGGCGGCGATGTTCTGCTCCAGCCGCTCCCAGCTGTCCAGCAGCGACAGCACACCGGTGCCCAGCTCCCCGGCCGCCACCCAGGTCCTGGGGTTCGAGGAGTGCACGATCCACAGCGGCAGCTCGGCCTGCCGGGGCCGCGGATAGGTGCGTACGTCGACGGGCTCGCCGCCGGGGCCGGGGAAGCCGACCGTGTCCCCCCGCCACAGCGCGCGGAGGGTCTCGATGTGCCCGAAGGCGTACTCGCGGCGGTCGGCGTAGTGGCCGGGGTAGAAGACGAAGTCCCCGCTGTGCCAGCCGGTCGCCACGCACAGCCCGGTCCTCCCCCGGGAGAGCTGGTCGACGAGGGCCCACTCCTCGACCACCCGCACCGGGTGGTGGTGCGGCAGCACGACGCTGCCGGCCCGCAGGTCGATGCGCTCGGTGGCGACGGCCAGCGCGGCGGAGAGCACCGACGGATTGGGGAAGCTGCCGCCGAACTCCTGGAAGTGCCGCTCAGGGGTCCACATCGCCCGGAAGCCGTGCCGGTCGACATAGCGGGCCACATCGAGGATGAAGCGGTACCGGGACCCGAAGTCGTAGCGGTCGTTGGCGGAGAAGAAGTAGACGCTGAACTCCATGGCGCGGGCTCACACCTTTCGTACGGAGCCGGGGGCGGCGGGGTGGCCGCCGGG
>NZ_JAAKZZ010000403.1 GCF_011045075.1 Streptomyces boncukensis
GCTTCAACCGCCTCAAGCAGTGGCGCGGCATCGCGACCCGCTACGACAAGACCGCCGAGTCCTACCAGGGAGCCGTCGCCCTCGCCTCGCTCCTGATGTGGACGTGACATTTGAAGACAACTCCTAGTCCGCCGTGTCCTCGCGGGCCACGCGCTGGGCTGTGCCCAGCGCGTCCTGCGGGCTCTGCGCGCCGGAGAGCGCGTTCTGGAACGCCGTCCACAGCTGCTCGGAGATCAGCGGATAGTCCGTGCCCAGCCCGCCGCTGGTGCGCCCGCGCGCCGTGCGTACGGCCTCGACCCACGGCGCCAGCGCCGGGTTCTCCCGCACCTGCCGCTCCTGGACGGCGCGGACGGGCGCGACATAGCTCAGCGCCGTGTCCGTGGCGAGCAGATTCCGCTCGCTGACCAGACAGCTCATGATCTTCTTGGTGGTGGCGTAGCGCGAGCCGTCCGACTGGATCGGCGCCGTGACGAACTCGCCGCCGGTCGCCGCGGCCGCGGCGCCGCCGCGGGCTCCGGGGACGGGGATGACGCCGTAGTCGATGCCGGACTCCTCGGCGTTCGCGAGCTGCCAGGTGCCGTTGAGGCCGAAGGCGTAGTCGCCGGTGGCGAACTCCTGCCAGGTGGAGGTCTGGTTGTTGTTGAGGACGGAGTTGGGCGCGTACCCCGCGTCGAGCCAGCCCTTCCACAGCTTCAGCGCGGCCTCGGCGCGCGGCGAGTCGAGCGCCCGCAGCTTGGCGCCGTTGCCCCAGAACCAGGGCAGGAACTGGAAGGTGCCCTCCTCGGTGCCCAGCGCGGAGAAGGTGATGCCCTTCTTGCCGGACGCCTTCACCTTCTGCAGCGCCCGGGTGAGGGACGCCCAGTCGGTGATGTCCCGCGGGGCGACGCCCGCGCCGCGCAGCACCTTCTTGTTGTAGTAGAGCGCGAGGGTGTTGGCGCCGATGGGGATGCCGTAGGTCCGGCCGTCGACCTGCCCGGCGGCGATGATGTTCCTCTCGTACGGCGAGATGTCCAGGCCGAGGCTCCGGGTGGTCTTGAGCGTCTCGGCCTCGACGAACGTCGAGACGACGGGGTTGTCCATCACCATCACATCGGGCGAGGTGCCCTGCTGGGCGGCGAGCAGCGCCTTGGTGGTGAGCTCGGTGCCGTCGAAGCCGGTGCGCTTGACGTCGACGCCCGCGCTCTTCCCGCAGCCCTTGACGAGCCTCACCCAGTCGGACTTGGCGTCGAACTGGGGGTAGGGGTCCCAGAAGACGTAGGTGTGGTCGTCGGCCTCGCTGTTCGCGCGGGCGCCCCCGCAGGCACCCAGCGCGGCGGCGGTGACGAGGGCCAGCGCGATGCGGAGCCCGCGTCTGCGGGGCGTCAACGGTCGGCCCTCACAGGGGTGACGGGGTCGATGCCGCGCTGGGTGGGACGTACGGCCGGGATGCTGCCGTCGGCGCCGAACCGGAGGCGGTCGAGGGCGACCTCGCGGTGGGTGCCGTCGCCGCCGGGGCGGGCGAAGCGGTGGTAGACGAGGTACCACTCGTCCCGGCCGGGGACCTGGATGACGGAGTTGTGGCCGGTGCCGAGGATCTGGTCGCCGGGGTCCTTGCTGAGCACCGGCCCGCCGGCCGCCTTGGTGAACGGGCCGAGCGGGGAGTCGGACACGCCGTAGGACACCTGGTAGTCGGGGCTGCGGGTGTCGTTCTCGGACCACATGGCGTAGTAGCGGCCCGCGCGCTTGAAGACCTTGGGGGCCTCGTTGTAGCCGGGCGGGGCGATGTTCTCCGGCGTGGTGGCGAAGGAGACCATGTCCTCCTTCAGCCGGGCGGCCTCGAACCCGCCCTGACCGAAGTAGAGGTAGGGCGTGCCGTCGTCGTCGACGAAGGCGGCGGCGTCGATGGACTGGTGGCCGAACTCGCCCTTTTTCACCAGGGGTTCGCCCAGCGCGTCGCGGAACGGCCCGGCCGGGCTGTCCGCCTTGGCGACGCCGATGCTCTGGCAGGCGGTGAAGTACAGCCAGTAGGTGCCGTCCTTCTCCACGATCCCGGGCGCCCAGGCGTTCGCGTCGCACCAGGAGACGTCCGCGAGGTCGAGCGCGGTGCCCTCGTTCCGCCAGTCGACGAGGTCGGGCGAGGAGAAGACGGGGAACCGGGTGCCGCTCCAGCCGGGGTGCCCGTCCTCCGTCGGATACATCCAGTACCGGCCGTCGGCGTACAGGATGTCGGGGTCGGCGTGGTAGCCGGGCAGCGCGGGGTTGGTGTCGCCGGGCCGCTCGGTGGCGGTCTCCCGGATCACGGTGCCCTGCCGCACGCTGCCGGAGAGGCCGGGCAGTTCGCGCTTGCCGCTCCAGTGCTCCAGGTCGTCGCTGTCGCTGTAGAAGTACTGTCCGGTCCGGTGCCCGTACAGGTAGATCCGGTAGCCGCCGTCCGGGAGCCGCACCACGGACGGGCCGCCCAGCTCGCCGCCCCACCCGGCCCAGTCGCCCTGGCCGGTGAGACGGTACGGGCCGGTCAGCCGGTCCGCGACGGCGTGCTCGACCTGGCCGTGCGTCACGTCGCTGGTGAACGCGTGGTAGCGGCCCCGGTCGTCCCGGACGAGCGCGGTGTCCACGAAGCCCTTCCCGTCTCCCCCGCCCGGGGCGAGGCCGCGCAGCGGCTCCGGCCCGCTCCAGCGGGTGAGGGTGTCGTCCCGCGCGGTGAGCACGTACGGCTGGAAGCCGGTGCGCTCCCCCGCGGACTGCGAGACGACGATCCGCACCCGGCCGTCCGGCGCGTCCGTGACGAACTCGGGCGCCCAGGTGTTGCTGCCCGGCGCGCCGGTGTCCACGGCGATGTCCGCGAGGTGCTTCCAGGACCGGCGGTCGTCGCTGACGGCGAGCCCGAAGGAGGTTCCGTCCCAGGAGCTGGTGTAGGCGACGTAGTACCGGCCGTGGTGCTTGACCACGCTGGGATCGCGCACCAGGCCACCGGAGGGCGGGGTGTACGCCTTCTCCTGGACGGTCCAGAAGTTCGCGGCGTCGTCCGAGGCGTAGACGCGCAGGTCGCGTTCGTCGGCGTCGCCGAAAGCGGTGAAGAGGTAGCGTGAGACAGTGCGGGACTGGCCCTCGCGCTCGACCGGCTGCTGCGCGGAGGCGGGCAGCGCGAACGCGAGGAGCGCGAGCAGGACGAACAGGGCGGGCAGCAGCAGGGCGGGACGACGCAGGGGCATGGACGCCTCTCAACTGGCCGGGATTCGCCGGGAGATTACGCAGCCCCTTCCCGCACGTCAGCCCCCCGCGCGCACACCCGAAACTTTCGTCAGCGGGACGCGACCGCTTCGAGGGTCATCGTGACCGTGTTCGAATACGGCAGGCGCGTCCGGTCTGGACCACGAGATCGAGGGTGGTGTCGATGTCCACGGAGGTGGTGGCGGGATTGATGGTGCACATACGCAAGGTGGTACGGCCGTGGACGCGAGTGGTCAGGATCACGGCCTGTCCGCTGGCGCAGACCGCCTCGCTGACCTCGTACTGCAAGCGATCCATGGCAGCGAGATCCGGCTCTGGCCCGGGGGGCTCGTAGGCGAAGGTGAGGATGCCGACGCCGGGCGGGGTGACGAGGCGGAGTTCGCGGTGGGCGGTGATCCGGTCGGCGGCGTGCTCGGCGAGGTCCAGACCGTGGTCGATGGCGCGGCGGAACGCGGTGGCTCCGAAGGTTTTCAGGGACAGCCACAGTTTGAGCGCGCGCAGGCCGCGGGACTGCTGGGGGCCGTAGTCGTCGAGGTTGATCTCGTCGCCCCGGGCGCGGGAGGGGCGGAGGTAGCCGGTGTCCAGGTGGTGCCGCTCCATGCGGAAGGTGTTCTTGAGGAGCGCGGGGTCGCGGACGAGGACGCACCCCGTTTCGTAGGGCTGGAAGAGCCACTTGTGCGGGTCGATGACCAGGGAGTCGGCGCGCCGCAGTGCGGGGCGCAGGTGGTGGCCGCGGGCGGTGGCGGCGTAGGCGGCTCCGTGGGCGCCGTCGATGTGCAGCCACAGCCGGTGGTCCCGGCAGATGTCCGCGAGTTCGGTGAGGGGGTCGATGGCGCCGGTGCTGGTGGTGCCGAGGGTGGCGACGACAGCGAAGGGACGCAGTCCGGCGGCGCGGTCCTGAGTCAGGCGTGCGGACAGCAGGCGGGGGTCGAGCCGGTGGCCGGTGTCCGGGGGCAGGGAGGTCAGCTGGGAGCGGTCGAGGCCCAGGAGGTGGGCGGCGCGAGCGATGGAGGGGTGGGCCTGGGTGGAGCAGTACAGGCGGGCGTCGGTGAGGTCACCGGCGAGGTGGTGGTCGCGGGCGGCGGCCAGCGCGGTGAGGTTGGCGACGGATCCGCCGCTGACGAACAGCCCGCCCCAGGTCTCGGGCAGGCCCAGCAGTTCGCACAGCCAGGACAGGGCGGTCAGCTCGATGCGGGTGGGCCCGGACCCGACGAGCCAGGCGCCGGGAACGCTCAGATAGGCCGCGGCCAGCAAGTCGGCCAGGGCTGCGGGGAAGTTGCCGGTCGTGGGGATGAAGGCCAGGCAGCGCGGGTGGTCGAAGCGGATCCCCAGGGGGAGCGCCTGCTGAGTGACCTGCTCGATGACCTCGGTCAGGTCGCGGCCGTCCTCGGGCAGCGGCTCGTCCAGCAGGGCCTTGAGCGCCGCGGGATCGGCCGTGGCGTGGGGGGCGGTGTGGCGTACCGACCGCAGACGTTCGACGACCAGGTCGATGGCCCGGTGTCCCGCGTTGCGCATATCGGCTGTGGGCAGGGCGAGTTCGCCCGGCCGGTAGGGCGCCTGCCCGGTCTCGTCAGGCATGGCGCCGCTCACCTGCGGGGCGGGGATCTGCTCGTACGAGGGTGCGGATCCGGTCGGTCCAGGCCGCCGCACGGGCACCGAGCGGGGGGCGTGTGGCGAGCGGGCAGACGCGCTCGCGCGCCTGGACGAGGACGAGTTCGTCGCCGGCGTGCACGGTGCCGGGGAGAGCATGCGGCCACAGCAGGGCGGTGTCGGCGGGAAGGTCGTTGAGCGCGACCGCCGGGGAGACGTGTGCGAGGCCGCAGGAAGCGGACAGGCGGTAGCAGCCCGGTGCGGGCACGGTGGCCAGGCGCCCGGTTCGGAGGGCGTGCACGAGGAACTGGCTCAGGGGCGTGGCAAGCTGGGCGGAGGAGCGCGTGGGCGGCAGGGTGGGCAGCAGGCAGGCGAGGACGTGCAGGCCCAGCGAGGGCAGCAGACCGGCTCGCGCCTCGGCGGCCTGGACGAGGGAGAGCACGGTCTGGAAGCGTGGGTTGATCTCGACCACCGCGACCTTGTCGCCGTCGACGAGCAGATCGAGGCCGAAGACCCCCCGGTAGCCATGCCGACGCAGTACGTCTCCGACCGCACGGGCGCACGTCCGGGTCCGCGTGTACAGCCCGCCGGGCAGATCCCGCGGGGCGAGGAGCTGGTTGCCGCAGTGCGTGCCCCACCCCGGAGTGAGCTCCGGCAGACCCACCAGCTGGTGGGAAACGGCCGAGACCACGGTGCGGTCCGCCGCCGCGCAGGCGCTCACGGTCAGGGACATGCCGGGCACCAGGCGGCTGAGCCTGAGGGCGCGTCCGCGCCAGCGCTCCAGGGCCGCCGTCAGCTGCGCACGCTCATGGAGCGCGACGGTGCCCTGGCCGATGAGGTTGTTCTCCCGGCGCTGCAGCACCGCTCGCTCCCAGTGTGCGGGCCAGTACGTCTCGGCGGGCTGCCGGCCGGTCGCGGGGATGAGGACGTGGTCGACCACCGCCACGCCGGCCTCGGCCAGCAGTGGCAAGGAGTCGATCTTGTCGGCGGCGCGGGCTGTCACGGCGGGCGACGGGGCCAGGAGCCGGTGCCCGTGCTGGGCGGCCCACTGGTGGGCGTGGTCGCCGTGCTCGGGAGCGAAGGCCACCGCCACGGCCCGCTCCGCGACGGAGGGCGCGGCTGAAGAGGTTGGAGGGGCTGGACGGGCGGGACGGGCTGGACGGGCTGGAGGCAAAGGGCCCAGCAGAGGTGAGACGGGCTCGTGGTGCAACCAGGGCACCGCAGGCTGGAAGGAGGCGGGGAGGAACGCCGACCGGTCCAAGAAGGCCACCTCGTCCACCAAGTCCTCCAGCGTGCGCAGACCTTCGGCGGCGTCGACGCCCTCCAGCGCGATCGTGTCCGCGGTGGCCGGTCTCATGGTGCGCTCCGCGGTGTGGTCCCTGCCTCCACAGGGGTGTGGCCGGGCGGCTGCAGGAGGCGACTCCGGTTGGTGTTGAGGCGGATGAGGGTGCGCAGAGCGTCGTCGTCGGTACCCAGCAACGACGGCTGGGCACCGACGAAGCGGGCGCAGATGCCGTGGTGCGCACCGTGGACCTCTGCGAGGGCCCCGCTCAACTCGTCGAGGGACGGACACCGGCCGGAGCAGGCTTCCCGGTGCGCGCGCCCCCAGGTACGGAGATGGCCGACCAGGGCACGATGGTCGGCGGACCACAGGCCGGAGAATCCGTCCAGGTCGCGCTGGGGCGGCGCCATGCTGGGCCGTACGAGATGACCGTAGGCGTGCGGGGAGAAGGAGGCGGTCAGCCGCATCGCGGCGGCACAGGCCGCCAGCAGGGTCGCCGCCCCGCGGGTGTCCCCCGGCGCGGGATGCGACGCGGTGCCGACAGCGGCGGCGCCGCGTAAGGCGACGACGGTGGCCTGAATGAGGGCGAAGAACAGCCGGTGCCCGGCCCTCCACCGCCCCAAGGGCGAATCGTCCACCCTGTCGGACGGCCCGGGTGGGGCCAGGCCGCAGACGGCCAGGCCCGCACGCACAGCGGGCTCGGTCGACTCCGGTGCGAAGGCCGCGACTTCACTGGTGGCTGAACGCAGGGCTTCGACCAGCGTGCCAACCGGTACGTCGGGAGTGCGGGCGATGCCGAAGTACCGGTCGTAGTCGGCTTCGCGGGCGTCGGCGAGCGGCCGGGCGACGCCCGGCCGCCGTACGGGGCGGGGG
>NZ_JAAKZZ010000404.1 GCF_011045075.1 Streptomyces boncukensis
GCCCCCCCCCGGGGCGCCCGCGCGGCGCCCCGGATCCCGGCCCGGTCCCGGACTCAGCGGACCGGCCAGGGCGCTGCGCCCTCCATCTCGCCCCCGCCCTCCGCGTACTCCGCGCACGCGTCCGTCAGCGTCTCCAGCAGCGCCAGCGGCTCCGGCAGCACGCTGTCCGGGCCCGGCGGACGCAGCCAGCGCACCTCGTCGTCCGGTCCGTCGCCGGGCAGCACCGCGGGCGGGACCAGCACATAGCTGCCCCGGCAGTGCCAGCGCAGCCCGGGGTGCTCGGCCGTGGTCTCGGGGTGGCAGTCCAGCTCGCAGGGCCACCACTCGTCCTCGTCCTCCGGCGTGCCCCGCGTCGCGGTGAAGAACAGCATCCGGGCGCCGCCCACGAGCGCGACGGGGCCGGGGAGGGCCGCCGCCTCGTCCGCGGACGCGCGCTCCAGCCGGTCGAGCGCCGCGTACCCCGCCTCTGCCGGCACATCCAGCACGTCGTGGACCTGTCCCGTCGCGGTGATGAAGTTGGCCTGCGGCTCGGCCCGCAGCCAGCGCTCGACCTGGGCGCGGTCGGTGGTGGCCTGGGTCTGCCAGGCGAAGGAGACGGGGTGCCGGCCGGGGGTGGGACAGCCGATGCGGACGCAGGAGCAGCCGTATCCGGACGGGTGCGCGGCGGGGGCCAGCGGAAATCCTGCGGCAGCGGCGGAGAGCACCAGCTCGCCCCGGCGGCGCGCCGCATCGGCCGCGCTGCCGCCTCCCCCGCGCCGGCCGCTCCGGGTGCGGCCGGCGGAGCCCCCGGATCCCCGGGGCCAGCCGGGCCGCCGGCGCAGCCACTGGGCGAATCTGCTCTCGCTTTCCATCTACCGCCTCATTCCGCGACCGAGAACCGTGATTCCCGAGGGTACGCACGGAATCGCGCGCTCAGGCCGGAATCCACGGATCACGGATGTCCCTCCCCTATCCTGCGCCCCTCGCGCCGCCCCGCTCCACGCGGGGTGCCGGGCCCCGCCGGTCCGCCACCCGACCGGCGGCGTATGACCGGCGGCGTACGACCGGCGCTCAGCGCGGGGCGAAGGCCCGCAGCGCCATGTCGACCAGATCGTCGACGAACTCGTAGGTGAGGGGGCGGTAGTAAGTCATCCAGCGCTGCTGGAAGGGGCCGAGCAGCAGTTCGGTGGCGAGCGAGAGGTCGAGGTCCGGGTCGACCTGGCCCGCCTCCTGGGCGGCGCGCAGCCTGCGCTCGTAGACCGCGAACCCCGGCCCCGTGAGCCGCTCGGCGAACTGCGCCGCCAGCTCGGCGTCCGCGGCCCCGGCGATCGCGAGCGCGCGGTAGGGGGCCTCGAAGGAGGGGTCGGTGAACTCGTCGACGGTCGCGCGCAGCACGGCCTTCAGGTCGGCTTCCAGGTCGCCGCTGTCGGGGATGCCGTTCGCGTACTCGTCGGAGTCGACGGTCGCGGTGAAGGCGTCGAGCAGGACGGCCGCCTTGGAGGGCCACCAGCGGTAGATGGTCTGCTTGCCGACGCCCGCGCGGGAGGCGATGGCCTCGATGGTGAGCTTGTTGTAGCCGACCTCGCCGACCAGCTCCATGCTGGCCTGGAGGATCGCCGTCCGGGAGCGCTCGCTGCGCCGCGAGGTGTCGGGGGTCTTCGCCGTGGATGACTTCATGGGACGAATCTAGCAACCGTACGAGACGAGACGAACCGTCTTGACGAGACGATACGTCTCGTAGCACACTGAGGGCAACGGCAGACAGCCGAACGGAAGGAGCCCCATGGGCAAGGGACGAGCCGGAAACATGCTGGGCGTCGGCGGAACCCGGGCGCACCTCTCCCGCGGGAAGCTGCGCGGCAGCGGCGGGCGGGGCGGGTACGGCCCCGGCGGGGGCGCTGACGCGGCGGCCCAGAAGCGGGAGTTGCTCCGCAAGCTCCGAGAACCCCGGGAGTGACCCGCGCCCCCTCACGCCCCTGAGCGCGAGGGGGCGCGCCTCAAGGGGCGCGGGGAACTGCGCGACCAGCCGACCACGGCCCGCGGGGGCCGACGGTGCGGGCCCGGCAGACGCGTCTGCCCCGGCTTGCCTCGTCGGCCCCCGCGGGCCGTCACGGGCCGCTCGCGCAGTTCCCCGCGCCCCTGGGGGGCATCCCCTCGCGCTCAGGGGCGTGAGGGGGCGCGCCGCCTCTCGGGGTGCGGGACCGGCTATCGTGAAACCCTGTCCGCATATAGGCGAAAGGGCTCTCCGCAGCGCACCATGGGCTCAGCATGCGCACCGACCCCGTGAGGAGCCCTCGTTGTACGTGCCCCGTCACTACCTGATGTGCCCGCCGGAGCACTTCCGCGTCACCTACTCCATCAACCCCTGGATGGACCCCAGCAAACCGGTGGACCTCCCGCTGGCCCTCGCACAGTGGGAGCAACTGCGCGACCGGTACCGTGCGCTCGGCCACACCGTGCACGTCCTCGACCCCCTCCCCGGCCTGCCGGACATGGTGTACGCCGCCAACGGCGCCACCGTCGTCGAGGGCCGGGTGCTCGGCGCCCGGTTCGCCCACCGCGAGCGCAGCGGCGAGGCGGCGGCACACCGCGACTGGTACCGCGCGCACGGCTACCGGGACCTCGTGGAGCCGGAGCACATCAACGAGGGCGAGGGGGACTTCGCCGTGACCGCCTCCTGGCTGCTGGCGGGGCGCGGCTTCCGCTCCAGCCCGCTCTCGCACGGCGAGGCGCAGGAGTTCTTCGGCCGCCCCGTGCTCGGCCTCGACCTCGTCGACCCGCGCTACTACCACCTGGACACGGCGCTGTGCGTGCTCGACGCCGAGCGCGACGACGTCATGTACTACCCGCCCGCGTTCTCCCCCGGCAGCCAGGCGGTGCTGCGCCGGCTGTTCCCGGACGCGCTGGTCGCCGAGGAGCCGGACGCGCTGGCCCTCGGCCTCAACGCGGTGAGCGACGGCCACCATGTGCTGCTCCCGCAGGCCGCCGCGGGACTGTTCGGGCCGCTCCGCGAGCGGGGCTACGAGCCGGTCCCGGTCGACCTGACCGAGCTGCTGAAGGGCGGCGGCAGCGTGAAGTGCGTCACGGCCGAGCTGCGCTGAGGCGCGGCCGCGGGCCGGTGTCCGGGTGACGGGACTTCTCCCGTCACCCGGGCGCCCCGCCGCCTCCGGCCTCCCACGCGTCGCCCCACTCCGCCTTGCGGGCCGCGCGGTAGGCGGCGCCGTGCCGCTTGGTGACCGTCTCCCGGCCCAGGCCCCGCTCCGGGGCGCCGCACAGCTCCAGCAGCACCTGCCCCTTGCGGGTCCGCGGTCTGCGGACGACGCGCGCGGGCGCGGGCTCCCCGGCCGCGGCCTCCTCGCGCACGGCCGCGACATAGCTGAACTTCTCGTCCTCGTAGGCCAGCTCGCCGCCCTTCACCCGGCGGTGCAGGGACGAGCGGGAGACCCGGGCCGCGAAGTGGCACCAGTCCTCGCCCACCGCGATCGGGCAGGTGCCGCTGTGCGGGCACGGCGCGCGCACCCGCAGCCCGGCCGCGACCAGCGCGTCCCTGGCCTCCCGGATCCGCAGATAGCCGTCCGGCGTGCCGGGCTCGACGAGCACGACGGCGCCCCGCGCGGCGCGCGCCGCGGTGGCCACGGCGGCGCGCCGGTCCCGCTCGGTGAGCTCGCCGAGGACGTAGGAGACGGTGACGAGGTCGGCGTCCGGCAGCCGGGGCAGCGCGGCGCCGCCCTCCCGGAGCGAGCCGCGCGTCCACCGGACGGACAGCCCTCCGGCCTCGGC
This sequence comes from Streptomyces boncukensis, assembly GCF_011045075.1. Classification (GTDB taxonomy): domain Bacteria; phylum Actinomycetota; class Actinomycetes; order Streptomycetales; family Streptomycetaceae; genus Streptomyces; species Streptomyces boncukensis. The sequence continues at coordinate 3,760 of NZ_JAAKZZ010000404.1, forward strand.
CAGCTCGCGGCCGAGGGCGAGCGCGGGCTCCGCCCAGTCGACGACGGTGGAGGCCACGCCCTCCCAGGTCGCGGCGGCGGCCCAGGCGGCGGCGCCGGTGCCGCCGCCGATGTCCAGGTGGGTCCTGGGCGCCCAGCCGGGCGCGCGGGCCGCGAGGGCGCGCAGCGCGGCGCTCGCGGCCGCGTGGGTCGCGGGCATCCGGTACGCCGCGTACGCGACGACGTCGGCGCGGCCGCGCAGCACGGGCGCTTCGGTCGGGGTCTCGCCCCGGTAGTGGTCGATGAGCCGCGCGGTGGCGGCGGCCGCGGCCTTCGGGGGGAGGGAGCCCGCCACGCCGGCGAGGGCCCGGGAGAGGTCGTACTCGTTCACCCGACAAGTGTTCCCCATGCCGGGCGGAGAAACGGATCGGCATCCGCCGGGCACGGTCCGTGCCGTACGGGGCACCCCGTGGCGTATCGCGAGCCGTTTCGCGTGGCGTATCGCTCAGCCGCGGCCGGCGAACGGCATCGCCGTGGCCATCACCGTGACAAACGGAATGTTCGCCTCCAGCGGCAGCTCCGCCATGTGCAGCACCGTGCGCCCGACGTCGGCGACGTCCATGGTCGGCTCCGGCAGCCGCTCCGTCATCTCCGTCACCGCGTTGCCGATGTCGATCTGCCCGCAGGCGATGCCGTGGGCGCGGCCGTCCAGGGACAGCGACTTGGTGAGGCCGGTGACGGCGTGCTTGGTGGCGGTGTACGCGGTCGCGTCGGGACGCGGCGTGTGCGCGGAGAGGGAGCCGTTGTTGATGATCCGGCCGCCCTGCGGACGCTGCTCGCGCATCTGGCGGAACGCGCCCTGGGCGCACAGGAAGGCGCCGGTGAGGTTGACGTCGACGACGCGCCGCCAGTCGGCGAGGTCCAGCTCGGTGACCGGGCACTGCGGGCCGAACACGCCCGCGTTGTTGAACAGCAGGTCGAGCCGCCCGTACCGGTCGCGTACGGCCGCGAAGAGCGCGTCCACAGCGGCCGGGTCCGTGACGTCCGTGGGGACGGGCCAGGCGGGCGGCGCGCCGCCGCCCATGAGCCCGGCCGTGGCCTCCAGGGGGCCGGGCCTGCGGCCCGCGAGCACCACGGTCCAGCCCGCGTCACCGAGGGTGAGCGCCACGGAGCGGCCGACGCCGGAGCCCGCGCCGGTCACCAGGGCGATACGGGGGCCGTGCGCGCCCGGCCCCGTGGTCTCCTTCGCGGCTCTCGTATCCGTCGTCATGCGCGGCAGGGTACGGGAACCGGGGTGGGCTGACCGCCATCCGATGGACATATGAGTGTCGGGTACACGCCAACAGCACGCCGCCCGTGCACCGTGTACTCATGTGCATGGCACACGCATCGAAAGCGGATCGCGAACTCCGCGCAGGAGCGCGAAAGGTGAGCCGTCGACGCTTTGTGACCGGAACCGGTGCCGCACTGGCACTCGCGTTTGGCACAAACCTTCCCAACACTGCCCGTGCTGTGCAAAAACTCAATTCCATGACAGCAAAAAGATTCGAGAAGGATCCGTTCCGGCTGGGTGTCGCCTCGGGGGACCCGCTGCCCGACTCGGTCGTGCTGTGGACCCGGCTCGCGCCCGAGCCCTACGCGCTGGACAGCGGAATGGCGGACGAGCCGGTCGCGGTGTCCTGGGAGCTGGCCCGGGACAGCGAGTTCGCGGACGTCGTCGCCCGCGGCGAGGAGATCGCCCACCCCGAGTGGAAGCACAGCCTCCATGTCGTCCCCGAGGAGCTGGACGCGGACACCGGCTACTGGTACCGCTTCACAGCCGGTGAGTGGACCAGCCCCGCCGGCCGCACCCGCACCGCACCCGCCGCCGACGCGGACCCCGCCACGCTGCGCTTCGCGTTCGCGTCCTGCCAGAACTTCCAGCACGGCTACTTCACCGCGCACCGCCATCTGGCCGCGGAGAAGGACCTGAACGCGGTCGTCTTCCTCGGCGACTACATCTACGAGAACGCCGTGGCAGCCGACGGCGGCGACCGGAACGACCCCGATCTGAAGCTGCCCGCCGCGCACCGCGCGGAGACCGTCAGCCTGGAGCAGTACCGGCTGCGCTACGCGCTCTACCACGCCGACCCCGACCTGCGCGCCGCGCACGCCGCCCACCCCTGGATCACCACCTGGGACGACCACGAGGTGGACAACAACTACGCCGGGGCCGTCTCCCAGGACGACGACCCCGAGGCGGAGTTCCTCGCCCGGCGGGCCGCCGCGTACCGCGCGTACTACGAGAACATGCCGCTCCGCCCGCCGCAGCGCCCCGAGGGCGCCGACCTGGCCCTGCACCGGCGGCTGCACTTCGGACGGCTCGCGCAGCTCGACGTGCTCGACAGCCGCCAGTACCGCGACGACCAGACGAACGGCGACGGCTGGAAGGTGCCGGGCGAGGAGACCAACCGGCCCGACCGCACCCTGCTGGGCAGCGGCCAGGAGGACTGGCTGCGGGAGGGCTGGGAGAGCTCCGGCGCCGTGTGGAACCTGGTGCCGCAGCAGGTGGTGTTCTCCCGGCGGTACGCGAGCACCGAGACCCCGCACAAGGTGTCCATGGACGCCTGGGACGGCTACCCGGCGGCGCGCGAGCGGTTCCTGAAGGCGGCCGAGGAGGCGGGGGTGGCGAACCTGGTGGTGCTCACCGGGGACGTCCACGTCCACTACGCGCTCGACATCAAGGCGGACTTCGACGACGCCGGCTCCCCCACCCGCGGCGTCGAGCTGGTCACCACCTCCATCGCCAGCGGCGGCAACGGCGCGGACAAACCGGACAACTGGAACGCGCTGATGGAGGCCAACCCGCATCTGAGGTTCTACAACGGGCGGCGCGGCTACCTCCTGGTCACCCTCGACGGGGAGCGGCTGCGCGCCGACTACCGCACGGTCCCCGAGGTGACCTCGCCCGGCGCCCCGGTCGCCACGGCGGCCTCCTTCGTCTCCCGCAAGGGCGCCCCGGGGCTGGAAGAGGCGTGACGCGTCGCTCACCGTAAAGCGCTGGGCCGGGGCTGGTGTTCCTGGGAGAATGTTTGTGCTCCTGACAATCTCCTGGAGAGGTGCATGACCAACCCCGGCCCCACACGACCGGCCGCGATACCCGACTCGACGCCGCACCCCGCCGCCACCGACACCGTCCCCGATACCGGCCCCGGC
>NZ_JAAKZZ010000405.1 GCF_011045075.1 Streptomyces boncukensis
CCCGCGGCCCCCGCGCCTGCACCCGCGCCCGCCGCCGCGCCCACACCCGCGCTCGCGCCCGCGGCGGCACCGGCCGGCGCACCGGCGCGCGCCGCCGGCGCGGCCACGGTGGGCATCGGCTCGGTGTCCTCCCCGAACCGGGAGCGCGCGGCGGCGGAAGCGGGCGCGGACCCGGAAGCGGGCGCCGTGGCAGAGCCGAGGCGCACCCGGAAGCTCGCGTGATTGACGACCACTTCAGCGGGGTCGGACGGGACCTTGACGGTGCTCAGCACCGGCTCGTCGTCGAAGAAACCGCGCGGGCCCGCGGCGCCAGCATCGCGGGGTGTTCTGGTGTCCACACTCATCTAACCGAGTGATGGACGTTTAGGACACTGCCTTGACCGGGCCGATCTGTCCGAGACCCGTCAAGATCACCGAGTGGTGGTCAGGCGCGTCGGCGGGACGCCTCGTAGAGCACGACGCCGGCGGCGACGCCCGCGTTCAGCGACTCGGCGCCGCCCGGCATCGGGATCCGCGCCCGGAGGTCGCACGTCTCGCCCACCAGCCGCGACAGGCCCTTGCCCTCGCTGCCGACGACGACCACCAGCGGGCCGTCCAGCGCGGCCACGTCCTGCAGTTCGACATCGCCGTCCGCCGCGAGGCCGACCACGGTGAGGCCCGCCTTCTGGTACGCCTCCAGCGCACGCGTGAGATTGGTGGCGCGCGCCACCGGCGTACGCGCCGCCGCGCCCGCCGACGTCTTCCACGCCCCGGCCGTCATCCCGGTGGCCCGCCGCTCCGGCACCACCACGCCGTGCCCGCCGAAGGCGGCGACGGAGCGGACGACGGCGCCCAGGTTGCGCGGGTCGGTCACACCGTCGAGGGCGACGATCAGCGGGTCCTCGCCCTCGTCGAAGGCGGCGGCCACCAGGTCGTCCGGGTGCGCGTACTCGTAGGGCGGGATCTGGAGGACGACGCCCTGGTGGTTGAGGCCGTTCGTCATCCGGTCCAGCTCCGGGCGCGGGGCCTCCACCAGGTGGACGCCGCCCCGTTCGCCCGCGAACCGTACGGCCTCGCGCACCCGGTCGTCGTTGTCGATGAACTGCTGCACATACAGCGCGTTGGCCGGGACGCCCTCACGCAGCGCCTCCACCACCGAGTTGCGGCCCACGACCAGCTCCGACGAGCCCTTCGCACCGCCCTTGCGCTGCTGCTGCCGTCCGTGTGCGCGGCGGGCCTTGGCCTGCGCCGCACGCTGCTTTGCGTGGCCCTTGCGCATCTCGGCGGGCGGGGTCGGGCCCTTGCCCTCCAAGCCGCGGCGCCGCTGGCCGCCGCTGCCGACCTGCGCGCCCTTCTTCTTGGACACACGCCGGTTCGGTGGCTGGCTGTTCCCGGCCATGCTGGTTACCTGCTGCTTTCCTGCGAGTCTCGGTGCACGCCAGTGCACGCCACGGGTGACGGAACGGCGTACGGCTGTCTGTCCGTGCGGCTGTCAACGGTACTGCGGCGGCGCCGGCCCTGCGCCGCTTCGGGCTCTGCACCCCTTCGGGCCCTGCGCCCCTTCGGGCTCTGCGCCGCCTCAGGCCCTGCGGTCCAGTTCCCAGCGCGGGCCCGCGGGAGTGTCCTCGATGCTCAGCCCTGCCTGCTGCAACTGGTCACGGATGGCGTCGGCGGTCGCGTAGTCCTTGCGGGCGCGGGCCGCCTGCCGCTGCTCCAGCAGCAGGGGGACGAGGGCGTCCACCACACCGTGCAGACCGTCGCCCTGCGGCCCGGAGGCAGAGCCGCTCCAGTGCTCGTCCAGCGGGTCCAGGCCCAGCACGCCGAGCATCGCCCGCACCTCAGCCACCGCGCCGGACACGGCGGCCTTGTCCGCCTCGCCCAGCGCCGCGTTGCCGCGCCGCACCGTCTGGTGCACCACGGCGAGGGCCTGCGGCACCGCGAAGTCGTCGTCCATGGCCTCCCCGAACGCGGCCGGGACGTCCGGTGCGGGCGCGGTGTCCCCGACCAGGCCGACGGCGCGCTGCAGGAACCCCTCGATCCGGCCGAACGCCGCCTCCGCCTCGGACAGCGACTCCGGGCCGTACTCGATGGTGGAGCGGTAGTGCGGACCGGCCAGGTAGTAGCGCAGCACGATGGGGCGCCAGCGCTTCACCATCTCGCTGACGAGCACCGAGTTGCCGAGCGACTTGCTCATCTTCTCGCCGCTCATGGTCACCCAGGCGTTGTGCACCCAGGAGGCGGCGAAGCTGTCGCCGAACGCCTTGGACTGCGCGATCTCGTTCTCGTGGTGCGGGAAGACGAGGTCGACGCCGCCGCCGTGGATGTCGAACGCGGCGCCCAGGTACTTGTGGGCCATCGCCGAGCACTCCAGGTGCCAGCCGGGCCTGCCGGGGCCCCACGGCGTCTCCCAGGCCGGCTCGCCCGGACGTGCGGCCTTCCACATCGCGAAGTCCCGGGGGTCGCGCTTGCCGGTCTCGCCCTCGCCCTCGGGCTGCAGCAGGTTGTCCAGCTCCTGGTTGGACAGCGCGAGGTAGTCCGGGTACGAGCGGACGTCGAAGTAGACGTTGCCGTCCGCCGCGTAGGCGTGCCCCCGGTCGATCAGGGCGCGCATCATCTCGACCATCTCCGGGATGTGGCCGGTGGCGCGCGGCTCGTAGCTGGGCGGCAGGCAGCCGAGGGCCTCGTACGCCGCGTTGAACGCGCGCTCGTTCTCGTATCCGATCGCCCACCAGGGGCGGCCCTGTTCGCCGGACTTCGTGATGATCTTGTCGTCGATGTCGGTGACGTTCCGTACGAACGTCACCTGGTAGCCGCGGTGGGTGAACCAGCGGCGCATGATGTCGAAGTTCAGCCCGGAGCGGACGTGCCCGATGTGCGGCGGGGCCTGCACGGTCGCGCCACACAGGTAGATCGAGACGCAGCCCGGCACGAGGGGGCTGAAGTCGCGGATCTGCCGGGCGCTGGTGTCGTACAGGCGAAGAGTCACGGACTCAAGGGTAGACGCAGGGCACGGCCGACCACGCCGCACACCCGGGAAGCCGGGAGCCGCTCCGGCGGCCCCTGCGCGGCCAGCGACGAGCGGCGAGGGGCGGCCGGCCCCGCCCCGGCACGATCCGCCGGATGCGTCCTAGACGCGGCCCACGACCTTGCGGACGCTGATCCGGACCACGACGCGCTCGGCGTCCTCGCCCGCCCGCGGGTTCCACTCGGCGTAGGACATGCCGGCGTACTTCCGGGCCAGCTCGTCGATCAGCTCCTGGCCGCCCTCGGTGGTCATCGTCGCGGTGCCGCGCAGCTCCGCGTACGTGTACGGCGCATCGGCCGGATGGACCAGCACGGTCACCCTCGGGTCCCGCCGGAGGTTGCGCTCCTTGCGGCGTCCCACGGTGGTGGAGATCAGCACCTCGTCGCCGTCCCGCTTCACCCAGACGGGAGACACCTGCGGACTGCCGTCCGGCTGGATGGTGGCCATGGCCACGAAGACCTTGCCGTCGAGGACCTGCTTCAGCTCGTCAGGGAGCACTGCCACGGGATCGATCCTTCCTCACGCCTGTTCCGGGACGGACATCCGTTCCGGGACGGACATCCGTCCCACGTCCAACGTACTGTCACGCCCCGGTGTTCCCCGTGTGCACCACGTGACGCATGTCTGCGGTGTACGTGCTGTGTGGTGTCCGTGCCCCCGCTGCGGCGACGTGCGCCCGGTCGGCCGTTCAGCGTGCGGTGCGGGCGCGCGGGCGGAGGGCCGCCAGCAGGACGGCCAGGACGCCCACGCAGGCGAGGGCCGCGGCGGGGGCGAGAACGGCCCAGGGGGCGCGCTCCGCGTACGGCATGTTCTCGGAGAGCATCCGGCCCCACTCCGGCGCGGGCGGCCCGGCGCCCAGGCCCAGGAAGCCGAGGGAGGCGAGGGCCAGGGCGAGGGCCGGGATCCGCAGCACCGCGTGCCGTACCACCGGCGGCAGCACGCCCGGCAGCACATGGTGGCGCAGCAGGTGCCACCGTCCGGCGCCGAGCGCGACGGCGCCCTCCAGATGGGCGGCGGCGCGCTCCTCCTCGTAGAGCCCGGCGGTGTGTGCCGCCAGCGGCGCCCAGGCGACGACCGCGACGGCCGCCGCGGCGCCGAGCTGCCCCGGGCCCGCGATGCCCGCGACGATCAGTCCGGCGATCACCGGGGGCAGCGCGTTGGCGACCTCGCGCAGGCCCTCCGTCCAGCGGGTGAGGACGCCGACGGCGACCCCGGCCGCGAGCGTGACGGCGGCGACGCCGACCGCCGCGAGGGCCGTACGGGCGGCGCCGTGGCCGAGGCGGGCGAGCACGTCGCGGCCCAGCGCGTCGGTGCCCAGGGGGTGCGCGCCGCTGGGCCCGGCGAGCCGCGCCGCCGCGTCGACGGCGAGCGGGTCGCGCAGCAGCCCGGCCACCACGACGGCGGCCAGCGCGGTGCCCAGTACGGCGGCGGTCCAGCCGATGGCGCGCGCGGGGCGCGCGGGGCGGGGGCGTACGAGCGCGGGCAGCGCGCCGGCGTCCAGGGCCGGTCCGAGCAGTGCCCGGCGCGCCGCGCGTACGGCGGCGCCCACCGCGAGCCCCAGCACGAGCAGCAGCAGGACGCACGCCTGCAGGACGGGCAGGTCCTGGGCGAGGGCGGCGCTCAGCGCGGTGCCGCCGAGCCCCGGAACAGCGAACAGCGTCTCCACGGCGACCGCCCCGCCGGTCAGCCCGACCACGACGAAGCCGAACTGCTCAAGCAGCGGCGGCAGGACGCGGCGCAGCGCGTACCCCGCGATACGGGCGGGACGGAGGCCGGAGGCGACGCAGGTGGCGACCCACCGTTCGGCGAAGGCGCCGGGCAGCGCGTCGTCCAGCAGCCGCCCCAGCAGCGCGCCGGCGGGGATGCCCATGGCGAGCGCCGGGAGGACGAGCTGCTGTGCGCTGCCCCAGCCGAGCGCGGGGAACCAGCCGAGCTGGACGGCGAAGACCGTCGCGAACACCGCGGCGAGCAGGAACTCGGGCAGCGCGGCGAGCGCCGCGGCGACGGCCCCCGCGCGCGGCCTTTCGTACGCGGCGCCGCGCTGCCGCGCGCCCGCGCGGAGCGTACGGAGACTGAGCGCGGCGGCGAGCAGCACGGCCACCGCGAGCGAGGCGCCCATCAGGGACAGCGAGGTGCCCAGTGCGGACAGGACGTCCGGGCGGACGGGCTGCCCGGACACCCAGGAGGTGCCCAGGTCGCCGCGCGCCAGATCGCCCGCCCAGCGGCCGAGCAGCCGCACCGGCCCCTCGTCCAGTCCGGTCTCGGCGCGGATGTCCGCCAGGGCCGACGCGGTGGGCGCGCGGTCGGCGTACCGGGCGTGCAGGATCGTGCGGGCCGGGTCGGTGCGGGTCAGCCACGGCAGCAGCCCGACGACGAGCAGCACGCCGGCCGCGCTGACGGCGCGGCCGAACAGGCGCGCGCTCACCCTCGGCGGGTGTCGGGCGTGACGAGGGTGCGCTCCATCGGGTCGAGGGAGACGCCCTTCACGTCCTGGGCGACGCCCTGGATGAACCGCTCGTGCAGCAGCGGCACCAGTGCGTCGGTACGCAGCACCCGCTCCTCGGCGGCCATTTCGGCACGGTGCCGCTTCGCGGTGCCGTCCGCCCGTGCGGCCTTCCGCACGGCGCTGTCGACGTCCTTGTCGCACAGCTGCGAGATGTTGAAGGTGCCCTTGCAGGTGAAGTCGGACTGGAGGTAGGAAAGCGGGTCGCCGGTGTCCAGCAGGGTGTTGCGCGGAAGGATGAACGCGTCGAACTTGCCCGCCAGCGCGTCGGCCTCCAACTGCGCGTAGTCGCGCACCACCTGCTTCACCGTGAAGCCCGCCTTCTTGAACTGCTGCTGCACGGTGGAGGCCACCTCCGGCAGCTCGGGCCGGTTGGTGTACGTGGCGAGGGTGAGCGTCTTCGTCTTCCGCACGTCCGCCTCCGGCGCGGGCTCGGCGCGCCCGGTGACCCGCACGCGGTCCTTGGCCGCCCAGCGGACGCCGGGCCCGAGCAGGCCGCGCGGGGTGTCGGCGTGGCCCTCGTAGACGCCCTTGACGAGCGCCTTGGTGTCGAGTGCCGCGCGGGCGGCGGCCCGCATCGGAGGGGCGGCGAAGACGCCCCGTCCGGTGTTCAGATAGAGGCTGTTGGTGCGCGCGGTGGGCACCTCGTGGATCTGGCCCTTGTCGAGCACGGACGCCTGGGAGACGGGCACCGACTCGGCGATGTCCGTCTGGCCGCTGCGCAGCGCGTTGGCCCGCGAGGTGCCGTTGGAGACGAACTTCACGTCGATCCCGGGGGCCTTGGCCTTGCCGCCCCAGTAGCGGTCGTTGCGGTCCAGAGCGGCGCTCGTCGTTCCGTTGACCTCGGTGAGGGTGAACGCGCCCGTGGCGTGGCCCGCGGGGTCCACCTTGCCGCCCTTCCGGTACGCGGCGGCGGAGAAGACGGACAGCGCGGGGTTGGCCAGCCGCTGCGGCAGCAGCGGGTCCGGCTCGCTGCTGGTGACCCGGACGGTGCGGGCGCCGCGGGCCTCCGCCTTGAGGGTGGCCGCGTCGCTCAGGACGCGCGGTTCGGGCTTGGCCTCGGTCGCCTTGCCGATCGCGTGGGCGACGGCCTTCGCGGTGACGCGGCCGCCGTCCTGGAAGCGGGCCTCGCGCAGCGTGAACGTCCAGGTGCGGTCGCCGTCGGACGGCTTCCAGGAGCTGGCGAGCGCGGGCTCGGGGGAGCCGGACTCGTCCAGCGCCGTCAGTCCCTCGATGACGGAGAGGCGGCTGAGGAGGACGGCGTCGTCTCCGTACGGGCTCATGGCCTGGGCGGGCGGGAAGGCCATCGCGACCCGCAGCCGTCCGCCGCTGGAGCCGCCTGAGCCCTCGCCGCCTCCGCACGCGGTGAGCGTCAGCGCACCGGTCGCGAGCAGTGCGCCGGCGG
>NZ_JAAKZZ010000406.1 GCF_011045075.1 Streptomyces boncukensis
GCCCGGGGTCGGTGGCTGTCGTCAGTGGGTGGCGTCGGACGGCCCGGGGGCGGCCCAACGTGGCTGCGCATATGCATTGACTAATTGATCATTTAGGGCAGCAGAGCCATCCGAGCTGCTATTACCTCAACTCGCTGCACATCTCTGCACATCCAATTATGATGCGACCTACGCCGCTCGAAAATGAAGCACCGATACCGTCCACCCTTACCATCGAATTCGACCCAACACCCATGCGGCGCTACTGAAATCCTGAGTCACACGAACATAGATAGCCACTACACCGCGACATGTTCAATGCTTCCCTTTTAGGGCACTTCTCGGACAGCCTTCACGGATTCATCTGACCCACATAGACGTAGCACATTTACAGGAAGAGCGAGAATGGCTCCACGAAAAGAGATTACGAAGTACCTCTATTGGTCTGAGCGGGCAATATCTGAACTCGCCGAGGCCAATCGAAAGTCTAATCGCGGTGGCCTGTCAGTGAAAATTCCAACACTGCTTGGCATTACGCCCGAAATTACTTGGGATTCAGCAAGTGGCAATCAGTCGCGTGCCGATACTTCACAGTGGGTCGAGAGAGCCCTTAAGGGTAGCACTCTTAGGGACCCGACTAGGGGCGCACGGGCCAAGTATGCATCCGGCAAGGGGACTGTTGTATTTGGTGAGTTTGTCTCCCCCTCTGGTGACCCCGTAGGCGCTCTGATGTTCACGCGCTTGCGAGCCACAGATGGAACGAGGGTAGTTGTTTGCCTGTTCGGCAGCCTCGATAATTTCTCCGGATATGTGCAAGATGCGGGAGCCGCATCTCGCAGTGGTTGGACTTCTTCTGCCGCCAGTTTCGTCCGTGATTTTATCGCGGGGAGGTGTGAATACTCGGTTAGGGGCTTCGGGACGGAGGACGAAACACGTCCCATCCTGGCCTTTTACGCATACCAAGTGGCCGCTGGACAAGGAATGAGTGGAGTATCGCAAGCACCCTGGGAACGCGGCTTCACTTATGGCGATGTTAGCCGGTCTGGCGAGTGGCTGGCCGAAATATACTATGACCTGACAGAAGAGCAAATACCGGAGAATGACCTCGCCGCGAGGCGCTACTTATTCGGTAATGGAGAATTCGACAGGATAATCATTGGACGCCCGCTTTGGCTCAGATCCAAAAGTCAGAGCGATGTGCACATATACGCCCATTCAGATCCGGCGGATAGGGAGTCCTGGCCAGTTCCGCAAGAATATACACCAGTGGGGTGGCGTTCGGTTATTTCAACGCTTTGGCGGGTCGTACTAAGACGATGAAGGGTTGTCTAGGACTGAGGCCGGCGGAGCGGCTTTGGGCTGGAGCGGCTTTGGGGCGAGAGATCGGGGGCCACTAAGCTGCTCGCGTCTCGGGCAGCACCTCGCCTGCCCGCAATGGCCCGAGCGTGGCCCCCGATCTTAGAGGCTCGCCCCAAAGTGGCTGCCTAAAGCCGTGGAGCCGACCGGACCCGGCCATGATCCTTTTAAAGCAAGCAGGCTCGCCCGCCACCTCGTGAGCGCGGCCCGGCGGACCGGGCCGGAGCGGGGCGGAGACAGGAGCGGCGGCCCGGGGAGCCGGGCCGCGCGCGGCGAGCGGGACGCGAGCCGCCTTGAAGTCGTAGAGAAAGTTGTTACGCACGCGCCTCGTGGGCCCGTAGTCAGGTGATGGGGCTGATCGTCCAAGTCGCCGCCGTGGTGCGCTGCTTCAGGGTGAGCGTGTGGGGCTTTCCCTCTTCGAGGTCGCGGGCCGCTGTCGGCTGGCCGTCGTTGAGCCAGGTGCGGGCCTGTCTGTAGGGCTCCTCGTCCAGCGTGATCGCGATCATCATGAGGCTGATGCGGACCCAGCGCAGGGCCTCGCGCGGGCTGTGGGCGTCGTAGGTGCCGAGTCGGCGTTCGTTGACGTAGCACTGGCAGTAGTAGACCTGGGACGCGTGCTGCTGGGTGGTCATCGCGGCCGCCTCCCCTCGTCTGCCTCTCCGGCCATCTCGACCGTGACCGTCCGGCCGTAGTCGTCGCCGCTGATCTGCACGCGACTGGCCAGTGCGATCACCAGGCCCAAGCCGCGGCCGTTGGTGTCGTCCTCGTTCGGGGTCTCGACGTGTGGCTTTGTCTCGCCTCCGCCGGTGTCCGTGACCGCCAGGACCAGAACGCTGGGTGAGCGGTGCAGGGAGACGTGGAAGCTGCCGTTCGGGCTGCCGCTGGCCGAGTGCAGCAGGGCGTTGGAGCCCAGCTCGCTGACGATGAGGGCCGCGTCGTCCGCGTATGGGGTGCCGCTGAGGACGTCGCGGGTCCATCGGCGTACGCGGCCGACTTCTTCGGGGAGACCGGGACAGGTGAGTTCCCAGATCCGCACTGTGCTCGTATACTCGTGCATACAAGTTCCTTTGCGCTGGTGGCTGCTATGGGCAGTAGGTCAGTGCTAGATGAGTTTCACGCCGTCGTGGGCACGGATGGCCGGCGGGGCCGCCGCGTCGAGCGCGTCCAGGACGCGGATCGCGTACGCCTCGTCCGCCAGTTCCGCGACCTCGTCGCGGGTGGCCCAGCGCAGGGCGTATGTCTCGGGTCCGGTCGACGGGGTGCCGTCGACCGCTTCGCAGCGGAAGACGAGCGAGACGATCAGGCCCGTCATGTTCTTGTAGACACCGGTCAGGGTCGCCGGAAGCGCGATCTTGATGCCCGTCTCCTCCAGCACCTCGCGCTGGAGGGCGTCCGGGAGAGTTTCCCCGGCTTCTACGACGCCGCCGGGCGGCTCCCACTGGCCGTTGTCGCGGCGCTGGATGAGCAGCGCACGGCCCGCGTCGTCCACGATGACGCCAGCGACGCTCACGGAATGGGGGCGCTCTACGGTGCTCACGTTCCTCGGTCCCCTCAGATGGCTAGGCTTCTCCACCGTAGCAACGACACTCAGCATCTCGTCTAGATATCCAAAGGAGTACCCGTTATGGCAGCACTCCCGTCCGGCATCCTCGGTGACCTCGACCCGACCAGTGATCGCGCGGTCTTTAGGCAGATCGCCGACCAGATCCGCGAGGCCATCGACCGGGGCCGCTTCAAGGAGGGCGCCAAGCTCCCGTCCGAATCGGAGTTGGTCGAGCACTTCGGAGTCTCCCGGATGACCGTCCGCAACGCCCTCGCGATTCTCCAGAGTGAGGGGCTGGCCTCCTCCGAGCACGGCAAGGGCGTCTTCGTGCGGCCCCGGCCGCCCGTGCGGCGGCTGGCCTCCGACCGCTTCGCGCGCCGTCACCGCGAACAGGGGAAGTCGGCGTTCACGGTCGAGGCGGAAGCCGCGGGAAGCAAGCCCGAGGTAGACAGCCTGGAAGTGCGGGAGGAGAAGCCTGCCCCCGACATCTCCGCTCGGCTCGGCTCGCCCCGCAAGGTCCTCGCCCGGCGGCGCCGGTATCTGCTGGACGGCCGCCCGGTCGAGGCCGCCGTCTCGTACCTGCCGCTGGACCTGGCGCGCGGTACGCAGATCGCCGAACCCAACCCCGGGCCCGGCGGTATCTACGCCCGGCTGGAGGAACTGGGGCATCGGCTCGACCACTTCGACGAAGAGGTACGCGCCCGGATGCCCTCCCCCTCCGAGGTCAAGATGCTGCGGCTGTCCTCCGGCGTGCCCGTCATCAGCCTCATCCGCACCGCCTACGACACCGACGGCCGCGCCGTGGAGGTCTGCGACACGGTGATGGCCGCCGACGCGTACGTGCTCGCCTACCAACTGCCCGCCAACTGAGGGTCTGTGGGGCTCATGGCGGTGTGCCTGGCCGTTCCTCACGGACTCGTACACGCCGACACCCTTACTCGTATAGACGAGTAGCTAAGGGGTGTGGCACAGTATCCGCATCCCCAAAGAAGCGCGCCGGGGTGTCATCACGCGTCTTGTCTAGACGAGTAGCTGTGATGGGGCTCCGGCGAACGACCCGAGGAGAACGACTGTGCGCACCATCCGTATCGACACCTCCGCCGCGACCGTCCTGCTGACCGAAGTGCCGGAACCCAAGGTCCGGGACCGGCAGACGGGCGAGATCGCCAAGGACGCGGTGAGCGGTGAGTCGCTGATGAAGGTCGGCGTCGTCTACATCGATGAGGGGGAGTCCGCGCTCATCCACGTCACCGTTCCGGAGAGTGGCGTGACGGAAGGGCTGGCGCTGGGAGCTCCGGTTTCGCTGCCGGGACTGGTCGCCCGGCCGTGGGAGTACGTGTTCAACGGGCAACAGCGGCACGGTATCGCCTACCGGGCCGCCGCTGTCGCCCCGGGCGCCGTTCCGGCGGGCGTGGGGGCCTGACCGTGTCCGAGCTGACGACGCTGATGGAGGTGGGTGGTCCGGTCGCCGCGTTCGGTGGCGGGGCCGCCTACCTCCGGGCCCGGCATCCGGCGGCGTACTGGTCCACCCTCGGGCTTCCGCTGGCCGCCGCGCGGCTGCTGGGCACATACAGGTCGGTCATGGAGTCCTGCGAGCTGACCGTCACGCCGTCTCGCCTCCGTGCCCTGGCCGTGCACGCTGCGACTCGGCGGGAAGTCCGGCCCGTGCCGCCTCGGCGTGGTCTGCTGCGGCCCACCTCGACCGGGATGCGGGTCCGGCTCCGTCTCGCTCCGGGACAGGAGCCCGCCGACGTCGCCGCCTCGGCTGAACGTCTGCGGCACGCCTGGGGCGTACACGCCGCCTACGTCGAGACCGTAAAGCCCGGCGTGGTCGAACTGCGGCTCGTCGGGTTCGATGTGCTGCGGCGGGTGCGGATGCCGCGTAAGGCCGGTGGCGGGCTGCTGCGGGTGCCGGTGGCGCTGCGGGAGGACGCGACTGCCTTCGTACGCGATTACCGCGCCGTCCCTCACGAACTGGTCCTCGGCGCCACCCTGTCCGGCAAGTCCATGTATCTGCGGCACCTGATCGCCGGGCTCACCGAACAGCCGGTCGCACTGGTCGGGATCGACTGCAAACGGGGCGTCGAGCTGGCCCCCTTCGCCGCCCGGCTCTCCGCGCTGGCCACCGATCCGGGGCAGGCCGCCGACCTGCTGCCCGTGCTGGTGAAGGAGATGGAAGAGCGTTACGACCTGATCCGGGCCCGGCAGGGCATCGCCTCCTCGACGCCGGATGAGGAGATCACCTCGGACGTGTGGGGCCTGCCGGAGGACGACCGGCCCGTTCCTGTGGTCCTGGTCGTGGATGAGGTCGCCGAACTCTTCCTCGTCGCCACGAAGAAGGACGAGGAACGGCGCGACGAGATGGTCACCCAGCTCATCCGCCTCGCCCAGCTCGGCCGCGCCGCCGGGATCTACCTGGAGGTCTGCGGGCAACGCTTCGGCGCCGAGCTGGGCAAGGGCGCGACCATGCTCCGTGCCCAGCTCTCCGGCCGCGTCTGCCACCGCGTCAACGATGAGCCCTCCGCGAAGATGGCCCTGGGCGACATCGCCCCCGAAGCGGTCGGCGCCGCCTGCACTATCGCGCCCGAACGCCCCGGCCTCGCCGTCGTCGGCGACACCTCCGGCGGCTGGTCCCGCATCCGCACGCCGTACCTGTCGCTGGCCGATGCCGCCGCACGCTGCCAGGAAGCCGCGCACCTGGTGCCCGAGCTGCCCGCGCTCGCGCCCTTCCGGCCCACCGTTCCGGCTCGGCCCGTGGATCGTCCGGCGCCGCTCGTGAAGCCGCTGCTCGTCGCCGACTGGCCTGCCCCTCTTCCCCGATTCGGCCGGCGCGTCCGCCTCGCGTCAGACCCCTACCCCGTCATGCCCGAAACCGGAAGGAGACAGCCCGTGCGTGCCCAACTCGGCCGCGTAGACGCGGTGCTCGTCCAAGCGGTCATCGCCGCCGCGCTGTCCTTCGCGCACCTTCACGACCTGGCCTCGGCCGCCGGACAGGACGGCTGGAGGGCGTGGGCCTACCCCGTGTCCGTGGACCTGCTGATGGTCGCCGCCTGGCGTCGTCTGCGATCGGGGCGGGACAAGGCGGCGGCTTGGTGCTGGTTCCTCGTCGCCCTCGCGGCCTCGCTCGGTGCCAACATCGCCACCGCCGGACTCCTCGACCTGGCCGACGTCCCCGACTGGCTCCGCATCCTCGTCGCCGGATGGCCCGCCCTCGCCTTCCTCGGCGGAACGCTGCTGGCCCACACGGCCAAGGAGACGCCTGCAGGGGAGGACGTACCCGAGACGACCCCCGCCCCGGAGTCCAAGCCTGAGCCGACGCCACCGACGACTCCCGTCCCGGCCGCCCTCGTCGAACACACCCGCAAGGTCGCCGACGCGCACCGCGCCCGTACCGGCTCACCCATCGACCCGGACACCCTCCGCGCCCGCCTCGGCGTCCCGGCCCCGCTCGCCGCGCAGATCGCCGCGCAACTCACCTGACCGAACCGGAGGACCTGCCATGCCCGCTAACCGCCGCTTCCGCGCCGTGACCCGTATCGGCCCGGTCCAGGTCGGCACCGCCTACGACGCCCGGGGCCGCGAGAAGCACACCGCCGCCTGTACGGCCCCGCGCTGCGGCTTCTCCGCCGACTACGACTCACGCACCGCCGCCGAGCTGGCCGCCCGCACCCACCGCTGCCCCGTCCGCTGACCGCCTCAAAGGAGCGCTCGTGTCCGTGAACCTGCCCCTGGTCGTCGTCCTGGGCCTGATCGTCTGGGGCGCCGTGAAGTTCCTCGGCGTCCGCGTCTGGCTCGTCGTCGTGATCGCGCTCTTCGGCTTCTACCTCGCCGACACCTTCCTCGCCCCCGCCATCGACAACGGCACCCGCAACGGCGTCGAGACCGTCAACGGCACCCACGACTGAGAGACATCTCACGTGCCTAAGAAGTCAAGCTGCGGCGGCTGGAGCTGCTGAGAAGGAGGTGAATGCGTGATGCTCGTCGAAGAGCTGCCGGTTGTGCAGGCAGTGGTAGAGCTGACCGAGCA
>NZ_JAAKZZ010000407.1 GCF_011045075.1 Streptomyces boncukensis
GACGGCCCCACCGCGGCGGACCGGTCCCTCCGGCGGGGGTCACTTGGACTCCAGCCGTCCCAGGGGGTGGGCGCCGGTGAGGACGGACCGGGCCGTCTCCCAGTCGCTGTGGTCGATCCCGGTGACGTGCCGCAGGTACGCGAGAGTGGCCTGCTGGACGAGAGCGACACGATCGGGGTCCTCGTCGGTGGTCTCCGCAGCTCCGTAGCCGGAGATGCCGCCGAGGAAGTGCTCACCGCCGTAGACGGTGAGCAGGCTCTTGTTGCCGCGGCTGAGGGTGTAGGGGTCGCTCGTCCAGGACGGCCCCCGGGTGGAGAGCGGGAGGTCGTCCTTGTCCCCGGCGACGACCAGCCCGGGGGCGGTGGTGTGGGAGAAGTCCGGGTCCCGCAGCCACGGGAGGTTCTCGTGGGCGAAGGGGGTCAGGTCGTCGCCGCCCCTGCCGGCGGTCGCCAGCTGGACGCTGGCCATGACCCGGGGGTCGGACAGGTCCTCGGCGACGCCGGTCTGCGGGTCCTTGACGCGCAGGCCCACCAGTATGCCCGCGGTCTGACCGCCGAAGGAGTGCCCCGCGGCGACGACGCGGCTGCGGTCGGCCCGGCCGGCCAGGCCCGGCACGGAGGACTCCAGGGTCTCCAGCTCGTCCAGGATGTGCCGCATGTCCTGCACGCGGTAGCGCCACAGCCCGGGCCTGCGGGGATCGTCCGCGGGGGCGGCGAGGCGCTTGGAGTCGAGGTGGGTGGGCTGAAGGACCACGAAGCCGTGGGTAGCCCAGTGGTCGGCCAGCGGGGCGTAGCCGTCCAGGTCCGAGCCGAAGCCGTGCGCGAACAGCACGATCGGCAGGCTGCTGCCGGTGACCGGGGCGGAGACGCGTACGTGCAGGTCCGCGCCCCGGTGCGGGGCGGGCAGCACGAGCGGCTTGACCGCTATGGCCGGCGTGGGCGCGGGGCCGGTGAGACCGGTCGTCCGGTACGGGGTCATGCGCTGACACCTTCCAGGGGTGGTGCGTGCGGTGGATCGGGCGCCGCCGCAGGGGCCGTCGAGCCGACGCCGCCGGGACCGCGGGGATCAGCGTCGCTCCCGGCGGTGGAGGAGCCCCCTGCGGAAGCTCACGGCGGTTACGCTAAAAGGTGACGTTGACGTCAAAGGCAAGTAGTTGTGACGCGGGACACAGGGACACGGGGACACAGGGACACGGGATGGGAATGCGCATCGGGGAGCTCGCCCGCCGGACCGGAGTCACCACCCGGGCCCTGCGGTACTACGAGGAGCAGGGCCTGCTCGCCCCCGAGCGCAGCGACAGCGGTCAGCGCCGCTATGCGGAAGCCGCGGTCGACCGGGTCCGCGTGATCCGGGAGCTGCTCTCCGCCGGCCTGTCCAGCAAGACCATCGCCGAGCTCACCCCCTGCGTCATCGACGGCAGGGCCACGCCCGAACTTCTCGACCGCCTGGCCGTGGAGCGCGACCGCATCGGCCGGCACCTCGCGGACCTCGCCCGCACCCGGGACAGGCTCGACTCGGTCATCGCCGGCGCCGCCGCCACCCTGCACACCGGCGCCCCCTGCCGACAGGACACCGCGGCCTGACCGCCCCGGCCACGGCACCAGGGCCCTTCTGACGGTCCGAAGGAGGGTCCCTAGCGGGTGCGCTCCCTCTCGTCCGCCGCTCCTCCGGCGCCCGTCAGGCCCGTCGGAACGGGGCCGTGCCCCTCCAGCCGCGCGGCGACCCGCCGCATCTCCCGCCGGCCCAGCGGACCGCCGACCGCCGCCGGAAGCGCGCCGCGCACCGCCTGCATGCCGCGCAGCCACCACTGCCCGTACACATGGGCCGAGCGGCGCTCGACGCCCTGCACGATGCGGTCGGCGGTGGGGCCGAGGGGGTAGGTGCGGTTCGTGGGCCAGGGGAGGCGGCGCCGTACGTCGCGCATCACCTCGTCCTCGTCCGCGCCGCGCACCATGTCCGTGTCCGTCCAGCTCAGATAGCCGACGCCGACCCGGACGCCGCGGTGGCCGACCTCGGCGCGCAGGCTGTGCGCGTACGCCTCGACGCCCGCCTTCGAGGCGCAGTACGCCGTCATCATCGGCGCCGGGGTGAGCGCCGCGAGGGAGGCGATCTGCAGGAGGTAGCCGCGCGACTCGACGAGGACGGGCAGGAAGGCGCGGCCCGTCACCGCGCTGCCGACCAGGTTCACCTCGATCACCCGGCGCCAGGTGACCGGGTCGGAGTCGAGGAACGGGCCGCCCGTCGCCACGCCCGCGTTGGCGACCGCGATGTCCACCTTGCCGAACCGGTCCTTGGCCTCGCGGGCGACGCGCGCCATCACCTCGTGGTCGGTGACGTCCGCGTGCCAGTACTCCGCGTCGGCCTCGGAGTCGGCGCGCAGCCGTACGGCGAGGTGCTTGAGCTCCTCCGGCTCCAGCCCGACCAGCGCCACGGAGGCGCCCCGCGCCGCCAGTTTGCGCGCCAGCAGCGCGCCGAGCCCGCGGGCCGCGCCCGTGACGACGGCGACCTGGCCCTCCAGTCCGACCCGGCTCATGCGCTCGCCTCCCGTGTCCGGTCCTCCGCTTGCGGATGTTCTGGTCGCAGATGGTCTCGTACGAGGTCGGCCAGTACCGCGCTCACCGTGTCCGGTTCTTCCAGCGGTGTCATATGGCCGCGTCCCGGCAGCTCGTGCAGGCCCGTGCAGTGCGGCAGCAGGGCGGCGAGCCGGCGCGCGTGCGGGAGGGGGGTGAGCCGGTCCGCCGTCCCGGCGACGACGGCGGTCGGCGCGTCCAGGAGCGGCACCTTCGCGGACAGGTCGAGTTCGGCGAGCACCCCGCCCCACGCGGCGCGGGTGCCGGTCGGGCAGGCGTGCACGATCCGCGCCGTCGCCTCGGCGGTCTCCCGGCGCGGGCGCGGCCCGAGCGTGCCGTACGCCAGCGCCCTACGGGACAGCGGCGTGACCGGGCCGAGCGGGGTGTGTGCGCCCAGCAGCAGCCGGTGCGCGGCGGCGCGGGCACGCTCGGAGCGCAGCGGTATGACGCGGGCCTCAGCGCTCAGCTGCCGGGCTCCGGTGCTGCACAGCAGCAGCGCGGCGGCGTGCTCGCGCAGCGGGCGCCGGCCCGCCGCCGCCATCAGCGTCATGCCGCCCATGGAGTGGCCGCCGACGACGGCCCGCTCGCCCGGCTCCAGCGCCGTCTCCAGCACGGCGCACAGGTCGTCGGCGAGCATGGCGGTGCTGTACGCGTACGGGGCGGCCGCCGCCGGGCTGCGGCCGTGCCCGCGCTGGTCGTACGTCACGACCCGCAGTCCGCCCGCGGTCAGCGTGCGCACGACGGGGGCCCAGAACGCGGTGCTGCACGTCCAGCCGTGGGCGAGGACGACGGCGGGAGCGGAGTCGCTGCCGTGGACCTCGACGGGGATGCGGGTGCCGTCACCGGAGCGCGCGGTCAGCTCGCGCGCGGGGGCGGTCGGCGCGTAGGCGCCGCGGAGGCGGGGGGCCCGCGCGCGCCCCGGGGCACGGGCCGGCATCACGCGTCCTCTCCCTGGTGGAAGGCCGCGGTGGCCGCGCCCCTGCTCACCGTCCCGGCGAGGGCGGGGGCCCGGCCGGGCGGGCCCGGGGCCGTGCGCAGCACCTCGTACTCCTCCAGCCACACCTCTTTCGTGATCTTCCGGAACTCCGCGGTGGTGCCCGGCCAGACGGCCACCGGGCGGCCCAGCGCGTCCAGGTACCAGCTCGTGCAGCCGGTCTGCCACACGCTGCGCCCGATGCGCTCGCGGAGCCGGGTGTTGAAGCGCCGCTGCGCTTCGGGGCGCACGTCGAGCGCGGCGCGGGCGCCGTCCGGGCCGCCGAGGGTGTCGAGCTTGCGGAGGTAGTCGACGATGTAGTTGAGCTGGGACTCGATGATCAGGAGCATGGAGCTGGTGCCGAGGCCGGTGTTGGGGCCGATGACGAAGAGGAAGTTGGGGAACCCGGCGGTGGCGGTGCCGCGCAGCGCGTTCATGCCCTCCTCGGCCCAGGACTCCGCGAGCGTCTCGCCATTGGCGCCCTTCACGAGGTGGGCGACCGGCATGTCCGACACATGGAAGCCGCTGCAGAACACGATGGCGTCGACCTCGGCCTCCCGGCCGTCGGCGGACACCAGCGTGTTGCCGCGGATCTCCCGCAGCCCCGAGTCGATCACGTCGGTGTTCGGCTGGGCGAGCGCGGGATAGTAGTCGTCGGACAGCAGGGTGCGCTTGCAGCCGACGCGGTAGTCCGGCGTGAGCTTGCGGCGCAGCTCGGGGTCCTTGACGGCGCGCCGCATATGCGCGGCCGACAGCTTCTCCACCGCCGCCAGCAGCCGGGGGTGGTTGGCGAACACCTGGGTCTCCAGCTCGTGCACGCTCCAGTGGAAGAAGCGGCGCAGCTTCTGGGTGCTGGGCAGCGTGCTGTGCAGCCACTTCTCCACGCCGGTGATGGGCCGGTCGTTGCGCGGCAGCACCCAGGCCGGGGACCGCTGGAAGACGGTGAGCCGGCCGACGGCCGGCTGGACGGCGGGGATGACCTGGATCGCCGACGCGCCGGTGCCGATGACGGCGACGCGCTTGCCGCGCAGATCGTAGTCGTGGTCCCAGGCGGCGGAGTGGAAGACCTTGCCCTCGAAGGTGTCGAGCCCCGGCACATCCGGGAGCCGGGGCTCGGACAGCGGCCCGGTGGCGGAGACGACGACGTCGGCGGTGACCTCGCCGCGCGAGGTCTCGACGCGCCAGCGCAGCTCCTCGGCGTCCCACGCCATCCGCTGGACCTCGGTACGCAGCAGCAGGTGCTGGCGCAGTCCGAAGACGTCCGCGACCCGCTCCAGATAGTCGCGGATCTCGTGCTGCGGCGAGAAGGCTCGCGGCCAGCGCGGGTTGGGCGCGAAGGAGAACGAGTAGAGATGGGAGGGGATGTCGCAGGCGCACCCGGGATAGGTGTTGTCGTGCCAGGTGCCGCCCACGGCCTCCCGGCGCTCCAGGACCACGAAGTCGGTCACGCCCGCGCGGCGCAGCCGCACCGCGGCGCCGAGGCCGCCGAACCCGGAGCCGACCACCGCCACTCGTACGTGTGAGGGCAGTGCGCCCATGCCGCACGCCCCGCCGTCCCGCTCGTTGTCCCGCTCGGCCGCCGTCTCCATGCTGCCGCCTCCCGCTGTCCGAGGATGAGGGCCTGAACGTGCCAGTAATCACTGGCACGGTTGGAGCGTAGGACAGCGACGTACTCGTGGGTAGGGGCGCGACCGGAAAAGTTACCGCCGGTTGCACCATGGGGCGGCTCAGCCGAGGCGCCCCGCAGGGGCGCGCTCGGCCGGCGGGCACCGCCTACGCTGGCCGGGTGACGAAGGCGAAGGCGAAGGCGAACGAGAGCGGGGAACCCGGAGCGCACCGGGCCCCCCGGGAGTACCGCGCGGCGGAACTCGCCGAGGCGGCCGGCATCACCCCGCGCACCCTCCGCTTCTACCGCGAGCGCAAACTGCTGCCGCCGCCCCGCCGCGAGGGCCGGGTCGCCTGGTACGACGAACACCACCTGGCCCGGCTGCGCACCATCGCGGCCCTGCTCGCGCGCGGCCACACCCTGGGCGGCATCGCCGACCTCCTGGACGCCTTCGAGAAGGGCCGCGACCGCCACTCGGCGGCCGAGCTCCTGGGCCTGGGCGACATCACGACCCCGTTCGCCGAGGAGACCCCGGTCCGCCTCACCCCCGAGCAGCTCGCCGACTACTTCGGCGGCGAGGTCACCGTCGACAACCTCGCCGCCTCCCTCGACATCGGCTATGTCGCCATCGACGGCGACGAGTTCGTCCATGTGAGCCGCCGCCTCCTGGAGGCTTCGGCGGAGCTGGTGGCCAAGGGCGTCCCGCTCGCCGAGGTGCTCGCGGCGGGCCGCCGGCTGCGCGACCAGACGGACGCCATCGCCACCACGTTCGCCCGCCTCTTCCGCAGCCACCTCCTCCCGGGCACCGACCCCGCCGACCCGGCGGCGGTCACCGGGCTCCTCGAACGCGTCCGCCCGCTCGCCAAGTCCGTCGTCGAGGCCGAGCTGGGCCTCGCGCTGGACCGCCAGGTCCGCGCGGAACTGGCCGAGTGGGGACGGGGGCCGGAGCAGGCGACACAGGAGAACCCGGCGACGTAGCAGGACCCGGCCGGAAGGGGGGCGCCAAAGGGTTGACGTATGTCATGCCCATGCTTACTTTCGGGTAAGTTACTGCTGGTAAATGACCAGCGGTCATATGGCACACGGCATCATATGGAGGTAGCCGCATGCCCCACCTCTCACGTTTCCTCCGATCAACCCCCGCCAAGGCCGCAGGCGTGCTCGTGAGCGCGCTGACCGTGGCCGCCCTGACGGCAGCCCCGGCCAGCGCCGCCGAGGGCAGCATCGACGGCACCATCGGCGCGGAAGGCAGATCGTGCACCTGGACCGACGGCGTCACCAGCGACACGGCGCCCAACGACCTCACGGTGGACCGCTCGACCATCAACACGCCCGGCGGCAACCTGAGCTGCCAGGACGTCGAGGCGACACTGAACAACGACCCGACCGTGTCGTTCGACGACAACGCCGGCACGGCGACCGCCGACCTGCTGGACATCTCGGTCACGGTGCTCGGCGTGAACTGCCGCTACCAGGCGACAGACCTGAGCGTGCAGCGCGACGGCGACAGCCGCAGCTACGCGGGCAGCGCCGATGTGCCGCTGCACGAGGGCAGCTTCCTCTGCCCGGACCCCGCCTCGGTGGACGCCTCGTTCACGTTCCACTGACCGCGGACCGCTGAACGCTGAACGCTGACCAGCCGATCCGCCGATCCGCCGGTCCGCCGGTCCGCTGATCAGCGCCGGCCGGCACGGGGCCGGGATCCGCACCAGATCCCCGCCGGCCTCGTGCACGCCCGCCCCCCGCTCC
>NZ_JAAKZZ010000408.1 GCF_011045075.1 Streptomyces boncukensis
GGGCTCGCCGGACGCGTCGCCGCGCTTCCGCCGGACGAACAGCACGCCCTGCTGCTCGACCTGGTCCGGACCCACGCGGCGGATGTGCTGGGGCACACCGACTCCGGCGCCGTCCCCGTCGACCGGGGCTTCCTCGACATCGGCTTCGACTCCCTGACCATCAGCGAACTGGCGGAGCGGCTGGCCGACGCCACCGGGGTGTATCTCACCTCCCCGCACGTCTTCGACCACCCCAGCCCCGACGAGCTCGCCGCCCATCTGCTCGACGAGCTCGGCCCTCGGGAGGCGGCCGCGCCCGACTCGGTGATCAGCGATCTCCCCCGGGTGGAGCGCGCGCTGACGGCCATCGCCCACGGCGAGGACGAGAGCGTGCGCGCTGAGCTGCGTACGCGGCTGAGGAGCGTGCTGGCCAGGCTGGGCGGCCCGTCCCCGAACGGCAGCGGCGCGCCGGCGGCGAACGGGGCGGGGACGGCCGAGTGGCTGGCGACGGCCGGCACGGACGAGCTGTTCGCCTTTATCGACCAGGACCTCGGCAGAGGGAGCGACGTGTCATGACCAGGCCCGAGCACGGGGTCGTTCTGGGCGGCGGCTGGGCAGGCATGCTCGCCGCCCGGGCGCTCGCCCGCCATCTGGAGTCCGTCACCGTCGTGGAGCGCGACGTCCTGCCCGACGGCCCCCGCAACCGCAGAGGGACGCCGCAGGCACGGCACAGCCACATCCTGTGGTCGGGCGGCGCCCGCATCGTGGACGAGCTGCTGCCCGGGACGCTCGGCCGGCTGCTCGCGGCGGGCGCCCGCCGGGTGGTGTTCCAGCGCGACCTGATCACGCTGTCCGCCATCGGCTGGCAGCACCGCTTCCCGTCCGGGGAGTTCGCCGTCATGTGCAGCCGTCCGCTGCTGGACTGGGTGGTACGGGAGCGGGTGCTGGCCGACCCGCGGGTGACGGTGCGCCCGCGCACCGAGGCCGTCGAACCGCTCGGCGGCCGCGACCGGGTGACCGGGGTCCGCGTGCGCGATGTGGCGGACGGCAGCTGGTCCTCGCTGGAGGCGGATCTCGTGGTGGACGCGTCGGGGCGGGGCTCCCGGATCCGCGCCTGGCTGTCCGGGCTGGGCCTGCCGCCCGTCGAGGAGGACGCGGTGGACGCGGGCATGGCCTACTGCTCCCGGGTCTACCAGGCGCCGCCCGGGGTGGCGGCCGCGTTCCCCCCGGTCAACCTCGCCGACCACCCCGAGCACGAGCCCGGCCGCTTCGGCTCGGTGTATCCGCAGGAGAACGGCCGCTGGATCGTCACCCTGGCGGGTACCCGCGGGGCGCGGCTGCCGACCCGCGAGGAGGAGTTCCTGCCCTGGGCGCGGGCGCTGCCCGATCCGCTGGTCGCCGACCTCCTCGTCCGGGCGGAGCCGCTGACCCCGGTCTTCGTCTCCCGGTTCGGCGCCAACCGCAGGCTGTATCCCGAGCGGCTGGAGCAGTGGCCCGACGGCCTGGTCGCCCTCGGAGACTCCGTCGCCGTGTTCAACCCGATCTACGGCCACGGGCTGAGCGCCGCAGCGCGCGGCGCGGCGGCGCTGGAGGCGCAGCTGCGCGAGCCCGGTCCCGGCTGGGCCGGCGCGGCGCAGCGGGCCGTCGGCGAGGGGCTGGACGATCCCTGGATCATGGCGACCTCCAAGGACATCGGCTACGTCGACTGCCGCGCGCGGACCTCGGATCCGAGGCTGGCGGGCGGAGCCTCGGACCGGCACCGCTTCTCCGCGTTCATCAACGCCAGAGCCCTGCGCTCGCCGGCGGTGAGCGAGGTGGCGACGGGGGTGGTCGCGCTGGCCGTGCCCCCGTCCGAGCTCGGCTCGAACCGCTTCCTGGCGCTGCTGAGCAAGGACGAGATCCTTCCGGAGCTCTCGGGCCCGCCGCTGCGCCCCGAGGAGCTGGCTCTGGCGGGTCTCCCCGCACGCAACGGGCACACGGCCCCGGCGGGGTCCCGCGCCGACGCGGGCCCCGGCGAGGGCGACAGCACCAGCGCAGCTTCCCGTACGGCCGGCAGAGGGGGACAGCCATCGTGAGCCGTCAGCCGTCATTCAGTCTCTTCTTCTTCTCCGACGACCGCTCCGAGCACAAGCGGGAGTGCTACCACCTCGTGCTCGAAGCGGCGAAGTTCGCCGACACCCACGGGTTCGAGGCCATCTGGGTTCCCGAGCGGCACTTCAGCACGTTCGGCGCGCCCTATCCCAATCCCTCGGTGCTCGCCGCCGCCATCGCCGGGGTCACCGAGCACGTCCGGATCCGGGCCGGGAGCGTGGTGGTTCCGCTGCACCACCCGGTGCGTATCGCCGAGGAGTGGGCGATGGTCGACAACCTCTCGCACGGCCGCGTCGGCATCGCCGCCGCTTCGGGCTGGAGCAGCACCGACTTCGCGCTCTCCGACGCGGACTACGGCCGGCGGCGCGAGGAGATGTTCGAGCGGCTGGAGACCGTCGGCCGGCTCTGGCGCGGCGAGGAGGCGGTGCTCGGCACGGACGGGAACGGCGGCCCGGTCGCCCGGCAGTCGTTCCCGCGCCCCGTCCAGCCCGAGCTGCCGCGCTGGATCGCCACCGTGGGCACCCGGGCGACCTGGATACGCGCGGGCGAGCTGGGCCACAACGTGCTGACCGCGCTGGTCGCCACCACGCTCGACGAGGTCGAGGGGCATATCCGCGCCTACCGCGAGGCCCGCGCGCGAAGCGGCCACGCCCCGGAGGCGGGACGGGTCACCCTGATGATCCACACCTTTCTGGGGCAGGACCTCGAAGAGGTCCGCGACACCGTGCGCGACCCGCTGATCCAGTACATCGGCACCCATCTGGACCAGTCGATCCGGGCGGCCGGATCCTCCGGGGCCGGCGGCCAGGAGGGCGCGCAGGAGACGAGGGACGACCTCGCCCGGTTCGCCTTCGAGCGCTACTTCCACAACAACGGGCTGTTCGGCACGCCGGAGACGGCGCTGGCCACGACCGGGAAGCTGCACAGCGCCGGAGTGGACGAAATCGCCTGCCTCATCGACTTCGGCGTCGACGACGACGCCGTTCTCGCCGGGCTGCCCTATATCAACACGCTCCGCAAGACGGCCGAGGGAGTGGTGCGCTGATGGACGAGCAGCGGCGGAAAGCACTCGTCCTGGAGCACCACCGGAGGGTGAACGCCGGGGACCTGGACGGCCTGCTCGCCCTGTACGCGGAGGGCGTCACCTTCGAGGACCCCGTCGGCTCGGGGCGGCAGAGCGGCCGCGCCGCGCTGCGCGCGCACTTCGCGAGGAGCATCGAGGGAAATCTCCGCGAGACGCCGGGCGAGCCGGTCGCGGGACAGGACGCGCGGCATGCGCTCGTCGCCGTGAGCGCCGTCATGGACTATCTGCCCAAGGGGCCGGACTTCGCCGAACGGGGCTGGCTGACGGCCCCTCCCGAACCGGCCGGCGGGCGCCTCGCGTTCGCGTACGTCCTCATGATCAGAACCGCCGGCGACGGGCTCATCGACGACCTCAGGGCGTTCTGGGGACGGTCCGACCTGGAGTGCGCCGGCTGAGCCCGAGCGCCGGGGCCAGCGATACCGACAGCAGTGGAGAGACCATGCCGGATGAGGAGACCAGAAAGCGGTTGACCCGTGAATACGCCCGGCGGATCAGCGAGGGCGATATCGAGGGTGTCATCGGGATGTTCGCGGACGACATCGTCTTCGAGGATCCCGTGGGCGCCCCGCCGCTCCGAGGAAAGGAGCAGCTGCGCAGGCGCATAGCCGAGGCGGTCGCCTGCCAGGTGCACGAGACGCCGGGGCGCGCGGTCACCTCGATGGACGAGCGGTATGTGGTCGTGCCGTCCACGGTCGTCGTGCATGTCCCGACGAAGCTGACCTTCCATGTCATCGGCATCATGGAAATCGGCGAGGACGGCCTGAGCCGTCATGTCAGGGCCTTCTGGGGAATCAGCGACACCCAGGTCGGGGACGGGCCCCAGGAATCCGGCGTCCGGCATTTCGCCACCGTCGCCGAGCACCTCACCGAGATGGCGAAGCAGGCCGGCCCGGAAAGGAGCGCAAGGTGACCGCACCGCGAACGGGAATCGTGCTGGGCGGAAGCTGGTCGGGAATGCTGGCGGCCCATGTGCTCGCCCGGCATCTGGAGTCCGTCACCGTCGTGGAGCGCGACACGCTGCCCGGAGGTCCGGAGCACCGCAGGGGAACGCCCCAGGCGCGGCACGGCCACATCCTGTGGTCGGGCGGCGCCCGCATCGTGGACGAGCTGCTGCCGGGCATGTCGGAGCGGCTGCTGGCCGCCGGGGCCCGCCGGATCAACTTCCACCAGGACCTGGTGACGCTGACCTCGCACGGCTGGCAGCACCGCTTCCCGCCGCGGCAGTACGGCCTCATGTGCACCCGCCCGCTGCTGGACTGGACGGTCCGCCGGGAGATCCTCGCCGGCGGGCGGATCACCGTGCGCGACCGCACCGAGGCCCTGGAGCTGTGCGGCGGCAGCGGCCGGGTGACCGGGGTGCGGGTGCGCGGCATCGACAGCGGCGCCCGGGAACTGCTGGAGGCGGACCTCGTCGTGGACGCCGCGGGCCGCGGGTCCCGGCTGCGGCACTGGCTGGCGGACCTGGGGCTGCCCGCCGTCGAGGAGGACGTCGTCGACGTGGGCATGGCGTACGCCAGCCGCATGTACCGGGCGCCGGAAGGGGCGACCGCCGCGTTCCCGGCCGTCAACATCGCCGCGGACCACCGCACCGGCGAGCCGGGCCGCTTCGGCGCGGTGTACCCGCAGGAGAACGGCCAGTGGATCGTCACCCTCTCCTGCACCAGGGGCGGCCCGCTGCCCACCCGCGAGGAGGACTATCTGCCGTTCGCACGCTCGCTGCGCGACCCTCTCGTCGCCGAACTGCTCGCCAGGGCCGAGCCGTTGACCCCCATATCGGCCTCCCGGCTGGGCATCAACCGCCGGCTGTACCCGGAGCGGCTGGAGCAGTGGCCGGACGGCCTGGTCGTCCTCGGGGACGCCCTCGCCGTGTTCAACCCGATCTACGGCCACGGGATGAGCTCCGCGGCGCGCGCGGCGGCAGCGCTGGACGAGCACCTGGCGCAGCCCTTCGGCCCCGGCGCCGCGCGGCGGACGCAGCGGGCGATCGGCGAACGCGTGGACGACCCGTGGATCATGGCCGCGTCCAAGGACATCGCGTTCGTCAACTGCCGCAACCGCGCCGGTGATCCGCGCCTCACCGGCGGTGCGACAGCGCGGCAGCACTTCTCCGACCTCGTCGCCGAGCGGTCGATCCGCTCGCCCGCGGTCTGCGATGTGGTGACCGACGTGATGAGCATGACCGCTCCGCAGTCGGAGCTGGGCACCCCCGGCTTCATGGCCCTGGTGGGGAAGGACCCGATGCGTCCTGAGCTGACCGGGCCGCCGCTGAGCCCGCAGGAGCTGGCTCTCGTGGATCTGGAGTCGCGCGGCGCCGTGGGGGCGCGATGACGGACGACGCGATGACCGACGAGGCCAAGGTCGTCGACTACCTCCGGTGGACCACGGCCGAGCTGTACCGCGCCCGGGAGCTGCTGAGGCAGGCGGAGTCGGACCGGCACGAGCCCGTCGCGATCGTCGGGATGGGCTGCCGGTTCCCCGGCGGCGTCCGGACGCCGGAACAGCTGTGGGAGCTGGTCGAGCAGGAGCGCGACGCCGTCTCGGGCTTCCCCGCCGACCGGGGCTGGGACGTGGAGAACCTCTACCACCCGGACCCGGACCACCCCGGCACCACCTACGTCAAAGAAGGCGGTTTCCTCTACGACGCGGCCGAGTTCGACGCGGGGTTCTTCGGGATGAGCGACGAGGAGGCGCTGGCGGTGGAGCCGCAGCAGCGGCTGCTGCTGGAGGTCGCCTGGGAGGCGGTGGAGAGCGCCGGCATCGACCCGCGGAGCCTGCGCGGCAGCGACACCGGCGTCTACGCGGGCGTCTCGTACCACGACTACGCCGCCCGGCTGCGGTACCCGCCCGACGGGCTGCTGGGCCACCTGGGCAACGGCAACGCCGCCAGCGTCGCCTCCGGCCGGGTGGCGTACACGCTGGGGCTGGTCGGCGCCGCGATGTCGGTGGACACCGCCTGCTCCTCGTCGCTGGCGGCGATGCACCTCGCCTGCCGCGCGCTGCGCTCGGGCGAGAGCCGTCTCGCGCTGGCCGGCGGCTCCGCCGTGATGTACACCCCGAACACGTTCCTGCTGTCCGCGAACCAGCGTCAGCTCGCTCCCGACGCGCGCTGCAAGCCCTTCGCCGCGGGCTCGGACGGCATGGTGTGGGGCGAGGGCGCGGGCCTGGTGCTGCTGGAGCGGCTGTCCGACGCGCGGCGAGGCGGCCGCAGGATCCTGGGGCTCATCCGCGGCTCGGCCGTCAACCAGGACGGCGCCAGCACCGGCCTGGCGGCGCCGAACGGCCCCAGCAGGCAGCAGCTGATGCGGACGGCCCTGGACGACGCGCGGCTCTCGCCCCGCGAGATCTCGGCGGTCGAGGGGCACGGCACCGGGACCGCCATCGGCGACGCGATCGAGGCGCAGGCGGTGCTGTCCGTCTACGGGAAGGACCGTCCGCCGGACCGGCCGCTGTGGCTGGGCTCCATCAAGCCGAACATCGGGCACTCCCAGGCGGCGGCGGGGATGGCGAGCGTCGTCAAGATGGTGATGGCGCTGCGCCACGAGCGGCTGCCGGCCACCCCGAACATCGACAAACCGACCCCGCTGGTCCTGTGGAAGTCCGGCGCGGTCCGGCTGACCACCGAGCCGGTGGACTGGCCCCGCGCCGAGCAGCCCCGCAGGGCCGGGGTGTCGGCGTTCAGCATCTCCGGGACGAACGCCCATCTGATCCTGGAGGAGGCCCCCGAGCCCCC
>NZ_JAAKZZ010000409.1 GCF_011045075.1 Streptomyces boncukensis
ATCTGGAAGCCCTGTAAGGGGTGGAGGTGACCGGTACTAATAGGCCGAGGGCTTGTCCATCGTTGCTTGCGTCCACTGTGTGGTTTCTGAGACAGCAACCCCGTATACCGGTGGTTGTGTGTTTCACTGTGTTTCGGTGGTTATAGCGTGGGGGAAACGCCCGGTCACATTCCGAACCCGGAAGCTAAGCCCGACAGCGCCGATGGTACTGCATGCGGGAGTGTGTGGGAGAGTAGGACGCCGCCGAACTATCCTTGAGGCCGTGGGCCCTGACATTCATGTCGGGGCCCACGGCCTTTTCTGCGTCCAGAGGGTCCAGTGGTGGAGAAGAGGCCGCGGCCAAGGGGGATGCGACTGCCTATCGGCACTACTGGGAGCTGTGCGCGCTGCTCGCCCTGCGCGACGGTCTGCGCTCGGGGGATGTGTATGTGCCGGGCTCGCACCGCTACGACAACCCGGAGACGTACCTGTTCAAGCCCGCCCAGTGGGAGGACCACCGGGCCGAGTTCTGCCGTCTGGTCGGCAAGAGCCCCGATGCCTCAGAGGCTTTGCCGCTGGTGATGGACGAG
This sequence comes from Streptomyces boncukensis, assembly GCF_011045075.1. Taxonomy (GTDB): domain Bacteria; phylum Actinomycetota; class Actinomycetes; order Streptomycetales; family Streptomycetaceae; genus Streptomyces; species Streptomyces boncukensis. The sequence goes on from NZ_JAAKZZ010000409.1 coordinate 570, forward strand.
CTGGGAGGGCAAGGTCACTCGGCGCCGGCCCGAGCAGCAGAACGAGCAGGTGTGGTGCTTGACGGTGGTGACGATCAGGGCCACCGCCCGCTGCGTCCCGTGATCCCCGACGGCCCGGCAGCCGGACTGCAGGCAGCCGGGCACCAAGCGTTGTGCCGTCGCCGGAGGAGCCGCGGCTCAGTCCCTCGGGCCCTGACGCAGCATGCGGATGACGGCGAGGGCCCGGCGGTTGTGGTCTCCCGACACCGGCAGCTCCAGCTTTCCGAAGATCGCCGCCACGTGCTTCTCGACGGTGCCCGCCGACACGTGCAGCTGCTGGGCGATGGCCGTGTTCGAGCGGCCCTCGGCCATCAGGGCCATCACGTCCCGCTCCCGGTCGGTGAGCGCCTCCAGCTTCTCGGTGCGGCGGCTCGCACTGGCCAGCTGGGTGACGACCTCCGGGTCGAGGGCGGTGCCGCCGGCCGCGACGCGTTCCAGCGCGTCGGTGAACTCGGCGACGTTCGCGACCCGCTCCTTGAGCAGGTAGCCCACGCCCGCGGAACCCTGCGCGAGCAGCCGGGTCGCGTACTTGGTCTCGACGTACTGCGAGAAGAGCAGGACCCCGGTCTCGGGGTGCCGCTCGCGGATGTCGATCGCCGCGCGCAGTCCGTCGTCGGTGCGGGTCGGCGGCATCCGGATGTCCACGACCGCGATGTCGGGCGCGTGCTCGGTGACGGCCGCGCGCAGGGCGTCGGCGTCCGCGACCGACGCGGCGACCTCGTGGCCGCGCATGGTCAGCATCTGGGCGAGCAGCTCGCGCAGCACGGCGGCGTCCTCGGCGATCACTACGCGCACGGATGCGGCCTCCTACACATCGCGTCAGCGGGGTCAGGCATGCGGGGGCAGCCTCACCTGCACCGTCGTGGGGCCCCCGGCGGGGCTGCGGACCGTCACCTCGCCGTCGACCGTCCGGGCCCGCTGGACGAGTCCGGCCAGGCCGCCGCCCTCGGCGATGTGCGCACCTCCGCGGCCGTCGTCGGTGACCCGCAGCCGCAGCGTGCCGTCGCCGGTGGACGCCTCGATGTGGCAGCTGCCCGCTCCGCTGTGCTTGATGACGTTGGCGAGAAGTTCGGAGGCGCAGTAGTAGGCCAGGCTCTCGATGGCCGGGGTCGGCCGCTCCGGCACGAACGCCAGTACGTCGACCGGCAGTGCAGTGCGTGCGGCGAGGGTGGTCAAGGCGTCCGGCAGGCCGGCGTCGAGGGCCGGCGGGTGCAGGCCGCGGGAGAGGTCGCGCAGCTCGGTCAGGGTCTCGGCGGCGTTGTCGCGGGCGGTCTCGACCAGACTGTGCAGCTCGGGCCGGTCGCGGTCGTCGAGCTGCTCGCGCACCATGTCCAGGCTCATCGCCAGGGCGGCGAGGCGGACCTGCGCGCCGTCGTGCAGATCGCGTTCGAGACGGCGCAGCCGCTCGGCCGCGTCGTCGACGGCCAGGGCGCGCGTCTCCTCCAGCTCCCGCACCCGGTCGGCCACCGCGCCGGGGGCGAGCAGCGCCTGCATCAGGCGGCAGTCCACGGCGACGAAGGCACGGGTCAGCCAGGGCGCGATCAGCAGCATCACGCAGCCCAGAGCGGCCGCCACGAACGCGGCGCCGAGGGAGTCCGGGCTCATCCCGAGACCGGGAACGGGCGAGATCAGGCTGAGGTCCTCCTGCCCAGCGGCCCAGCGCAGCGGCGCGATGAAGTGGAGTGCGCCGATCACCCACCACGCCACCGCCCACAGGCCGAGCGTCGCCACCGGCAGCTTCACCAGCACATAGGCCGCGGCCCGCCACGCGGCCACGTCCCGGAGGCGTGCCTTGACGCCGTCGACGAGCCCGCGGCCCGCCTCCGGCCGGGGCGGCTCGGCGACGTGCTCGTCGAGCAGTCCCCGGGCGAGCCGGCGCTGCAGGGCGCCCAGTGCGCGCGCCAGGGCGAGCCCCACCACCAGGAAGAGCAGGCCGGGTACGGCCCCGAACACGGTGAGCGTCAGCGCGCAGCCGAGCGCCACGACGTTCACGGCGATGAGAGTGGAACCGACCAGGGACGGCACGAAGGACAGCAGGCAGTACGCCGCCTCCCGCCACGCCCGCCGCGAGAACGGTGCGGTCAGTACGGTGCGCGGGGCCAGAGCGGTGCGGGCGGTGTGCGGTCCGCTCATCGCGCGGTCCTCGGACATGCGGATATGCGGACATGCGGACATGGCGGCTCCTCATGTGCTGCGTCGCGTGACGCCGTCGATGGGCCGTACCCGCAGCATCCGCGCCAGCGGTGCGCAGTGCGCGGCCAGGACGAGTCCGGTCCCGGAGACCAGCATCGCCGCCCAGACCCACACCGGCAGCCCCGACAGCGGCGTGCCCACCTTCTGCCCCAGCGGGGCCAGAACCGCGATCGCGGCCAGCGCCCCGCCCCCCAGGCCCGCGAGGGCCGTAATCGCGCTCTCGGCCACCACGATGGCCCTGACCTGCCGCTTCTCGGCACCCACCGTGCGCAGCAGGGAGAACTCGCGGAGCCGCTCCAGGGTCAGCATCACCAGCGTGTTCGCGGCCACGAGACCGGTGAAGCCCGCGTACAGCAGAGTCCCGAAGACCGCCATCCAGTCCATCTCGCCGGTCAGCGAGACGAACTGGACGACCGCGAACGCCGTCATCATCGCGATCGGAGTGATCGCCGCCGCGAGGCGGCGCGAGCGCGCTCGGGCGCCCGCGATCGCCAGCTCCCCGGCGACGCCCCCGTAACGACGCAGCAGCGGTGCCGCGACGGCCGTCGCCGCCCGCCCGATCCAGGGTCCCGCCAGGCCGATCGCGACGAGGTAGGCGAGCAGTACGACGGGGATCTCGGACGCCGCGTCCTCCACCGAGCCCGCGCCCGCGGCCACCGACAGGCCGATCGCGCCGACGAGGAAGGCCACGGCGGCCGTGGCGCGGACACGGCCGGCGCGCCCGCCGCCCTGCACGGCCGAGTCGGCCAGGGCCGCCGAGGGGCGGGTCCGCGACGCCCGCCACGCGGCGATCATGCCGCCCAGCTGGGAACAGACCACCAGTACGCCCGCCGTCGTGAACAGGGGTATCAGGCCGACGGTGAGCGTCATTCCGTCCGGGACCATGCCGTTGGCAGCCATGCCGTCGAACCAGACGCGGGCCAGGAGCGCGCCGAGCCCGTAACCGACGGGCAGCGCGAGCACGGAGGTCCACAGCGCCTCGGTCGCCACCATGCGCCTGATCTGCTTGGGCTCGGCGCCGATCGCCCGCAGCAGCGCGCTCTCGCGCCCGCGCTGCGCGACGGCAAGCGACATCACCTGGCCGATCACGAAGATGGCCAGGTAGACGGTGAGGTTGCTGAAGGCGACGCCCACGTCGTAGAGCTCGGCCTGCTTCGGGGAGACGGGGGCCTTCGCCGCGGAGACGGCCAGGGCCACGCAGGCGGTGACGACGGTCGCGGAGAAGACGAGAGCGGCGAACGTCCCGGCGAAGGCGGAGGGACGGGCCCTGACCGAGGCGGTGGCCAAACCGGTCGTGGTCGGGGCGAACAGGCTCATGCGAGCGCCTCGGCAGCGTCCCGGACCGCGCCGCGCGGCGCCGTGTCCTGGACCAGGCGCCCCTGCGAGAGGCGTAGTACGCGGTCGGCTTGGGCGGCCACCGTGGGGTCGTGGGTGACGACGACCGTGGCTCCGTGCGAGCTCACCGCCTCCCGCAGAAGGCCGAGGACTTCGGACGCGGTCCCCTGGTCGAGCGAACCGGTGGGCTCGTCCGCGAAGGCGATGTCGGGCTCAGTGATCAGGGCGCGGGCGATCGCCACGCGCTGCTGCTGCCCGCCGGACAGCTCGCCGGGCCGCGCGTGGGCACGCCCCTCAAGACCGACGCGGGCCAGCATGCGGCGCGCCCGTGCGGGGTCGCGGCGCTCGCCGTCCAGGCGCAGCGGGAGCAGAACGTTCTCCTGCACGGTGAGGGCGGGCAGCAGGTTGAAGGACTGGAAGACGAAGCCGATGCGTCCGCGCCGCAGCCGGGTCAGCTCACGCTCCCGCATCGCGCTGATCTCCCGGCCGGCCAGCCGCACCGTGCCCGAGGTGGGCCGGTCGAGGCCGGCCGCACACTGCAGGAAGGTCGACTTGCCGGAGCCGGAGGGGCCCACGACCGCGGTGAGGGTGCGGGCGTGCAGCCGGGCGTCGAGATCACGCAGCGCGTGGACGGTGTGCGGTCCGCGGCCGTAGCTGCGGCTGACCTGGTCCAGTTCGAGAACGGTGTCCATGCTGCCCCTGTTCGTGCGCCGGAAGAACGACGCTTCGGAATGACACGTTCCACGCTAGGAACGGGGAACGGGCGCCGGTACGGGGCTGTCCTCCGAGACCGCTGGGGGAAATCCCCCAGGACGAGGTCAGGCGGTGAGAGGCGTACGGCGTATCGGAACGACGCGCAGCCAGGTCGCGCACCGCCACAGCCACTCGACCGGACCGTAATGGAAGCGGCGCAGCCACCAGCCGCGCACGTCGACCAGTGCGGCGAACTCGACCGCCGCGGCCGCCTGTGTGAGGAAGCAGGTCAGCGCCATCCGGCCGAGCGGGGCGAACACGGTGGTCAACGGTGCGGCGATGCCGGTGCGCAGCAGGAGCAGCAGAGCGGTCACGTACACGGCGGAGGTGGACAGCAGCCGTATGTCGGCGAGAACGGAACCGAGCATGCTCGTCGTGTCCGCCCGCAGCACGAGGGCGGTGACCGCGAGCGCCGACGCGACGAGGAAGGCCGTCCGCAGCTGCCTGCCGCGGTTCGCCGGGTCGGCGTGGATGCCGTAGCGTGCGGCCGATGCGCCGAGGGCGACCAGGCCGGCCGAGGTGAGGACCATCTTCAGCCCGTACCCGGCGCTCTGGGGGTCCTGCTCGATGACCGCCACCGACGCGGCCAACAGCGCCACACCCACCGCCAGTTGGGTGCGCCGCGTCAGGTAGGACAGCGGAAGCAGCACGGCGAGGCCGAGGACGGCGTATATCGCGAGTTGGAGGTTCTCGTCGAGGGCGAAGAGCTGGACCATGCTGATCGCGAAGAGGGCCAGCAGGCGGCGCACAAGGACCAGCCGTGGCCGCGCCGTACGTCCGGACGCAGAGTGCAGGATCAGGGCGAAGCTCAGGCCGAAGAGGAGCGTGAAGATGATGACGAAGCGGTGGAGTACGAGATTGTCGTAGAGGTACGACGAGATCGTGTCGGGGGTCGGATAGCGGTCCTCGCCTATGGTGAGGGCGAGGTTCACCATCGGCAGGCCGGCGAGGGCGAAGCCGCGTACGACGTCGAGTTCCGGGATGCGGGGCCGTGTCGCTTGTGCCATGGCGCGCAGCCTCACACCCGGGCCTCCCTCCCCGGAATCCGGCAAGCCCCCAACCTGTCTGGGTGAAATCCCCCAGGACGCAGGCGGTGCCCGGCACTCCCGCCACTGGCGTCATTCGAACGAAAACTACCGGGACTCCGCGAGGCGGGGAGAGGCGTGGTCCTGCGTGCTCAGCCCGGCAGCTCCAGGACGGTGGTGAGTGGTGGGTCGAGCCGGCCGGCGGATGACCGTGCGGCCATGCGGCGGCCGTGCTCGACCACGCTCTGGGTGAGTGCGTTGAGGATCGGCATCACATCGGGATCCTCGCCCACTACATACAGCGTGCCCGTTTCATTGACGAAGGATTCCACCGCGATACGGTCTGCCCGCGACGCCGTGCAGGCGTTGCGGACGTGCAGCTGGTTCAGCGGCGTCAGGGCCCGGCGGATCAGCTCGGTGGCGTCCTGGCGCAGCCGCGGATGGCCGGTGAGCACGGACTCCAGCTCGCCGGCGGAGCCGGAGGACGCCTTCTGGTGGGTGCGGAGGGTCTGCACCGGCTCCGCGGCCGGAGTGGCGGCCAGGGCCCAGCGGTGCACCTCGCGGAACGGGCGGTCCTCCAGGGCCGCCGCGTGCAGCCAGCAGCGCAGCAGGGTCTCGGCGGTGGAGTGTGTCGTCGCGTCGATGGGGCGGGGGGAGCGGAGCGGGGCGAGGAGCGCCGTCGCCCGTGCCACCGCTGTCGTACGGTCCGCGCAGCCGTGGTGCGGGGACCAGCGCAGGCGGTCCGGCGTGTCGCAGACATGCGTGGGGTCGAAGAGGTGAACGGGTCCGAGCTTCGCGCGGGCCGACTTGGTGGCGGCCCAGATACCGGGGTCGGCGGAAGTCACCAGAGCGGCGCCGGGGGCTTCCAGAACCCGCGTGACGGGGTCGTCGTCGGCGGCGTCCGCGGTCGGCTGCTCGCGGGCGCCCACGAGGTGGGCCGGGGCGGCCGGAGGGGGCGCGGGA
>NZ_JAAKZZ010000040.1 GCF_011045075.1 Streptomyces boncukensis
GTGGGCTCGGTGGGTTCGAGGGCGCGGCTCCGCGCGCGGCGGCCCGTTCCCGGCTGCACCTGTTCGGGGAGGGCCGGTACGCCCGGGTCGGCGGCGGGGGCCGCGTGCGAGCGCCGCCTGCCGTGTGCGCCATGGCCGCCGCCCGCGGTTCCCTCGGCGCCCTCCGCCGACGCGGCCCCCTGCGGCGCTGCCTGCGTTCCCTGGGCCGGTGTCTCACCGGCGCTCGGGTCGGCGAGCGCGCGCCGTACCCGCCGTCCGGCACCCTGCGCGGGCAGCGGCGCATTGACGGATCCGGTGGCGTTCGCGCTGTCCCCGGCGGCGGGCGGCAGCGCGACGGGCCCGCCGCGCGCACCGGATGCCTCCGGCGCTCCGGCCTGCTCGTGCTGCTCCTCGGCGGGGCTCGGGCGCCCGCGACGGCGCCCGGTCGGCTGCGGGACGGCGGCGCCCTGCGCGAACTCCCCCGGGGATTCTCCGGCGGCGGCCTGTCCGGCGGGAACGCCCACCTCAGCCGGCGTCCCCGCCATACCCGGTCCGCCCTGGCTGTGCTGGGGCTGGGGCTGCTCCGGGATGCGGGGCGTCACCTGCTCCAGCGACTGCCCCGGTCCGCCCTGTGACTGCGGCTGGGGCTGGGGCTGTGACTGGGGTTCCGTGCCGCGGGCCGGCTGGGTCGGCACGGGCATCACCGTCGTCTCGCCCGTCGCGGCGGCGAGCCCGTTGGACCCGTTGGACGCGGGTGCCTGGTGGCCCCCGGCCGTGCCGTCGACGCCGTCCGCGGGCGTCCCCCGGCCGTCCGTCCCCGGAGCGCCCTGCCCGCCCGTACCCGTACCGCCCGTACCGCCCGTACCGCCCGTGGCGGCGACCGGAACCTCCAGGACGTACGCGCTGCTGCCCGCCGCGCCCGGCACCTCGTGGGTCTGGAGGACGCCGCCGTGCCGCCGCACGATGCCCTGGACGAGCGGCCCGTGCACGGGGCTGCCGCCGCTGTGCGGGCCGCGCACCTCGATCCGTACGACGCTGCCGCGCTGGGCCGCCGCCACCACGATCGTGGGGTCCACGCCGGGCGGTGGTGCGACCGGTGCGTGGCCGGTCGCGTCCACGCCCGCCACGTCGGCGATGAGATGCGCCAGCGCGGTGGCCATCCGCTGCGGGTCGACCTCCGCCTCAAGGGGGGGCGCGTGTACGACGAACTGCGCCCGGCCGGGCCCGATCAGCTCGACCGCGCCCTCGACGCCCGCCGACACCAGGCTCTCCAGCGAGACGGCCTCGGGCTGCAGCTTCTCCCGCCCGGCGTCCAGCTGCTGGAAGTTCAGGACGTTGTCGACCAGGGTCGTCATCCGGGCGTAGCCGGTGGCGAGATGGTGGAGTACCTGGTTCGCCTCGGGCCACAGCTGGCCGGCCGGGTCGGCGGCCAGCCCGGCGAGCTCGCCGCGCAACTGCTCCAGCGGGCCGCGCAGGGCCTCGCCCAGCACCGCCTGGAGCTGCTCGTACCGCGCCGCGAGCGTGTCGTACGGGCGGCGGTCGGTGAAGGCCAGCACCGCGCCGACCAGCTGGTCGCCGTCCCGTACGGGAGCCGTCGTCATGTCGACGGGGACGGCGTGCCCGTTCTTGGCCCACAGCACCTGTCCGACCCGCACCCGGTGCTTGCGGCCGGACCGCAGGGTGTCGGCGAGCGGCGTCTCCTCGTACGCGAGCGGCGTGCCGTCCGGACGCGAGTGGTGCACCAGGGGGTGCAGCTGCTGGCCGCCGAGGTCGCTGGCGCGGTAGCCCAGGACCTGGGCCGCGGCCGGGTTGACGAGCACGACGCGGCCCTCGGCGTCGACGCCCACGACGCCCTCCGAGGCGGCCCGCAGGATCATCTCGGTCTGCCGCTGCTGGCGGGCGAGCTCGGCCTCGGTGTCGAGGGTGCCGGTGAGGTCGCGTACGACGAGCATCAGCAGCTCGTCGCCCGTGTAGGCGTTTCCGGCGGTGGTCCCGTGGTCGGCGAAGGCGGCCTCGAAGGCGGAGGCGTACGGGGTCCGCCCGTCCTCCAGGTTGGCGCTGGTCACCTCGGCGGGGAAGGTGCCGCCGTCGGTGCGCCGCGCGACCATGCGGGTCGGCTTGGTCCGCTGCTGCGTCTCCTCGGCGACGTCGTCCGGGCGCCGCATCGACCCGGGGATCCGCTTGGAGTCGAACTCCGGCAGCAGATCGAGCAGCCCGCGCCCGACGAGCGCGGTGCCCGGCGCCTCGAAGACCTCCAGCGCGATGGCGTTCGCGTTCACAACCGTGCCGTTGCAGTTGACCAGGAGCAGCGCATCGGGCAACGCGTCGAGTATGGCGGCGAGGCGAGCAGCGCCTCGGGATGGCCTGCTGCTCACGGCGACGATTCCTCCCTGCTGGCCCCACGGTGCGCGTGACTGTTCGCCCGGTCCCTCGTCGGACGCCGTCAGTCGCCGCCGACCGTCGGCCGCGCACGGCTGTCAGTCTGCCGGTGATCCCGGGCGTGTCACTAGAGGGAGTCTACGGGCAGCGATTGTGGGCGCGGCGACGGATGTGCGGGAGGAGGGTGGAGGAGCAGCCGCTGCACGCACGCTCCCCGGGCGTGCCCCGGCGGCACCCCCGATGTGCCCCCGGCACGCCCCGGACGTGCCCCGGACGTGCCCTGGGCGTGTCCCGGACCGGTCCGTTCCGGCCCGATCCCCGCTACGGGACGCTCGGCAGGGCGGGGACGAGCCGGTCCCAGCGCTCGGCCTGGCACCCGCTGCTCCGCGAGAGCCGGGCGTCCACTGCCCCGCCGCGCCACGTCCCGGTGATCCGGGCCTTCGCGGCGTCGCCGTACACCCGCGTACACGAGGCGCGCTCCGGCGCGGTGGCGGCCGCGAACGGGTCGCGGGCGCCGCGGTCCGCGCGTGCGCGCATCAGTGCGCCGCATGCCTCCTCCGGTGCGGGGTGGTCGCCGCCCGTCGGGTGGCAGCGCAGGGTGTACGTGCCGTTCGTGGCCGGGCGCCCGCTGTCCGTGATGCTGACGACCAGCTGGTCCGGCCCGCCGCGCGCCAGCGCCGAGGGCGCGGACAGCGCCTCGGCGAGCATGCCGAACGCGGCGAGTGCGGTGGCGGCGGTGATACCGGTGAGACCGCTGGTGCGCGCGATGAGGCGGCGTGACATGGGGGCGCTCCTGGTGACGGGAGAAAACGTGACGGAGTGATGAGCAGTCTTGTACGGAGAGCGGCGAACCGTCCCTCTCTTCCGACTAACGTCCATAAGCCCGGTACGTTGCGCCCTGTCGCCGCTCCCGCTCTCCCTGCTCCGTCCGTTGAGGCCCCGCCCGTCAAGGCGCCGGCTAAGCGCCCGTTAAGGCTTTGCCCGGCGGTCCCCGGACCGAGTACGGTAGGGCCCGATTGGAGACAGCCCATGGGGCTGTGCCATCATCGGCACACACCTCGCGGCCCCGCTGTGCGGGCCGGGGAGTGCTTTGGAGGCTTCGCCTAGTCTGGTCTATGGCGCCGCACTGCTAATGCGGTTTCGGGGTAACCCCCTGATCGAGGGTTCAAATCCCTCAGCCTCCGCGTCCAGCGGACTTCCGGCTGGAAGAACGGGAAGAAGGAGCCGCGCCCCCTCGCCGGGGGCGCGGCTCCTCTCGTTGTCGTCTCGTCGTCGTTCCGCTGCCGGCGGTGCTCCGGTCAGCCGCGCACGCGGGCTCGGATGTCAGATCCCGCAGCGTGAGGCCGACCAGTAGCGGCTGGACCGGTGGTCGAGGTGGGTGTGGTCGTTGTGGCCCGGGTAGCCGGGGCCGAGGATGCCGTTGAAGCCGTGGTAGCGGGCCCGTTTCGCCAGGGTGCACAGGGAGTGCGGTCCGGAGCCCAGGTCGGCGGCGTCCCCGTACAGATGGCGGCTCCCGCTGGCGCCGCCGACCGCGTCGTTGCACGCCTTGGAGCGGAATCCGCTGGTGACGGTGATGGGCTTGTCGCCGAGCGCGTGGCGGAGGGCCTCCAGCCGCCACATCGCGCGCTTGGCGTTCTCCTTGGCGGTGGCGGCGCTCACATTGCCGCCGCCCCAGGTGGAGTTGCAGCGGTTGAGCTCGCCGAAGGAGAAGTGCGCGGGGGAGCAGTCGGCGTCCTGGAGCTGGTAGATCTTGCTGAAGGTGTCCGGCCCCGCGACGCCGTCGGCGCTGAGCCCGTAGGCGGACTGGAAGCGCTTGACCGCGGCCTCGGTGGCCGGCCCGTACTGACCGTCGATGGCCAGCACGGCGCCGTATCCGGGATAGCCGGCGACGCGGATCTGGAGCTGGGTGACGTCGGCGCCGGACGCGCCTTGGGAGAGGGTGCGGTTCCAGGTGTAGCAGGAGTCGGCCTGGGCGGTTCCGGCGGTGGCCACGGTGCCGACCAGGACTGCTGCCGCGAGCATGACAACTGAGAGGGTGAGTCTGAGGGCTCGTCTCCACATGCCTTGAGGGTCCGGCAGTTGTCTACCCGCGTCAACGGTCCCGCACGCCCCGGGTGCGCCCGGCCCGCGCGCCGGTGCCCCGCACACCTCGCCCCGAACGGGGTTTCCGCAGGTCAGCCCGTGTTTTCGGAATCGATTTCGCCTCTCGTCGCGGGTCATGTAATGTTGTTCCCGCAACGCGCCGACCGGCAGGGAGAGCCGCCGGGAAGCCAAGCGCTCGTAGCTTAACGGATAGAGCATCTGACTACGGATCAGAAGGTTGCAGGTTCGAATCCTGCCGAGCGCGCAGTCTGACCAGCGGGCCCCTTGATCGTCGAGGGGCCCGCTGGGGTTGTGGGAGACAAACGGGAGATTCGAGTTTCAACTATTCTCGCGCTGTCTCCCACGCGATGCGCGAGCCAACTACGGGCCCCCGGGGACCCACAGGCGACGCCAGTCGTCAACTCCTGCCGCGCTGAGGGACGCCTGCCACCGCTTGGTGAGGTCCGTCATCAGGTCCTCCTCCATGTCCCCTGTCGTGTGGCTGTAGTGCTGGCTCATCTTCCCGCTCTTGTGCCCCATCCGCTTGTTCCGCAGTACCTCGGGCGTACGGTCCGCCTCCATCCACGTCTCGTGTGAGTGGCGAAGGTCATGGAACCTGAAACCTGGCTTGATGCGGTCGCGGGCCGGCTGCCAAACCTCCCCGAACGCCTTGGGGCGAAGCGCCTTCCCGCGCATGGACGGGAACACGTACTCGCTGTCGTGGCCGGCGAGCTGCTCATCGAAGATCTCGGCGAGCCACTCGGGCAGCGCGAGGTCACGGTATGACTTGCCCTTGCGCGGCTTCCCGTCCTTGAGTGTGCCCGCCTCGGCGCGAGTGTGGATGTAGAGACGGCGCCCCTTGCGTCTCTCGTTGTCGCCGCGGAAGTGCCGGACGCTCGCCCGCCTGGCGCCGGTGACTTCCCCCCAGCGGCAGCCGGTGTAGGCCGTTGCCACGACCAGAGGGAAGAAGGGGCCCACCGCAGAAGCGAGGCGGATCACTTCGAGAGGGGTTGCCGCTTTGCGTTCCTCGGCCGTGGCGTCAGGCAGCTCGATCATCCTGCACGGGTTCCTGACGACATAGTCGTCGACCTCGGCATGCCGCATGATCTGCCGGAAGGTGCCGTACACCGCGTTGACCGTGCGGCTCCCGTGCTGGTCACGCATCCCGTTGACCCACTCCTGCACCTGGGCGCGGGTGATGCTGCGGAACTCGCGGTGCCCCCACTGGGGCTCGATGTGTACGCGCCATTGGCTGCGCTTGGTGCGCTCGTTGGGGGTCTCGAACCGCATGCGGTCGAACCACCCGGGCACGTAGGCGCCGACCTTCGTCGTGTGGCGCTGGGGATCCGTGAACGTGCCCTCGCGCTGGTCGCTCTCGATTTTCTCGGCACGTGCCTTCGCGGCCGTCTTGGTGCTGAACTTGTCCGGATCAGTGGCGTACTTCCCGTTGGGGAGCTTGTACCGGACACGCCAGTTATTGCCGCGTCGTTCTATGTATGCCACGTACGTTCCTATCGTCTAGGCGGCGCACCCCCTTACGGGCAGGACGGTGCGCTCTTCGTCGTTGAGCGTCTGGAGGCGCAGGCGCAGCAGGTACTCCGTGACGTTCAAATCGGCTGCCATGTCCGCGAGGTATACGTCTTCAGCGAAGTGCGCAGCGATGAACGTGACCGGCAGCAGCCGCTTAGCGGCGAGCAGGGTTGCCTGCCGTTCCTGGCGCTGGGCGAAGCGCAGTGCTCCGGGGCTGTGCCCGGCACACTGGCTGTGCTGGAGGTCGACGTGTGCCAGCTCGTGAGCGAGAGCGCAGCGGGCACCGATCCAGCCGAGACCTGAGTCGATGGCTATGGCCCGCATGTCGGGAAACCAGAGACCGCCGGCCCCGCCAGGCAGCGACGTCCGCCCATAAGTGAGCTCCGGACGTGACGCGAGGTCGTGCCAGGGATCGTAAAGAGTGAGCGCGGACAACTGCGCAGCCTCCCCATGAACAGCCTGCATGACCAGCAGTGGGGTGCCGATCGGAAGACAACCGTCACCAATTGATCACACTATGCACACAGGATGCAAGAGGAATGTAACGTTGCTGAGCGGCTGTGGGTTATCGCCCCTCTTTTATGCCCTTCAAGAAGTCGCGTACACGCTGTAGTTGCTCGGGGCTCGCGGTCGCCAGTTCGACGAGGAACTCGGGATCGATCCCCTGTCCTACGGGCAGCGGTACCGACTCCTCGCTCGCCTCGGTGGGCTGACTTGCGGGTGGCGGCTCTTCCCCTCGAAGGATCGCGTCACCGGTCCCTCTCGGCCAGCTCAGCGCCTTCTCTACCTTGGGCAGGCTCCGCGGTCGGGCAATGGTCGACTTGGGGTCTTCGAGCTTCTGTACCGCGCTGACCGAGATCTCAGCCTCCCGTGCCAGCTCGGCTTGCGTGAGGCCGAGCTCGACGCGTCGCTCACTGACGCATCGGGCAAGCACGGATCGCGGCATCTCGGACACGTCTACCTCCAGGGGCGGGGCCCCGCGCGGGCGGGCGCGTTTCTACGCCTAACTATGCCTTTCATGCGCTCTTTTTGCACCTCCCTCTGCCGTACTTCGTCTGCTCTGGCGGGGGAGACGTTAGCAGAAGTGCGGCGGATCGTGTCACCTCTGAGGCGGAAATTATGAGAAGTGGCTAGTCAGAACACGTAAGTTAGGCGTAATCTCTGGGTCTGCGTCGGGGTGGGCCCGACGAACGTCGAACAGTGCTGAGGGGACGCCCGTGACTGACCGTGAGTCCGCTACCTCGATGGCGTCAGGCGTCGCGCAGGATGCGCGACTACTGACTGCTTTGTTCACTTTTGAGCAGGTCGCAGAGCGTTTCAGCGTTCCGGAGTCGACTCTGCGCTACTGGGTGCAGGCCCGCAGCATCCGGCACACGCGCATCGGCCGGCACGTCCGGTTCTCGGCCGAGGACCTCGACGCGATCATTCGCGACGGCGTGATCGAACCGCAGACCAGCATCGCGCGGTCTGCCTGACTTCCCTTCGCCGTGAGCGTCCTCGCCGCCCTCTTGCTGTCGGCCAGCACGTACGGACTGTTCGCCCTGATCGGCCGGGCCGTCGAGGACGGCCACCTGCGCCGCATCCTCCACTCCCTTCGCGCCCGCACGACCTCGACACGAGAGGAAGACTCGCCGTGTCCCTGACTCCCCACACCTGGGTGCGCTACCTCGCCGCGAAGCTCCGGTATCGGTGGCGCGCGATGGTGCCCGACGCCTTTCGTGTCTACGTGCGCCGGACCCCGGTCGGCGCCGAGCTCGACGTGTCCGATCTCGTCGAAATGCTCGTACGACAACTCGCCGAGAACTACGCCGACGACCCCGCCGCAGTTGGCGACGAGCTCACCCGTATCGCCGAGCTCGGTTCCGCCGCGGCGAGCGAGCGGCACCTCGACGGCGCCGGGCACGCCGAGCACGAGCGCGACAGGCTCGTCGAACAGCTCGTCGAAGACATGGGCAGCGCCCGCATACGGCTCGTCGGCCCGACCGCTGTGCGGCTCGGTGTGCTGATCGCCGCGTACTGCACCGAGCCGAGCACGGTCGTCGAGATCCCGAGGCAGCGTCGAGCGGGAGGTGCGATCGCATGAGTGCGCTCGATGATGCCCGGCACGCGGCTGCCGCGTTCCTTGCCACGACGTCCGGCAGTGAGCTGCCGGAGTGGCGGCCGACGTTCCTCGGTATCAGCTCGGACGGGCCGAATGCGATCGGGCCCGTGTGCATCGACGAGGACCACATCGCGTCGGAGGACCCGACCGCGTTCGACTGCTGCCCCGATCCGATTGTCGAGGTCGACCCGTCGCTCGTCGACTACCTCGTCGAGCTGCTCAACGCCGACCGCCGCGCCGCGGGTGGTGAGCGGCCGTGATGGGGCCCAACGCCCGCCGTGCTGTGCTGATCGAGGCGATCCGCGCCCAGGGCGGCGAGTGGATGGCCGGCCGCACGCACCTGTTCTACCGGAGCACCGGGGACGGACCGAACTGGGCGATCGCGCGGGACGACTTCAAGGCCCTCGCCCACCGCGGACTACTGGACCGGCACGACGCCGGAGCCCGCCGGTTCTTCACCCTGCCCGGGGGTGCGGTGTGACCGACCCGAAGCACGCCGTTGCGACCGACCGGGGTCGCTACTACCGCGACCCGGTAGGCGGCCCGGACCTGGTGAGTGTGACGAACGTGCTCGGCAGCGCCGTGCACAAGCCCGCGCTTGTGCCGTGGGGTGCCGGGCTCGTCGCCGACGCAGTGCTCGCCGACCCAATTGCCGTCGCCCACCGGGCCCGGACCGAACCGGCCGCGCTGCGCCGCGAGCTGATCGCGTTGCCCAACACGCACCGTGAGCGCGCCTCGGACCTTGGCACCCGCGTGCACCATCGCGCGCACGCGCTCGTCATCGGTTCCCCGAGCCCGGCCGACCCGGAGGTCGAGCCGTACGCGCGGCAGCTCGCCCGGTTCTTCCGGCTATGGCGAGTCGACTTCGACCGCGACGTCGAGGCGGTCGAGACGACCGTGCTCAACCGGCGGCACGGCTACGCCGGCACTGGTGATCTGTGGCTGTGGCTGCCGACCGGACCGGGGCGGCGGCGCGAGCTGTGGCTGATCGACTACAAGACGAGCACGAAGAAGCCGGCGACGACCGTCTACGCCGAGCAGCCGTACCAGCTCGCCGCGTACCGGTGGGCCGAGGTCGCGCTGCTGCCGGACGACGCCGAGGTACCCGCGCCGCGGCCGCGCCGTACGGCCGTGCTCAACCTGCGGCCGCGCGGGTTCAGGCTGATCGAGCTACCGAGCGACCGCGCGGTGTTCCGGGCGTTCCTCGGCGCGCTGCGCAGTGCCCGGCACCTGCACGCCTCTCCCGCCGACTTTCCCTCGATCCTGCCGCCGTGGGCGCCGGGGTCTGCTGAACGAAAGGAGGCGTGACCCATGGGTTCCCGCATCATGACCATGAAGCGGCAGGCGGCCGAGCTCGGCCGTATCCGCACCGGCTACAGCCGACCGCACTCGGATCCCAACAAGCGGCCGGTGCCGGTCAAGAGCATGACGTTCGTACTCAGCAGCCACTCGCGCGACTACGTCGCCGCGGCGGCCGAGCTGTACGGCGGCACCGTCGAGCAGTGGACGCCGCAGAACCAAAGCGTCACGCAGTTCCGCGTGATCACCGAAGCGAGCGAGCTGCGGGCGATCCTGCCGCAGGGCGACCCGCTGTCGCAGTCGTACGAGATGTGGAGCGGGGGCGGCTGCGCCCGGCGCTGCGACGGCGAGACCGAGCAGCTCGCCCGGCGCCCGTGCCTCTGCCTCGCGCAGTACGGCGACGACTGGCACCTGCGGTCGGCCCGCGAGGTCTGCAAGCCGACGAGCCGTATCAACGTGATGTTGCCCGACCTGCCTGACCTCGGCGTGTGGCGGCTCGAATCGAAGAGCTACTACGCGGCCGACGCCATGGCGGGCGGGATCGACACTGTGCTCGCCGCGACCGAGGGCCGGTCGATGATGCCGGTCCGCATGTGGATCGAGCAGCGCACGCGGGTCGCGGGCGGGCAGACGAAGAACTTCCCGGTCGTGATGGTGGTGCCGTCGCTGCCCAAGCTGCGGCACGCGCTCAACGGGCCGATCTCGACGGCGGCCGCGCTCGACCCGAGCAGCCTCGACCGCCCGGCGATCGCGGCAGCCCCGGCCGAGCGGCCCGACTACCTCGCCGAGGCCCGTGCGTGCCGTACGGCCGACGAGGTGCGGCAGGTGTGGCGCCGGGCGAACGAGGCGGGCGCGGTCGACCCGAAGGGCGGCGACGAGCTGTCGCAGCAGCTCATGCAGATCGCCCGCGACGTCGAGGCTGGGGTCGACCCGCGGACCGGCGTCGTCGAGGACGACGGCCAGGATGGCGACGAGCTCGACGCCGACGGCGCGGTCGAGGCCGAGATCGTCGAGGACACCGAGCCGCCTACCGCGTGGCCGGCCGTCGCGCAGCCCGGCGGGGGTGCCTCGTGACGCCGTGGCACCTCGGGCGCCTGTGCGCGTTCGACCTTGAGACGACGGGCACGGACGTCGAGGCCGACCGCGTCGTGACCGCCGCTGTGATCGGGCTCGGCGGCGGCGCCGAGGCGGTGTCATCGTCGTGGCTCGCCGACCCCGGGGTCGAGATCCCCGAGGGCGCCGCGGCCGTGCACGGCATCACGACCGAGCACGCTCGCGCGAAGGGTCGCCCGGCCGTCGAGGTCGTTGACGAGGTCGCGGCCGCGCTCGCGGGCTACCTCGCCGCAGGGGTGCCGATCGTCGGGCACAACGTGCCGTACGACTTCACGTTGCTCGACCGCGAGTGCCGCCGGTACGGGTTGCCGACGCTGCTCGACCGGTTCGTCGACGACGTGCTGTGGCCGGTGATCGACACGCGGGTGCTGGACACGCACGCGCTGCCGTACCGCAAGCGGCCGTCGGAGACGCAGGGCGCGCGGCAGCTCGTCACGCTCGCGCAGGTCTACGGGCTGCCGTGGGTCGAAGACGACGCGCACGGCTGCGAGTACGACGCGATGCAGGCGGCCCGGATCGCATACCGGATCGGGTGGCTCGCCCACACCGACCGCGAGCAGTGGCCCGAGCACATTCGCACGGCCCGGCGTCCGCGGTTCGGCGAACTCGCCGGGCTCGACGTCGAGGCGCTGCACCACCTGCAAATCCGGCTCGCCGCCGAGCAAGCCGAGGGGCTCGAACAGCACTTCCGCAAGACCGATCCGACCGCCGTCGTCGACCGCGCGTGGCCGTTGCGCCCGTGGGCCGAGAGCACCGAGGGGGCACCCGCATGACGCCGCGAATCAAGCTGGTCGACCTCGACGAGCACTCGCTCGTCGTCACGATCGACGCCGACGGCGTCGCCGAGGTGCACGGCGCCGGAATGTGCAAGATGCGGGCGGCCGCGATCCTGCGGTACGTCGCGGCGCAGCTCGCCGCCGAGCACCCGGTCGGCCCGTGCCTGCCGCAGCCTGAGCCGCAGCACGACCGGCCCGGCGAACCGCTGATCGCGCATGCGGGCAGCCTCGACCGCGCCCGTCGGCTGTGGACGGACGGCACCGGGCACGCGTGGGATCTCTCGCTCGCGTGGCGCGACGTCACCGACCAGGCGTGGCGGTGGCACGGCAGCCTCGACCGGCAGGGAACGCCGATCATGCGCAGCAGCGACGGGTCGGTATCCGAGCCGCTCGACGTCGTGCGCGCGGTGTACGGGCCGCTCGCCCCGGTCGTCGGTGGTGCGGAATGACCGACACGACACTGCGGTCTGTCTCGTTCGGCGGCGGCGTGCAGTCGACGGCGCTGCTCGTGCTCGCTGCGCATGGGCGTATCGACTTCCCGCTGTTCCTGTTCGCCAACGTCGGGGACGACTCCGAGAACCCGGCGACGCTGCGGTACGTCGAGGAGTACGCCCGACCGTTCGCCGCCGAGCACGGAATCGAGCTGGTCACCCTCGACCGCATCAAGCACGACGGGACGGTCGAGACGTTGTGGAAGCGGCTCACGCGCAAGGGGTCGCGCTCGCTCCCGATCCCGGTGCGTATGTCCAACGGGGCGCCCGGCACCCGTAGTTGTACCGCTGATTTCAAGATCAAGGTGATTGCGAAGGAATTGAAGCGGCGCGGCGCCACAGCCGAGGCCCCGGCAACGATCGGGATCGGCATAAGCGTCGACGAGATTCAGCGCGCGAACAACCGGCGCACGGAGCCGCACGAGCGGATCGTGTACCCGCTGCTCGACCTCGGACTGCGGCGCATCGACTGCGCGCGGGTCATCCGTGAGGCGGGTCTGCCTGTGCCACCGAAGTCCTCTTGTTGGTTCTGCCCGTTCCACCGGCCGGAAACCTGGCACGACCAGCGCCGCGACGAGCCCGAGCTCTTTGAGAGGTCGTGCCAGCTCGAAGACCTGTTGAACGAGCGCCGCGACGAGCTCGGCAAGGATCACGTCTACCTCACCCGGTTCGGCCGCCCCCTGCGTGAGGCGATATCCGAGGGCGTCGACCTGCTGCCCATGTTCGACGAGGCCGACGGGCTGTGCGACTCCGGGTGGTGCATGACATGACCGCCCCCGGACTCATTTCCCCCGGTGCTGCCTATCCGCTCGCCGACCCGATCGCGGCCCCGGCCGGGCTGCGGGTGATCGGCCTCGATCTGTCGATCACCTCGACGGGCGTGTGCCTGCCCGATGGCACGACGTACCGGATCAAGACCCGAGCGGCCGACGCCGACCGCCGACTACTGCACATCCGCGACCCGGTCGCTGACGATCTCGCCGAGCACCGCCCGCACCTCGTCGTCGTCGAGGACTTGCCGACCAAGATGCACGCGACCGCCCTCAAGATCATCGGGAAGTTGCACGGCGTCGTCGTCGGCGCGCTGCTCGACGCCGACGTGCCGTACGCGTACATCTCCCCGGCGACGCTCAAGCAGTTCGCGGCCGATCACGGTAGCGCCGACAAAGCCCGCATGGCTGCGGCCGCATACCTCGCAGTCGGCGCTGAGTTCGCCGACGACAAGGGCGGCGACCAGTGCGACGCCTGGTGGCTGCGCGCTGCCGGTCATGACGCCTGCGGGGCGCCGCTGTTCGACATGCCGACGGCGCAGCGCGACCGGCTGTCGGTGGTCGAGTGGCCGGTCGAGCTGCGGCAGCGGCGCAGCTCGGGGGCCGTCGCATGACGCTGCGCATCGGTTCTCTGTGCTCGGGATACGGCGGGCTCGACATGGCTGTCGGTGAGGTGCTCGGCGCCTCGGTGGCGTGGCATTGCCAGTACGACCCGGACGACCGTCACCAGTACGCGGCCGCGATCCTCGCGCACCGCTGGCCCGAGGTCCCCAACCACGGCGACATAACGGCCGTCGACTGGTCACAGGTCGAGCCGGTCGACGTTCTGACGGCGGGGTTCCCTTGCCAAGACCTTTCCCTCGCCGGCAATCGCGCCGGGATCGCCGAGGGCACCCGCTCGGGACTATGGCTGCACGTCGCCCGGGCTATCGAAGTCCTGCGACCACGTTTGGTGGTGATCGAAAATGTCCGCGGAATCCTCTCGCAGAACGCTGATCGCGGAATGGAGCCCCGGTCTGAGGATCTGGACCGTACCGGCGGCTCAACCCTCGTTCTTCGAGCTCTTGGCGCCGTACTCGGCGACCTGGCCGGCCTCGGGTTCGATGCGGAATGGGCAGGCGTACGGGCTGCGGAGATCCTCGCTCCGCATGAGCGGTTCCGCGAGTTCATCCTCGCGTTCCCTCGGGATGCTGCTTCCGACCCCGACGACGAAGGAGGGGAACGGGCCCGGCCGGTTGGACGGGAACCGCAACGACACGTTGCGGGCCCGGATCGCCGCGTTGCCGACGCCGCGGGCTCGGGACTGGAAGGGCGACGGGTTCGAGGACGGGCTGCCGAACGTGGTCAAGCTGCTCAAGACGCCGACCTCGAACCTCGCGGTGAACGGGGGCACGCAGCACCCGGACAAGCGGAAGCGCGGGGGGCACGGCCCGACGCTCGCGGACGAGGTCGAGAAGGGTATGCCGCTGCTGCCGACGCCGAAGGCGACGGACGGCTCGAAGGGCGGGCCGAATCAGCGGGGCAGCTCGGGCGATCTGACGCTGCCGAGTGCGGCGGTTCGGCTCATGCCGACGCCGACGGCCGGGGATGCGAAGGAGACCGCGAACTTCCGCACGAACGGGACGGCGTACGGGGACGGGTACGGGCAGACGCTCACGGACGCGGCGCGGCTGCTGCCGACGCCGACAGCGACGGCGTACGGCTCGAACCAGTCGGAGAGCGAAGGCGCGGCGGTGCGCCCGTCGTTGACCTCGCTCGCCCCGACGCTGCTGCCGACGCCGGTCGCGCCCGACGCGGACCGGTCGACGTCCACATACACACGTGGCAACCCGACATTGCGTGGGGCGACTTCGAGCAGGCGGTCAGGCAGTGGGAAGCAACGTGCGGAAGCCACGCCCCCCGGCCAACTGACGATCGAGGTCGCCTAGATCCGCTGTTCGTCGAGTGGATGATGGGCGTCCCCCGCGGCCACGTGACCGGCGTGCCCGCGCCCGCGGGCATGACAGCCCCAGGGGTACGGAACGCGCAGCTCAAGGCCCTCGGCAACGGCGTCGTTCCGCCGCAGGCGGCCGCCGCCTTGCGCCATCTGCTCACGCGCATGCCCGAGTCGGCACTGCGCCGGCTGCTCGGACTCGCCGCATGACCGGCGTCGGCCCGACGATCTGCGGCCCGAACCCCGGATACGGGCTGCGAGTGCGCCTCGACCACGCGAAGGCGAAGAGCCTCGCCTCGGCCGACTTCGCGTGCCCCTGCCGCCGCCCGGCCGAGGACGCCGTCGGTTACGAGGCGGTCGAGGCACTCGTGATCCGAGCCGAGCGGCACATGCGCGACGAGTGCCCCGACCCCCACGTGCGGAAGGCGGCCGCGCTGCGGTCCGCCCGCCGCAAGCAGCACGCCAGCAAGCGAAGGACGTGACACCCATGCCGAAGATCGACAACGGCGCCGAGGTCGAGGTGAAGCTCGATAGCGGGGCCGCCTTCCTGCACGCCGCGCTCACGGCCGACCAGCGTCGCGGGCTCTTCGAGCGGCCCGGCACGAGCGTGTTCGCGATCGTGCAACTGCGCAGCACCTCGTACACCGGCCACGCCGAAGGCGAGGACAAAGACCCGCAAGTGAAGCTGCGGGTCACCCTCGCCGAGGTCGCGCAGGACGACCGGCAGGCACACCTCGTCGCCGAGGTCATGCGCGCCATGATGCGCCGCCGGAAGATGAACGACACCCTCGACGAGCTCGGACCCGGCGCGCACGACGCCGAGCACGCAGTCGCCGAGGCGCTCGACGCGCACCCGACCGAGTCGGACTATCAGGCGCACCTCGACCGCAAGCGGCACGGCAGCCGGATCGAGCAGCACGGATGACCCGGCCACCCCGCCGCAACGGCGGCGCGCGCCGCGTGCGCTGCCGCTGCGGCCAAACGATGTTGCGGCAGCTCGTCGGGCACCGGGCGGCGCTCGACGTCACGGCGGATGCCCGGGAGTTGACCGCCACCGAGGCCGCCGCCCTGGTCGAGCCGAACCGGCTCGCGTGGTGCCTGCGCACCGTCGCCGGCGGGCCCGATCTGCGGTGGCTCGGCGGCAGGCACCCGCCCGACTGCCCGCACCCGCACGTGATCGACCACCAGTGCGCGGCGCCCGCGGCCCCGCAGCCGCGCCCCCGCACCTCCCGTACATCCACCCCCGAGGGGCAGCTCGCCCTCGACGCGTAGGAGCAAGTCCGATGCCCTGGTTCGTCATTGACGACAGTGCCCACACCCACCCGAAGGTGGTCGCCGCCGGTAACGCGGCGTTGGGGTTGTGGCTGCGCTGCGGCTCGTACGTGTCGCAGCACTTGACCGACGGCATCGTGCCCGGCGCGGTCGCGAAGATGTACGGCTCGAAGCCGCAGATCGCGAAGCTCGTCGCCGCCGGGCTGTGGCACGAGCACGGGCACACCTGCCCGCGCCCCGACTGTCAGCAGCCGGCGCCGGGCGACTTCGTGATTCACGACTACCTCGAATACAACCCGTCGCGCGCGAAGGTGCAGGGCCGCAAGAGCCGCGAGGCGGAGAAGAAGCGGCGGCAGCGCGCGGGGTCCGGCGGCGACGACGGGGGCGGCACGCCGCGGCCGCCCCGGCGAAACGAGGCGCCGAGGGACGGCGGCCCGCAGACCCCGCGGCCGATCCCCGCCGACTGGCAGCCAAGCGACGAGGACGTACGCGCCGCACAGCTTGCGCGTGCCGACGCGGGCCGCGAGCAGCTCACCGCGCAGCAGCTCGTCGCCGTGACGCGGA
Source organism: Streptomyces boncukensis (assembly GCF_011045075.1). Lineage (GTDB taxonomy): Bacteria > Actinomycetota > Actinomycetes > Streptomycetales > Streptomycetaceae > Streptomyces > Streptomyces boncukensis. The sequence continues at coordinate 16,290 of NZ_JAAKZZ010000040.1, forward strand.
AGTTCGTCCGGCGGCAGCTCGACGACCGCGTGTGCGCCGTGGCGTGGGGCGGCCGGTGGCAGCAGTGGGCCGAGAACGAGCGCACCGATCCGCCGCCGGGGGCGGGCGGCGGGGTCGTCGTGCCGTTCAACGCCGTGCAGCAGAGCAAGGGGCAGCAGCAGCGCGCGGGACTGGCGAGGCTGCTCGACCAGACCGGGGAGGTCTGACGATGGATGCGAAAGACGTGATCAGGCTGCTCCGCGAGATCAGCCTCGTCGACGACCGGGTCGTGAAGACCGACGAGGCCGAGCAAGAGGCGCAAGTTCGGCTGTGGGCCGTCGCGTTGCGCGAGGTGCCGCTCGACTTCGCGGGTGAGGCGGTCGGTCGGCACTACGCCGAGTCGGCGTGGCCGGTGATGCCGAAGGACATCACCTCACGGTGGCGCGACACCGTCCGCGACCGTATGGCGCGACACGTCGGCACGTTCGAGCCGAGCGCGCACCCGCAGCTCGACCCGGACGACTCCGCCGGGTACGTGCATGCGCTGCGTGCCGGGCGGTCCGCGGTCGTCACGGGCGCCGAGCAGCCCCGCGAGGTGCGAGAGCTCGTCGGCCGGATCGGGCGCGCGGTCGAGCCGGCCCCGGCGACCGAGGGCTACCTCGCGGCGAAAGCGGCGCTGTTCCCGAAGCGGGAACGTCCGACCGGCCCGCCCGAACTCGCCATGCGCTGCCGCACCTGCGGGGCCGATGCGAACCGACGGTGCCGGACGCTGCAACGCGGCCGGGACATGACCGGCACGCACCCGGACCGCAAGAGCGATTACGCGGCGGCTCAGCACGAGGGGCAGGCGATCGCATGAGCCCCGCCGAGCAGCCGATCGCCGACGCGTGCGTCGCGGTCATCGCGGCCGCCATCGAGGACGCCGTCACCGACTACCCGAACGCCACTCCCGCGACGCAGGCCCGGCACGCGGTCCGGGCGCTCACGGCGCAGGGATGGCAGATCACGGCCGGTCCGCAGTATGCCGGCGTCGTTCCCGAAGGGATCGCCCGATGACCGAGATCCGCATCGTGCTCGCCGACGAGCGGCTCGCGCCGCCTCGCCGGTTCGTCCTGCGCCGCCGTGTCGACGTGTCCGGTATCAGCGGCGTCGGCGACGTCGCCGACGGGGTGCTGTGGCCGGACGGCACGGCGTCGATCCGTTGGCGCGGCGAGCACCCGAGCGTCGTGTTCTGGGACCGCGGCCGCGTCTCGGTCGAGACGATCCACGGTCACCAGGGCGCGACCGAGATCGTGTTCGTCGACCAGGACGACGAGCAGCCGGTGCCCGCAGTCGCGGCCGCGCCGGTCGACCCGTTCGCCGCGCCGCTCGTGCTGCGCCGCGTTCTCGATCACGCGCTGCGTAAGCCCGTGCCGTGCCCGAACTGTCACCGCACCGCCCCGTGCCGCTGCGTCGCCGACCGCGCCGAGGGACGCGTCGACGCCGTGCTCGCCGCGCTCGCGCCGTGGCTCACGACCCGGGCGGGTGATGCCGCGTGACCGCCTTCGAGTTCGACCCCGACGACCTCGACGAGGCCGACCTCGACGTGCTCGCCGACATGAGCGACGAAGACCTCGCCGAGCTGTTCGAGGACCCCGGCCCCGACGACCCGCTCGCCGGGTACGCGCGGCCCGCGACCCGCGCCCCGTACGAGCTCGCCCCGTATCGCGCAGTCGACGACCTGCGCCCCCTGTGACCCGCACTCAGCACCCGCGAGGAATTCATGACCGCAGCAGCACCCGACCCGACCGGCGAGCAGCAGCTCGTCGACGCCGCACGCGTCGCGAAGGTCGCTCTCGACGAAGTCCGCATGTGGCGCCACCGGCAGCCGCATCACGACGCGCCCCGGTACGCCGAACTCGACGCGATCCTCGACCGCGCCGCCGTCGGCCGAATCGAGGTGCACCTCGCGCAGCCCGAGCCGAGGTCGCTGCCCGAGGCGGTCGCGGCGCATCACGCCCTGATCGACCAGCGGCGCCGCATCATCGCCGACGCACACCGCGCGTGGGACCTCGTCGAGGTGCGCGTGATCCGCAGCATCGCCCGGTTCATGCCCGCGGACGGACGAAAGGACGAGGCAGCATGAGCGACCACAGCACGCCCGCCGAAGAGCAGCCGCGCACGGGTGGCGCCGTGATCGGTCAGGACGAGACCGGGGTCTGTGGCCACGGACCCGAGCAGCCGGCCGACATGCCGGTCGGCGACGTCGAGTACACCGTCGAGGCCCGGTTGAAGGGCGACGGCCCGCTTCGCTCGCACTGGGTTCCGATGGCGTTCGCGCTGCGCACCCCGGCGGCGGCCCGCGAGGCGCTCGACAAGACCCGCGCCGCGCTGCCGAACAACGAGTGCCGCGTGCTGCGTTGGACGGCGACCGCGGCCGTCGTCGATCCGGCTGAACTCGACGCCGAGCAGCCCGTCACCGTTCGCCCGCTCGCCGACAAGGCCGACCGATGAACGGGGCTGTCGTCCTGGTCGTCCTCGCCGTCTGGCTCGTGTCCTGCGTGCCTCTCGGCCGGTGGGCGTGCCGCCGCGACCCCGGCCCTCTCTCCCGTTCCCGCCCCGCGGCGCCGCCGAGGCGCCGTTGAATACGACGCCGGGGCGCCCCATGCCGGCCAGCAATCCGGGGCGCCCCATACGCGGTGCGATCACCCTACGCCCCGACGCACCACCAGGAGCGCACCCATGCAGCACACCGCCCGCCCCGCCCGAATCGCCGCCGACGACCTGCGCGTCGTCCTCGACCACTGGCAGAACATGCGAGACCTGATCGACACCGCCACACCCCGCACCGGCGCCGAGTACCTGCGTGCCCTCGACTCCCACGATGCCGCCGAGGTCGCGCTCGACCGCACGCGACCGGCTGAGCGCGAGCACCTCGTGCTCGCCGAGCAGCCCGCCCCGCTGCGGCTGCATGTCGTCGACGCGTGCCGCGCCGTCGAGGCGGCGCTGTGCTCGCTCGCCGACGAGATCGCCGCCGAGGTGCAGCGCTCCCCGATCGCCCCGCCGCGCCGCGCGATCGCCGGGGACGAGACGGCGCTCAGTCTCGAACTGCTCGCCACGCGCGACGCCGCCGACCGGCGTCGGTGGCGCTACAACCTGAGCGAGCAGCGCACCGCGCCGCGCGCCGCCGAGTGGCTGCTCGCGCGGCTGCACGACGAGGCCGGTCCGTTCCTTCCGCTCGACGAGGCGCAGCGAAGCCGCATCGGCCGGGTTGCCCGCGAGGCGGCCCGACGTATTGAGCGGACCGTCGGCATCGAACAGCGCCGCGCATACCCGATGGACGACCGGCCGTGCCCGTGGTGCGGCGCCGCACTCACGATGCACCGCGGCGGCAGTGAGGCGGACACCGTGACCTGCGCGAACGGGTACGACTGCGGCGCCCCGGTACCGGTCGTCGAGGGGCGCCGCACCTGGGCGGCGCCGCACGAACTCGTCGGCCTCGAAAAGGCCCTCGGCGAGGCCGAGCGGCGGCGTCGTCGTCGGGAAGCGAAGCGCGCCGAGCGGGCCCGCGCACGAGCGGCGGCATGACGTGCGGCCGCCGCTGTCTCGTCCTGGTCGGTGCGCAGCGGCGGCCGGCGCTGGGCCGGCCGGCTACTTCCCCTTGGCGATCTGGTCGACCCGGCCGGTCGATAGCCCGATCGCCTTGCCGACCTTCGCGAGCGTCATCGTCTCCCGCAGCGTGAGCACGTCGGCGCGGCGCGTCTCGGTGAGTTCCTTCTGCCGCCGGTCCACCGCCTTGAGTAGCTCGGTGATCATCGCGGCACGCTCGGCCGGACCGGCCGAGTCGTCGAGGGCGCGCTCGGCGGCGATCTCGAAGAGGTCTGCGGGGCTCGGCCGGTCGCCGGTCGGGGGGTCCGGCGCTGCGCTCTCTGTGTTCTCCATGGCCCTGATTCTAGGGCCCGCGAAAGATCGTTTTATAGGGGGCTTGACGGAAGTATTTCTAGCCCCCTATAAATGAGGTGTCAGCACGACACCGCAGCCGAAGGGAACGAGCAGCCATGCACTACGACGAGGTACAGCCCGACACCCGAGTCATCTGCCACTCGCGCGGCGAGATCAAGGGAACCGTTCTCAACAAGCGCCCCGACGGCTTCGGCGCAGAACGCCCCGTCGTCCGCATCAAGTTCGACGACGGCGGCGAGGGCTGGAATTACCCCGAGCAGCTCGACCCGCTCGACGAGGTCGCACCCGAGCCGAAGCTGTCCCGCGCCTACAAAGGCCGCTCGCGCTTCTGGATCGGCGGTCACGAGTACGAGGTGTTCAACTCGACGGGTCTCGGCGACGTGCGCGGCTTCTGGGCATGCGTCCGCGTGTCAGAAGACAGCACCACGCACCCGAGCGACGCCCACGTCGTGATCGGTGCCGCCACCCGCAAGGCCGCATTCGAGCGCGCGCTCGGCAAGCTGAAGGCGCGCAAGATCGTCACGATCAAGCCTCGGCGGTACCGCGAGATCACCATGAGTCAGGAAGACCAAGACCTCGACGCCGAGCCCGAGCTGCGCGGCAGCGACCGCACGGGGTGGGCCGCCGCATGGCACACCGACGGGTTCCTGATCGTGTTCGAGGACGCCCGCGAGCGCGGCATCGTCTGGCCCGGAAAGCCCATCGAGGCGACCGCCTACATCGACGGCAAGTCGGTCGACCTCGACGGCCCGTGGCCGTACTGCGAGGCCGCCGTGCTCGCCGTGCGCGACGCCCACCTGAACCGCTGAACCGCCCGCCCGCAGGCGTCCCCGTCAAGGCAAGTGACGGGGGCGCCGCCCCTTCCGAAAGGACCCGCCTCACCATGACCCGCACCCGCTTTCACGTCGGATTCAACGAGATCGGCCTCGCCCCCGAGTACCGGATCGAGTGCTTCGGCGACCTCGGCGGGGCCCGAGAATGGCTCGCCGCCGACGTCGCGAACGTCGCCGAGGACGTCGAGGACGCGAGAGAGTTCGACGCGTTCCTCGACCGCCTCGACGCCCTCGCCGAGACCGACCTCGTCGGTACCCACCGCGTGGACGCGTTCGAGTTCTGGATCAGGCGTACCGAGGGCTGCACCTGCCCGTGCGACTGCGCCGAGCGCGGCGTCGACTGCGACGGCGAGCACCGCCGCGAGGCCGCGCCCGTACCCGCCGACAACACCGTCGAGTTCTTCCCCGTCGCCGTGACCGAACTCCCCGACGACGAGGATCACGCCCCGCTGCTCGTCGACCCCGTCGCCGCCCGCATCGTGCGCGCTGCGCAGGTGTGCGACGGCGACACGGTCCTCGCGTCGTTCGAGACACCCCGCGACCGCATGCCCGTCGCCGACTACTTCAACGACCAGTACACCGCCCGCCCCAAGTCCTACGACCCGACGTGCGGCTGCGGGTCCTGCGCCACGATGGCCGACCACGAGGGCCCCTTCGTCAACCTCGGCGACGACAACCCGTGGGAAGTCTGCGACCCGTGGCCCGCCGTCGACCTCGTCCTCGTCGTTCCCGCGCGGCAGCTCGCCTGACTCCATCCGCACTCGCGTTGCGCCCCCGCCAAGGCAAGTGGCGGGGGCGGCCGCCCCAACCACCGAAGGACAACACCCCATGCAGCACCACGAGATCACCCCCGACATGCACGTCAGGCTCGCCGCCACGGGCGCCCCCTGCCGTGTCCTGCACACCCGCACCGCCCCCGCCGACGCGCCCGAGTCGGTGTTCGTCTACAACCACAGCGACGGCTCGCAGGCATGGATCGCCGCCGCCGACCTCGACGACGACCGCTCGATGCCCGCCCTCCCCGTGCTGCTCAGCGTCACCGACGGCACCGCCCGCCACGAGCACGACCGACTGTTCTGGTACGGCGGCCGCGAGTACCGAGTTCACAGCATGTGGGCCGACGGCACGGGCGGCTGCACGGTTGAGCACGTCGCCGAGGACGGAACCCGCACGGTCGTCATGCGCGAACAGCGCAGCCACGAGTCGGCCATGTCCGCCACTGTCGACGCCGTGACCGCCCTGCGGCAGATCGACGGCGCCGCCGTCGAGTACGTCGTCGAGGCGCAGGACAGCAGCGTTCACGAACTGCGCATGACTCACCCCGAGGCCGACGAACTCGGGCGCCTGCACGTACCGAGCCCCGAGGCGGCCGTCGGCCTCACGGACGGCATGAAGTCGGCGATCCGCCGCGACCGCCTGTCGGGCAAGGAACACCGCCGCTCGATCTACCAGTTCGCCGCGTACCCCGTGTTCGCCGACGGGTGGGTCGGCCGCCCGGTCCTGCGGCGCCGCTGAAACCGCACCTCCCTCACGCCCCCGCCACGTCCGAGGCGGGGGCCCGATCCCGAAAGGCACACCATGTTCCCCACGCTCGACGACCTGCCCGCGATCGTCGCGTCGCGCCCTTCCGATCAGCAGTACGCGCCGCTGCTCGTCGACCCCGCCAACGCCCGCGTGGTGCGGGCCGACGAGGTGAAAGCGGGCGACACGGTCCTCGCCGCCGTCGACAGCCGTGAGGGCGGGTTCGATGTCGACTGGTTCGAAGAGGCGTACGCCGCCGACCCGCAACCGTTCGACCCGACGTGCCAGTGCGGCGCGTGCGGTCTCGCCGACCCCGCCGAGGGCGAGACCATCGTGCTCTGCACCGACAGCGCCTCGTACGGCCCGTCGCTGACCTGCGACCCGTGGCCCGCCGCCCGCCTCGTGCTGGTCGTCCCCGCGTGACGGCATGACGAGGCGTCCCCGCCAAGGCAAGTGGCGGGGACGCCTCGCACCCAAGGTACCCAACAGACAGAAGGGCCCCGGTCGGTGGTGAGAGACCGGCCGGAGCCCGTCCGACAACCTGAGCAAGCAGGAGTCAGACAGTGAAAGATCGTAGCCGGGCACACCCCGCCCGCCCTACCGAAGCCGCAGACCGCACGGACCCGCCCGCATGGCGCAATCGCCTCGGGTGGCGCATCGGGATCGGCATCATCGCACCGGCCGCCGCCGGGCTCGTCGCATGGTCCCTGTACGTCGTCGCGCACAACATGTACGGCGTCCCCTGGTTCCTCGCCGCCCTCGTCGCCGCGTGCTTCGACGGCATCGCGATCGCCTGCCTGCACCTCGCGAGCGAAGCGGTCCGCGAAGGGCGCAGCGCGCTCGGGCCCCGGCTCGTGACACTGCTGCAAGCCGGAATCTCGATGTACCTCAACCACCTACACGCCGAGCACATCGACGGCGGTATCGGCGCGACCCTGATGTTCGCCGCGCCAACTGCCGGTCTGCTGCTGCTCTTCGACCAGTCGTGGGCAGCGACCCGGGCACGGCACAGGATCGCCCGCGGCGAGCACCCGATGCGGTGGCCGGTCTTCGGGTGGCTCGGGTGGCTGCTCGCGGGTGAACAAGCGTGGAGCCAGACGAAGGCGCGCGCCGTCGCGCACGTCACCGGCACGGCATCCGGCGAGGCCGAGACCGAACCGGCCGCCGGCCGCGAGGCGCCCGAGCTGATCGCGTCCGAGCTGTCCGCCATGACGCCACGCAAGGCAATCCGCATCATGCACGAGGCCCGGCCCGAGCTGACCCTCGCGCAACTCGCCGACGTGCTACGGCAGTACGGCCAGGACGTGACCGAACTCGACGTCGCGATCGTCCTCGACCGCGTCCCCCGCCCGTCCGGCTACACCCTCACCCGCGATGATGCGCCGCCGCATCACTACGGGGCGCCGCAGCCGCAGCAGCTCGTCATCACCGTGCAGCAGCCCGAGGCACTCACCGCTGCGGCGCCGCCCCCGCCCGCACCTCCCGAACGGCCCGCCGAGAATGCGCCGGCCCCGGGGAGCAGCCCGATCCCCAACCCCGACGAGCAGCGTCGGGCCGACCGCATCGTCGACGAGGCCGTCGCCGGTGCCGGTCTGTCGAAGGCTGACGCGGTGCGGCGCGTCCGTGAGGCGCTGCCCCGCCTCACCTCGACGCAGGTCGCCGAACAGCTCACCCGCTGCGGGTTCGACAAGGTGACCGACGGCTACGTGCGCACGGTCAACTCACGTGACCGCAACCGGCCCGCGCCAAAGCCCGCCGCCGCGCCCGCGCCGCCCGCGCGGTCGCGGCCGACGCCGAACGGCCCCTACCTCTGATCGCCGACCGCGCCGAACCGTACGACGGCTGACGCCGCACAGGCGCCCCGCCCGGAACCACCGGACGGGGCGCCCCTATCGGAAGGATGATCCAAGCATGAGCAACGAGTTCGCCCCCGACTGCGGGGCCGTCACGCCCGAAGACGAGTGCGGCGAGTGCGAGGCGTGTTTCGAGGCTACGGCCGCAGGAATCGACCGAGCCGTCGAGTCCGGCTCGATGACAGAGGCAGAGGCGTACGAGGCGCACCACGCCTTCCGCACTGGCGGGCAGGCTCACCGCGGCATCCCTCGGTGAGCCACTCGTAACGCGCTGAGCGCCACGCCCCGCCCCGTTCGGCATCCGCCGGGCGGGGCGCAGCCGTGTTCGGGCGCCCTACTCCTCCGGCGCGGACGGCAGCGGACCGCCATCCGCGCTTGCGAGGATCACCCGGAACCTTCGGGCAGACCGGCCAGGGTTCCGGGCCTGGTCCCGCCCTACCGGCCGGCGTCGCCGATCGTGTCGCACTCCGCCCCAACAGGCAAAGTTTCAGTAAAATTTCACGACCTACCGGCGCCGCCCGGCGGGGCGTTTCAGGACGTCACCGGCACACCGGGCGGCGCGTCTTCCGCGCGCGATTCGAGAGCGAATCGAAGACGAATCGCACGCGAATCGTCGACGAAAGGAACGCGGAAAAAATCCGTTCCCGCAGGTCATCGCATTCTGTCCCCAGGGGACAACCCGGGGACCTCACGCGCGCGCGTTCCCCTCCCCTCCCATACCCCTTGTGGTGGCGGTAGAGAGAGCTACTACCGGAAGTGACGGGCGCGCGTGACCTGCTCTCTCTGTCGCCACCCCGCTTGACCAGGGAGATCACGTGTCGCACTCTGGGACCGCAGACGACGGCTGCCCAAACGCCGCAACTGCCCCGATGAACCCCCGAAGCGGACACACCACCGCCGGGGGTTTTCTCATGCCCTCATCCACAGCCCCGGCCGGTACTCCCCACCGCCGGTCGGCAGCGCCGCCGCCCCGCGTCCCCCCGAGGGGCGGCGGCCCCCACACCCCGCGCAGGGCGGAACCTACGAGATCAAATGGCGGGTGCTGCTGCCCGCCCTGCGCGGACCAACCCCGCCGACGGGAGGCACACCCGCCGATGCGCGTACGTCTCACCGACGGACACCGCGAGGTCGAGATCAGGACCGACGGCACCGCCGACGACCCCGCACTGCTGCGGCAGATCGAGCGCACCGCACGCCGCCTGTACGCCGCACTCCCCACCGAACCGAGCTCGGGCAGCAGCCCGTTCGGATTCGGCCGGCACCTCGACCTCGACGACGTCGCCCTCGACTCACAGACCGACCTCGCCGACCAGGACGACGACCCCGGCCTCGACGACGAGGACCCCACCCCATGACCACACCC